>NZ_JBSRZF010000003.1:0-398926 GCF_054057335.1 Pseudomonas sp. TE3786
TTTTGGTTGTTTTTGTTTGCATTTGGGGTCAAAACGTTAATGATTTTTTTTTTTTGTTTGGTGGGGATTAAGCCGATTTTTTTTAAAAACAAGGGCATCGCGGCTGAAGCCGCTCCTACGGTCGAGGTAGGGCTGGGCTTCAGCGGGTTTCGTTGAACAGCTCGCGGCCAATCAGCATGCGGCGGATTTCGCTGGTGCCGGCACCGATTTCGTAGAGCTTGGCGTCGCGCAGGAGGCGGCCGGTGGGGAATTCGTTGATATAGCCGTTGCCACCGAGAATCTGGATCGCATCCAGGGCCATCTGCGTAGCGCGCTCGGCGCTGTAGAGAATCACCCCGGCGGCGTCCTTGCGGGTGGTCTCGCCACGGTCGCAGGCATTGGCCACGGCATACAGGTAGGCGCGACTGGCGTTGAGCTGGGTGTACATATCGGCGACTTTGCCCTGGATCAGCTGGAATTCGCCGATGGCCTGGCCGAACTGTTTACGGTCGTGGATATAAGGAACCACCACGTCCATGCACGCCTGCATGATGCCGATGGGGCCGCCCGAGAGGACGACGCGCTCGTAGTCGAGGCCGCTCATCAGCACTTTCACGCCGCCATTGAGCACGCCGAGGATATTTTCTTCCGGCACTTCCACATCATCGAAAAACAGCTCGCAGGTGTTGGAGCCGCGCATGCCGAGCTTGTCGAATTTGCTGCTGCGGGAGAAACCTTTCCAGTCGCGCTCGACAATAAACGCAGTGATGCCGTGGGCGCCTTTTTCCAGATCGGTCTTGGCGTAGATCACGTAGGTGTTGGCGTCCGGGCCGTTGGTGATCCAGGTCTTGCTGCCGTTGAGCACGTAGTGGCCGCCGCGTTTGTCGGCGCGCAGCTTCATCGATACCACATCGGAACCGGCATTCGGCTCGCTCATGGCCAGGGCACCGATATGTTCGCCGCTGATCAGCTTGGGCAGGTACTTGGCTTTCTGGGCGGCCGTGCCGTTGCGGTTGATCTGGTTGACGCACAGGTTGGAGTGCGCGCCATAGGACAGGCCCACAGAGGCCGAACCCCGGCTGATTTCCTCGATGGCCACCACGTGGGCCAGGTAACCGAGGCCGGCGCCGCCGTATTCCTCGCTGACGGTGATGCCGAGCAGGCCCATGTCGCCGAACTTACGCCACATATCGGCGGGGAACAGGTTGTCGCTGTCGATGGCCGCTGCACGTGGTGCCAGTTCGGCGGCGACGAAGGCTTGCACCTGATCGCGCAGCATGTCGATGGTTTCGCCGAGGGCAAAGTTGAGGGAGGGATAGCTCATGGGGGGCACCTGCTGCTTGTTTTTGTTGGGTGTCGGCCTTGTGGGCCTGCCTTGAAGTCTTAGGCGGGAATCTGCGCCATAGCGGCCAGGCAGCGCTCTTCGGCGGTGTCCAGCTCCAGCTGCATCTGTTCGATATCGAGCAATTGCTGGCGCAGCTGTTCGCGGCGCTCGGCGATCTTGCGCATAAAGGTTTCTAGTTGTTTGTGGTTGCCGCTGGGGTCGTAGAGCTCGATCAGCTCGCGGCATTCAGCCAGGGAAAAACCGATGCGCTTGCCACGCAGAATCAGCTTCAGGGAGACCTTGTCGCGCGCCGAATAGATACGTTCCTGGCCGCGTCGCTCGGGGCTGAGCATGCCTTGTTCTTCGTAGAAGCGAATGGCCCGGGTGGTGATGTCCAGCTCGCGGGCAAGGTCGGAAATGCTGTAAGTGGTCGGCATGGGAAAACGCTCTAGGGGGTTCTTACCTTTACGTTAACGTAAAGCAGATTTCCCTACAGCGTCAAGGCGGGTTTTTCCGCTGTACCGCGCTTATTCGGTTGGACGGGGACTGGGTGGCGGCGGGTTGATACCCATGGACACATAGATACTGGTAAAGGCATCGACGCCGATGTTGGCCGGCTTGACCCATTCCACCGGCACATACAGCAAGCCGCCGCCAATCGGGATAGGCGCGGTGGGCACCAGCACGGCGTAGTAACGGCGGCCGTCGATATCGATGGGCTGCGGATTGGGCATCAGCGCCAGCACGGCCACACCATCACCGCCGAAAAAACACCAGACCGGGCTCATGGCGTTGATATCGGCGTCTTCTTTTTTCTCCAGCAGGGCCACGAAGCGATCGGCGAGGTTATACAGCTTGCCGAACAGCGGGATGCGCCGCAGGGTCACGTCGGTCAACCAGGCTAGCGGCTTGCGCAGACCCAGCTGAACGGCGAGGCCGAGTAGGTAAACGGCGATCACCAGCAATACCGTACCCAGGCCATAGGCGAGGTAGGTGTTGCTGGCAAAGGGTTGGCCCATGGCGGCAAACAGCTTGCCGATATAGGTGGACGGGCCGATCAGGCGATTGAGCAGGCTGACCACCCAGGTCAGCAGCATCAGGGTAAGGGTCAGCGGCAACAATACGATCAGCCCCGCCAGCCAGGTGGTCAGCAGGGAGTTAAAGCTTTTCTTAAGCATCGGGGGCTATCCAGATAATCAGCGGCGGCGGTCAAGCGATGGCTTTGAGGGTGAATACTTGAGTGATCTGTTGCAATTGGCCGTCCCACACATAACGCAGGTGCTCACCCTGCACCGGAATGCTGGCGGCCGGCGGGCGAAACAGCGCCGCGCATTCGCCTTCGGCGTGCCGCACGCTGCGGTACAGCAAGCCCCAGGAGCGCTGTTTGCGCCGCTCGGCAGCGAAACGTTGGGGCAGGGCATAGGCATCGGGATCAGGGTCGTACAGTTCTTCGAAGCCCTGGCGAATATCGTCCAGCGGCTGCACCACCTTGCACACATAAGTGCGCAGGGTCAGCTCCATACTCGGCTCGTGGGTGGCGCGCAGAAAGCGTTCGCGGTGGTAGCGGGTTTCGGCGATGGCGGTCTGCAGGGTGTTGCCGCAGTAGTACACGCCATATTGGCCGTCGGTGAAGCGACTTTTGGCACCGACATGGGTAAAGGCCGCCATCAATGGCGAGGCACCGGGGCCGCAGACGCGGTCTTCCGCTGCCACATGGCTAAGCAGGCCGGCTTCTTCGCGCAGGCGGTCGTTGGTCAGGCTTTCAATCAGAAAGGCTTGTTCGAGATCGGCGGGGTCCAGAACGTCCTCGAACACCGAAATCGGCGGAAAGGAGCTGGAAACGATGCGATAGGCCCGCATCCATGCAGGCAGAACTTGAGTCGGTTGTTTCAACCACGTACTCCATCCAGGTAGCGACGTACCACGGCAATATCCATCACGCTGCCGGCCAGCATTAACTGCAAGGCGCTCATACCGTTGAAAGGTGCTTCGCTGTTTGCCTTGCGAATCCATTCGTAGGTTGAGGGTTTGTCGCCGAACAGAATGCGCAGGGATTTATGGATGCCCATCAGATACGACACCCGTTCCAGGGTGTCGCGCGGCAAGCGGATTTCCGGCAGCTGGCGGTATTTGTACAGCGTGCTGCGGCCGATGGAGCCGAGCAGCACAGTCTGTTCTTCAACAGTGCAGTTCCATTTCTCCATCAGGTTGAAGAAAAACTTCAGCGCCACATGGCCCGCGTGAGCCGAGTCGAGATCAAGGGCAACGCTGTTGGATGGGCTGGCGAGTGACATGGCGGATCTCCACAAGTGGACTTGTAACTGACATTAGTCCATTTGTGGATCGAGCGCAAACCACCTCCGGCAGTGCCGCCGGGCTTCAGGCGTCCTGAGCACTGACCTGCTGGGCCAGCTCGATCATCTGCTCGCGCATCCAGCGGTTGGCTGGGTCCTGGTCGGTGCTTTCATGCCAGTACAGGTGGGTTTCCACGGCGGGCACTTCCACCGGCACACCGACGTAATGCAGGTCATGGCTGCGGGCAAAACGCTCGGGCACGGTCATGGCCATATCGGTTTTCTGCATCACCATCGAAGCCATCAGGTAGTGCTGCGAGCGCAGGGCGATCTTGCGCTGAATGCCCATCTTGCCGAGGGTCAGGTCGACATAACCGAGGCCACTGCGGCGGCTGGAAATATGGATATGGGTGAGCGACATGTACTCATCCAGGGTCAGTTTTTCCTTGGCCAGCGGGTGACCTTTGCGGATTGCGCAAACGTAGCGGTCAGACAGCAGTTTGACGTGGCGCACTTGCGGGTCGGTGTTCAGCGGCGCGTCGACGGCGAAGTCCAGGCGGCCGGCGGCCAGTTCCTTGGTGGTTTCGCGACGTTTCGACAGAAAGCTTTCGATCTGCACGGCCGGAGCCTGGCGGCGCAGACGCTGGAACAGCGGCGGCAGAATGATCTCCTCGGTGAGGTCGGTCATGCTGATGCGGTAGGTCTTGTTCGCTTGCAGGGGGTTGAAGGTGCGGCTTTCCTGTACGGAAACACGCAGCAGCGACAGGGCATTTCGCACTGGGCCGATGATGTTCTGCGCCATGGGGGTGGGTACCATGCCTTGCGCGGTACGGACGAACAGCGGGTCGTTAAAGGTCTCGCGCAGGCGGGCCAGGGCGTTGGAAACGGCGGGTTGGGTGATACCGACAATCTGCCCGGCACGGGTCAGGTTGGCCTCGGTATAGATGGCGTCGAAGACGATAAAGAGGTTCAGATCGACCTTGCTCAGATTCATTGCCAACGCGCTCCTGATCTTATTGGGATTGTTCTCAGTATCAGCCAATCATATATCGGTGATGAATGTTTATACACGCCGAGAATAGGTTAGATAAATCTTCATCGCTGATCTAGGATCTTTTCCAACCTCACCAACAGCCCGTCAGAAGGTGTCTCCGATGGATTTCGCTTATTCCCCCAAGGTTCAAGAACTGCGCGAACGCGTTACCGCATTCATGGACGCTTATGTCTATCCCGCCGAAGCGGTGTTCGAAGCTCAAGTGAACGAAGGTGATCGCTGGCAGCCGACCGCGATCATGGAAGAGCTGAAAGCCAAGGCCAAGGCCGAAGGCCTGTGGAACCTGTTTCTGCCGGAATCGAAACTGGGTGCCGGCCTGACCAATATGGAATACGCGCCGCTGGCCGAAATCATGGGCCGCTCGTTGCTGGGTTCCGAGCCGTTCAACTGCTCGGCACCGGACACCGGCAACATGGAAGTGTTGGTGCGTTACGCCAATGAAGAGCAGAAGAAACGCTACCTCGAGCCGCTGTTGGCGGGAGAAATTCGCTCTGCCTTCGCCATGACCGAGCCGGGGGTGGCCTCGTCTGACGCCACCAATATGGCCGCCCGTGCCGAACGCGTGGGTGATGAGTGGGTGATCAACGGCCGTAAATGGTGGACGTCGGGTGCTTGCGACCCGCGCTGCAAAATCATGATCTTTATGGGCTTGAGCAATCCTGACGGTCCGCGCCACCAGCAGCACTCGATGATTCTGGTTCCGACCGATGCTCCTGGTGTGAAAATTCTTCGTCCGCTGCCGGTCTTCGGCTACGACGACGCGCCACACGGCCATGCTGAAGTGCTGTTCGAAAACGTCCGCGTACCTTACGAAAACGTGTTGTTGGGTGAAGGCCGTGGCTTCGAAATCGCCCAGGGTCGCCTTGGCCCAGGCCGTATTCACCACTGCATGCGCTCCATCGGCATGGCCGAGCGCGCCCTGGAATTGATGTGCAAGCGTGCCGTTAGCCGTACTGCGTTCGGTAAGCCATTGGCGCGTCTGGGCGGCAACGTCGACATCATTGCCGACTCGCGGATGGAGATCGACATGGCGCGCCTGTTGACCCTGAAAGCGGCTTATATGATGGACACCGTCGGCAACAAAGTGGCCAAAAGTGAAATCGCCCAGATCAAAGTCGTGGCACCGAACGTGGCCCTGCGAGTGATTGATCGCGCCATTCAGATGCACGGCGGCGCTGGTGTTTCCAACGACACCCCGCTGGCCTATATGTACGCCATGCAGCGTACCCTGCGTCTGGCCGACGGCCCTGACGAAGTACACCGTGCCGCCATCGGCAAGTTTGAAATCGGCAAGCACATCCCCGCCGATATGCTGAAAAGTCACTAAGGCTAGAGCATGAAAAAACCCGCCCCGGTTAGCCGTGGCGGGTTTTTTTATTACTCGTCTTCACTACCGATAAAGAGCTGTGACGCAGAAGGGGCGGCCTTGCAGTAGGGCTCGCCGCTCAGCAGGCTGCGGCGTTTTCGCTCGCTTGCTCTGGCTCCTGAGTAGGCACCGTCGCATTCCATAAAGCACAACTCCATAACCGGGTGGCGCATACGCACGAATTCGGTGGGTCTGCCGGGTGGCACCAGCCTGGGTAGGTTATCGACGTGATCGAGGGGTTGCGTCGCCGGTTGCTGGTAGCCGGCGTTAGTGACGATGGAGTTTTCGACGATTGCCGCGTGCTCGGTTTGCGGACTCAGGGTGACGAACACCGCAGAGAAAATATGGCTGGGATAAATCCTGGGCGTCACCACTTCCTGGTAGGTATCGACATGCTGGGCATACAGCAGGTCTCTTAGAGTCGCCGCATCTACCTCGGTATAGGTCGGTCCATTCCGTCCCGCCTCAATGACTTGGCGAAACACCCCATATACGTCCAGGTAAGAGCTGTCAGGGCTTATCTCGTAAAGCCAGGTACCTCGTTCGCCTTCTCGACTGGCCAAGGGTTCGCGACCTCTGATTTCCATTTCAGCAAATTGCAGAGCGCTGTCGCTACGTCCTGAGGCCGATACCCACATCGACCTGCTGGCAGGCGCTTCTTCATTGCAGGAGTTGGCAAAAACATGGTCGAAGAGATTGGGCGATTGACCTTCACTGCTAAAGCCCTGGGAAAAAATCAGCGCCGGCGGGCGACTGTCTATGCGATAGACCCATTGGCCGGGTTGGGCCTGCGCCAGATTGTTGGCTGTTAACGCGGTTGCATAAACAGCCAGAAGCCCACGAAGTAATAAGCTGCGCATTTCGCCTCACCTCAATTGGCAATGAGCGGTCAGTGTCAGCGAGTGGGGCCGGCTTCCAATAGGCAACGTTTCCGTCTGGCGCAGTGATGCCGCGCGACGATCAACGGATTTTTCCACGAAATCGCCTGGTTTGTTGCAAGGGGGGAGGTACTGCAGTTGCCTGCTTGCTGGTAGCGGCAAGTGTCGGGCCTGCAGGTCTGCTGGGTTGGCAGTTTCAGTCGCGGTAGAACACCTGCACCAAGTGATAACCGAATTGGCTTTTTACCGGGCCATGCACGGTGCGCAGTTCCTTTTTGAAAATCACCTGGTCGATGGATTTCACCATCTGCCCCGGGCGTACTTCGCCCAGGTCGCCGCCTTTTTTGCCGGAAGGGCAGGTGGAGTATTTTTTTGCCAGCACATCGAACGCCTCGCCAGCGGCGATACGTTTTTTCAGTGCGGCGGCTTCGGCCTCGGTGTTCACCAGAATATGGCGGGCCATTGCTTTTGGCATGGGGAGTTCCTGTGTTTGTATGGGCTGGGTAAGGCAGGACGTTAACGAGGGTTTAGTTGAGTGCTCGGGCAAGGCCAAATGCAATCGCGCCGAATCCGCCAACCAGAAACATCGTGGTGCCGATAAACCATTGGATCATCGAGCCTTTCAGTCGAGTGATTTCGGTTGGGAAGTTGGTCACAGCCAGGCCGGTGGTGCCGACTTCGTTGATCAGGTCGGCCTTGGTGACCCTATGCAGGAGTGTGGTTTCGACCCGCGCCAAACGCTGCCGTATTTCAGGAAAGGCTTCCTCAAGCTTTGCCAGACGAATTGCCATGGCGTTTCCTCCAGGGGGTCATTGCCGGCAATTTTGCCACTGCGCACGAGATTGTCACGCCTGAGGACGGTTATCCGAGCTTTATGCATCGGGCAACGGGTGAGGCGAGGGGCTAGGTGTTTGTCCGTTGTATTCACTTTTTGCAGCCTTAGTCGCATTGCAGCGAGCGAGCTAAACGTTCGGGTGTCGGAATGTGCCACTATCGCCGCGTCGTCGAAATGACGCCAATTAGCTGGCGAGTCTTTCGCTCATCTTGACCTACCGTATTAGTTCCACCGACCCAAGGAGGCGTAGCCCATGGACTTGAACCCGATGCTGAAAATTCTGGCGACCCAGGATGGTTCAGATCTTTACCTGTCCACCGGGGCACCGCCCTGCGCCAAGTTCAATGGCGTACTCAAGCCGCTCAGTGCCGAGCCGTTGAAGTCGGGGGAGATCGCGGCGGTGGCCGATTCGATCATGGATTCGGCGCAGCGGGTCGAGTTCGAGAAGGAGCTGGAGATGAACCTGGCGATCTCTCTGGCCGGCATCGGTCGTTTCCGTATCAATATCTTTAAGCAGCGCAACGAAGTGTCGATCGTGGCGCGCAATATCAAGATGGATATCCCCAAGTTCGAAGACCTCAAACTGCCGGAAATCCTGCTGAAAACCGTGATGGAAAAACGCGGTCTGGTGTTGTTCGTTGGCGGTACCGGTTCGGGCAAATCCACCTCGCTGGCGGCACTGATCGACTACCGCAACCGCAATAGCGGCGGCCATATCATTACCATCGAAGATCCGGTGGAGTACGTGCACCGGCACAAGAAATCGATCATCAACCAGCGCGAAGTGGGGGTGGATACCCGCAGCTTTCACGCCGCGTTGAAAAACACCCTGCGCCAGGCACCGGACGTGATTCTGATTGGCGAGATCCGCGACCGCGAAACCATGGAGCACGCCCTGGCCTTTGCCGACACCGGCCACTTGGCGATTTCCACGCTGCATGCCAACAACGCCAACCAGGCGCTGGATCGCATCATTAACTTCTTCCCGGAAGAGCGCCGCCCGCAGCTGCTCAATGACCTGGGCAACAACCTCAAGGCCTTTGTTTCCCAGCGTTTGGTGAAAACCACCGACGGTAAGCGCCGTGCCGCCGTGGAGGTGTTGCTGGGGACGCCGACGGTGCGTGACCTGATCAAGCGCAGTGAGCTTAGCGAGATCAAGGAAATCATGGAGAAGTCGCGCAATCTGGGGATGCAGACCTTCGACCAGGCGTTGATCGAGCTGGTCAACGAGGGCGCTATCGATGAAGAAGAGGCGGTGAAGAACGCCGACTCGGCCAACAACGTGCGCCTGAAACTCAAGCTCTACCGCGAAACTCCGACTGCGCCCGCCGCGCCGGTTGCCGCACCTGTGGCACCGGTTGCCAAAGTGGCGGATGCCGGCGATTGGGGTATGGAGCTGACCCTGGAAGATATCGAGGAAGAAGCACCGCCACCGGAAGACCCGGGTCGTCGCGGGATTTAACGCGCGGGGTTCAGATAGCGGGCGGTGATGCGTTTGATACTGCCGTCCGCGCGCATCCCCTCGACCGCGCTGCGCAGTGCCTGTACCAGCTCCGCATCACAGCTCTTCGAGCAGGCCACATACATATCGGTGGTGGCCATTTCCGGGCTTTTCAGCAGTGCTTTGCTGGTGGTGCGCACCCAGTGATACTGGCCTTCGGGCACCGTGGTGAACCAAGCGTCGATGCGGTTCAGTTCAAGCAGTTTCAGCGGGTGATCGCCCAGGTGCAGGGAGTAGATCTGGTCGCTCTGAAAGCCATGGGCACGCAGGATTTCTTCCTGGGCGGTACCGATGCTGACGCCAACGCGGCGGTAGCGGGTACGGGCCTGCTCAAAGGTCTGCACCGGCTTATCGAAGGTGAAAAATGCCCGGGGCAGGGGGAGCACCGCGGCGGCCCAGGTGTATTTATCTTCCCGTTCCGGGGTGCGCGACAGCGGCACCAACAGCAGATTCTTGCCTTCGCGCACGCGTTTTTGCACCCGCAACCAGGGTTCGGTCTTGATCGTTACCTGATACCCCGCCCGTTTTAACGCTTCCAGCGCCACGTCGCCGATCATGCCGTGCCCCATGGGGTCCTGGGCGGCCGCCAGCGGCATCGCATCCGGAATATACAAGTCGACACTGGGCTGCTGGGCGAGGGCGCTGGAGGCGAGCAGTCCGAATAGCAGACTGGCAGGTATAAACCACATGGTGGATTCCGTCGGCAGGGGTGTGAGCAGTATAGGAGGTGCGCTGCGCTCACGTTTGTTGGGTTAAATTGACTGCTTGGAGTCGTTATGACTTCGGTATGCTTTGTGTCGTTTTGACTTATGTTGGTTCAAGCTGCTGTTTTATATGGAAATAAATCTTGGCACGCATCCTGATATTGATTGGCTACGGAAGCCAGAAACTTCCACCACTCAATTGGAGGATGGACCATGTTTACCTACCTGAACTCACCGAAAAACGTTCTGCATATCTCCAACCAACTGCTGGTCGGTGGCCTGGCGCTGCTGCTGGTGGGGGTGTTTGTGGCTTACGGCTACGAAGGCAGCCTGAATCTGCCCACTTTGGTGGCGGCCCACGCCGGCGTGATTCTCGGCCCGACCGCACTGAAGATCGGTTATGTGATGCGCCTGATCGCCCACTACAACCTGAAAAAATCGGCAGTGGCTATCGCCTACGCTAGCGCTTGAGCACCCCGTGACATGCGTAGCGGGCACGGCGCAGCGATGAGGTGACGGCAAGGATCAAGCGGGCGATGGCACCGCTACGATCAGATCCACCAACGCATCGGCGGTAGCCTGCAGGCGTTCGCTGTCGGGGTACAGGCGTTCGATCACGACAATTCCGCGGGTCAGGGTGACCAGCAGCCGAGCGGCGTCTTCGATCGGCAGGGCCAATGGTTCGCTGGCTTGGCGCAAGCGTTCGGCCAGCAGGTTTTCCAGGCCCGCGACCATCCCCCGCAGTACCTCGCGGATGGGCTCGGCACTGGCGTTTTCGTCCACGGTGGTTTTTGTCGACAGGCAGCCGCGCGCCGCTTCGCCGGATTTCATCGAGGCGATGGCAAAGGCAAAAAACGCCTTGAGGGCCTGGCGGGTATCGGTGGATTTCAGGGTTTCACTGGCGGCGGCGAGAAAGCCTTGCTGGTAGCGGACGAACACTGCGAGAAACAGTCCCTGCTTGTCGCCATAAGCGTTGTACAGCGAGCCGCGTTGCACGCCGGTGGCCTCCGCCAGTTCCGGCATGGAGGTCGCGCCGAAGCCTTTGCGCCAGAAAACTTCCAGCGCGCGCTCCAGGGTTTGTTCTTCATTGAATTGACGGATTCCGGCCATGGCGGCGATTTCAACCTTGTTTGACAGTGTTGTCAATATTGTCTTGACAGGCAGGCGGCAGCTCCTAACACTAGCAAGCATGACAGGTATGTCAAAGATGGCGCGGACAGCCGATCAGCCTTTTGCCAAGCGAGCCCAGTATGTCCAGTCAGTCCCGCATTACCACCGTCGCCGCCAATTCTCGCCAACCCAGCGTGATGCACGCCATCCTTGCCGGCCTGTGCGCCAGCCTGGTGGGCATTGGCCTGGCGCGGTTTGCCTACACACCGTTGATTCCGTCGCTGATCGAGGCGCAGTGGTTTGCCGCCAATGATGTGATGTACCTCGGTGCTGCCAATCTGGTCGGTTACTTGGCCGGCGCCCTCAGTGGTCGGCCCATGGCCCGGCAACTGAGCGCGCCCTGGACGTTACGGCTGATGATGGCGCTGGCTTCACTGGCGTTTCTGGCCTGTGCCTTTCCGCTGTCGGTGCTGTGGTTCTTTGTCTGGCGTTTCGTTTCCGGGCTGGCCGGCGGGGCGATCATGGTGCTGGCGGCAACCAATGTGCTGCCGTTTATTCCCGGTGCGCGCAAAGGTCTGGCGAGCGGGGCGATCTTCCTCGGCTTGGGCCTGGGAATCGCCGCTTCCGGCACGCTGGTGCCGCTGTTACTGCAGCTTGGTCTGCAGCAAGCCTGGATTGGTCTGGGCGTGCTGTCGGCGCTGCTGACGGCGGTCAGCTGGGCCGGTTGGCCCTCGTTGCCTGGCGCTGCGCCAGCGGTGGCGGCGGCGGGCAGTGCGGCAAAAACCTCGACGGCCATGAAGCTGCTGTATGCCCAGTACGCGCTGATGGCGGTGGCCCTGGTGCCGATGATGGTGTTTTTGGTGGACTACGTGGCGCGTGGCCTGCAATGGGGCGCGCATTGGGGTGCGGTGGTGTGGGTGGTATACGGCATTGGCGCGATTCTCGGGCCGATGGTCTACGGTGCCCTGGCCGACCGCATCGGTTTTGCCAGCACCAGCCGCCTGGTGCTGGGTGTGCAAGCCCTGGCCATTGTCTTGCTGGCGTTGAACCACAGTGTGCCGGCGCTGGTGATTGCAGTGCTGGTGATCGGTTCGTTTCCACCGGGCATCGTGCCGGTCAATCTGGGGCGGATCCAGCAGTTGCTACCGGGCGATCTAAGTGCTCAGAACCATGCCTGGAGCCGCGCCACTACGGCCTTTGCGCTGTTCCAGGCGTTGGCCGGCTACGCTTACTCCTACTTGTACGCGGCCAGCGGCGGCAATTACACCCTGTTGTTCGGGATTGGCGCTGCAGCGGTGCTGTTGGCCTTGCTGCTGGATGTTATGGGGCCTGCGGCGCGGCAGCGCGATTGACGGTGTTCATAAATTGAATTGCGTACAATTTAATCGTTAGCTATCTTGTTCGCCGTCCCCGTCACCCTCTTCGGAGTTACCGCTATGAGCGACACGCTTTTCAGTATTCCCGCCACCACTATCAAAGGTGAGCAAAAGACCCTGGCCGACTTCGGCGGCAAAGCCGTGCTGGTGGTCAATACCGCCAGCAAATGTGGCTTCACGCCGCAGTACAAAGGCCTGGAAGAGCTGTGGCAGACCTACAAGGATCAGGGGCTGGTGATTCTCGGTTTCCCCTGCAACCAGTTCGGCAAGCAGGAGCCAGGCAACGAAGGGGCGATTTCCGAGTTCTGCGAGCTGAACTACGGCGTGAGCTTTCCGCTGTTCAAGAAGATCGACGTCAATGGCAGCGACGCCCACCCGCTGTTCGTGCAGCTGAAAAAGCGCGCGCCGGGCCTGCTCGGTAGCCAGGGCGTGAAATGGAACTTCACCAAGTTTCTGATCGGTCAGGACGGTAAAGTGGTCAAGCGTTTTGCCCCCCTGACCAAGCCCGAAGAATTGACCAGCGAGATTGAAGCGCTGCTCAAGTGAGCCATTGCTAATGAGTCAACACCAAGTGCCGCCAGCGGCACCGCAACTGGACCCCGCCACCGCGCTGCAGCTCGATCAGCAGCTGTGTTTCAAGCTGTACGCCGCCTCGCGTGCGGTGATCCGTGGCTACAAGCCGATGCTGGATCAGTTGGGCCTGACCTACCCGCAATACCTGGCGATGCTGGTGTTGTGGGAGTGGCAGCAGGCGGCACCGGAGCAGCCAACGGTGAAGGCGCTGGGGGAGCGCTTGTTGCTGGATTCCGGCACCCTTACGCCGTTGCTCAAGCGCCTGGAGCAACTGGGGCTGCTGGTGCGTCAGCGCAGCGCCCGCGATGAGCGGGAGGTGCATCTGGCGCTGACGGCCGACGGGGCGGCGCTGAAAGCGCAGGTGCTGCCCCTCAAGCAGCAGTTGCTGTGTGCCAGTGGTTTCAATCTGGACGAACTCGATGGCCTGCGCGAGCAACTCGGCGGCCTGTTGGATCGTTTTATAGCAGCGCCGTAACCGGCAGCCACTGGCTGAGCAGGTGGATCAGCTCGTCGCGGCGGAAGGGTTTGGCCAGGTAGTCGTTCATGCCCGCCGTGGTGCAACGCTCGCGTTCATCCGGCAGGGCATTGGCGGTCAGGGCGATGATTGGCAGATCGGCCCAACGCGCCTGCTGGCGAATGCGCCGGGTCGCCTCGTAGCCATCCATCACCGGCATATTGCAGTCCATCAGGACCAGATCGATCTGCTCCTGCTCCAGCAACTCCAAAGCCTCGACACCATTGGTGGCCAGCACCACTTCGCAGCCGGCCTTGCTCAGCATGCCTTTGGCCACCAACTGATTGACCGGATTGTCCTCCACCAACAGCACGCGCTTCTGCCCCAGGGCAGTGGGTGCGCCCATGGCGGGCGCGCTGACGATGGGCTCGCCGCCCGGATCGAGGGCGCGTTGCAGGGCTTTGTGCAGGGCGGCGCGGGACAGCGGGCGGGGTAGCTGGACGATGGGTGCCAGGGTGCTCGCCTGCTCGCTGGGCAAGAAGCTGCCGTAGGCGCTGATAAACAGCACGGTGTGCTTGAAGTGCTCGCGCAGGGTGGCGAGGGTTTCGGCGCGATCAGTGATCACCAGGTCGGCGCTCAGCAGCGGCTTCGGGCTGCTGCTGTCCAGGCGCTGATAGGTGAGGCTCCAGTTCGGCAGCAAGTTGTCGAGCAAGTCGGCCAGGCCGCTCTGCGCACTGCACAGCGCCACCACACGGCCGTGCAGGGCGGGGAGCAGCGCCGGCGGTGCGGCGCTTTGCAGCGGCAGTTGTACGCAGAATTCACTGCCCGCGCCGAGTTTCGATTTCAGCGTCAGGGTGCCGCGCATGGCTTCGCACAGCTGGCGGGTCAGGGCCAGGCCGAGGCCGGTGCCGCCGTACTGCCGGGTAATGGTCGCGCCGGCCTGGGCGAAGGGTTGGAAGATTCGCGCCTGGGCGTCTTCGGCAATGCCGATGCCGCTGTCGGTCACGGTGATGCGCACGCCGGGGGCGGTGTAGCTGATGCGGATATCAACGCGCCCGCTATGGGTGAACTTCAGGGCGTTGGACAGCAGGTTACTGACCACCTGGCGCACCCGTGTGGGGTCGCCAAGCAGCAGGGCGGGCAGACGGTTGTCGATCAGGCAGGTCAATTCGACGTTGCTGGCGGCGTTCTGCGACAGCAGGTTGGCGGTGTCTTCCACCAGGGTGGCGAAATCGAAGGGAATCGACTCCAGCTCCAACTGCCCGGCCTCGAACTTGGACAGGTCGAGAATATCGTTGAGCAATTCCACCAGCACCTTGCCCGAGTTATGGGCAATGCCCAACTGCTGGCGCTGTTCGGCACTGAGGTGGCTGTCCAGGGTCAGCCCCAGCATGCCCAGCAGGCCATTGAGCGGGGTGCGAATTTCGTGGCTCATATTGGCCAGAAAAGTGGCGCGGGCCAGCGCCATCTGGTTGGCCTGGGCGCGGGCGGTTTCCAGTTCCTGATTGGACAGGGTCAGGCGGGTGTTGCTGGCTTTCAGCTCGTTGGTGCGCGCGGAAATGATGTTTTCCAGCTCGCCCAGGTATTGGGTCAGCTGGTCTTCGGCCTTGCGCCGGTGCTCGACTTCTTCCGAAAGGCTGGACAGCTGCTGATTGGTAACGTCCACCAGAATGCCGATTTCATCGTTTTCATGGCCGGCCGGGCAGGGCAGCTTTTGCCGGGTCGGGCGTCGCAGGTCGCGGGCACTGATGGCCTGGATCACATCGGTGAGCGGCTTGGTGAGCATGAAATAGAACACCACCAGCAAGATCATCGACAGCAGCAGGCTGTAGGCAAAGCCGCTGAGCAGGGTGACCAGGGAGCGGCGCAGGAAGTTGTTGCCAAAGGCGAAGGTATCCACCTCCAGGCGCAGCAGGCCGATGGTTTCCTGGGGCGAATGGCTGACGAACAGTGGGTCTTCGAAGTGCCGGCTCTGGCCAAACAGGCGGTCACTGAACAGCCGATACGGGCTGTCGATGCGCGGGCGTTTGGCGCTGGCCAGGCTGGTGCCGGTGTCATCGACTATTTGCGCGCTGGTCACGGCGGGCGAACGCAAAAGCCCGGCAACCAGTTCCTGGGCCAGTTCGGTGTCGATGTTGTAAGCAATGCGGGTCGCCGGGTTATGGCTGATCTCCAGCAATGCACGTATCTCGCGGTTGATCGAGGCGTCTTCGCTGGCATAATCGCTGCTCACCTGCAGTAGGCTGAGCAAGGTGCCGAGGATCAACGCCACGAGAACCGTCAGACTGGCCTGTTTGAACGACAGGCGATGGGTGAGCGTTATATCCATAGGGTAATGAGCCAGCCTCGTCTCTGAGCACCTGGCAAGCATAGCTGAATAGCGTTATCGCTTGCCGTGGAGGCATCGAGTTTTTCCCCTGTAAAGGAGTAAGTCGTGGACTCCCGTTTGAATGCCTTTCTGGAGCGTGCCGACGCGGTGTTGGCGCGGCTCGATCCATTGTTGCCATCCCTGCGTGTCGAGCTGGACTGGAACCACACTATCGCCGCCCGCTGGCACCGAGAGGGCCGTGGCGGCTACCTGCAGCCGCTGCAAGTCAGCCTCGACCTGCGGCTGACCGACCTGATCGGCGTCGACACCCAGCGTGATCACCTGGCGCGCAACACCCGTCAGTTCGTTGCCGGTCTGCCGGCCAACCACGCCTTGCTCTGGGGCGCCCGTGGTACTGGCAAGTCGTCGCTGGTTCGCGCGTTGCTGGCGGAGCTGGCAGGCGATGGTTTGCGCCTGATCGAGATCGAACGCGATTACCTGGCCGACCTGCCACGCATCGTCGAGCTGATCGCCAAGCTGCCGCAACGTTTTGTGCTGTTCTGCGATGACCTCTCGTTCGAAGCAGGCGAGGGCGACTACCGGGTGCTCAAGAGCGTGCTCGATGGCTCCCTGGAGCGGGCACCCGACAACGTGCTGCTGTACGCCACCTCCAACCGCCGCCACCTAGTGCCGGAAAAGGAGAGCGACAATCTCGACAGCAAGATGGTCAATGGCGAGCTGCACCCCAGCGAAGCGGTGGAAGACAAGATCGCCTTGTCGGACCGTTTTGGTCTGTGGCTGTCCTTCTATCCCTTTACCCAAGAGCATTTCCACGACGTGGTACGCCACTGGATCGGCGTGCTCGCCAAGCAATCCAACCTCGACTGGACCTGGAATGACGAACTCGGCGTGCTCGCCGCCCGTTATGCCACCAGTCGCGGCAACCGTAACGGCCGTTGTGCCTATCAGTTCGCCCGTAATTGGGTGGGCCTGCAATTACTGGAGAAACAGTCGTGATCGATCTACAGCAAACCGGTGCCGGGCTGCAAGGCTATGGCCTGCTGGCCGCGCAGCTTGAGGCGCTATTGGCCGACGAGCGTGATTTTGTCGCCAACGCCGCGCAGTTTTCGGCGTTTCTGTACACCCAGCTGGACGACCTCAACTGGGCCGGCTTCTACCTGAATAAACAGGAGCAGCTGGTGCTGGGTCCATTCCAGGGTCAAGTGGCCTGTGTACGTATTCCGTTCGGCAAGGGCGTGTGCGGCGCAGCGGCGAGCACCCTGCAGACCCAGCGGGTAGAGGACGTGCATGAGTTCCCCGGCCATATCGCCTGCGACAGCGCCTCCAACAGCGAGCTGGTGGTGCCCTTGGTGAAGGAAGGGCGGTTGATCGGCGTGCTGGATCTGGATAGCCCCAAGCTGGCGCGTTTCAGCGAGGCAGATCAGCAAGGTATCGAGAAGCTGGCAGCGATTTTTCTGCGGTTGACTGAGTGCTGAAATCGAGTCGAGCTTCGTTGCACTCAACCCAGCCTACGGCCTGGCGGGCGCGTAGGTTGGGTTGAGCCAAAGGCGAAGCCCCACCGTTTCAGCACGCACAAAAAAGCCCGGCATCGAGCCGGGCTTTTTTGTGCGTGCTGAGAAAGCCTCAGTCGTACATGTTCTTCTTCTTCCAATCGTCATCGCCATCCATGGATTTCAAGCCGTCGGTAAGCTCGTTGGCTTCGTCGAGCGCGGGCTTGGTGTTCTCCAGAACCATGGCATTGGCGCGGGCCAGCTGTTTTTCCAGAACGCTCAGAGGTGTCTGGTAGCGTTTGGCATCCGGTTGCTTGCGGATGTACTGCACGCCGCGCTCGAAGGCCAGGCGCGCATGGCCTGGCTGACCTTGTTGCAAGGCGTTCTGGCCGGCATTGGTGAACAGCTCGATATGCAGCTGCACCAGAATGTGCCGAACCTCTTGCAGCCATTGCTTGGCCTCGCCCTGGGGCAGATGGTTTTCCTGGGCGGCGCGGGTGATCAGGCCATGCAGGGTTTCCAGAGTCAGGCGCACTTCCTTGGCCTTGGCTTCGTTGCTGATCAATTGTGGCTGGTTGCGTACCGGGATGGCGTCGCCCTGGGCCACCAGGCTGCGTAGTTCCTCAACGCGCCCTTTGACGCTGTTCTGGCTCTTGTCGACCGCCAGCAGGCGTTCGGCGAATTGCAGCATCAAGCGGCTTAGCAGCAGCTTGAGGGCAGGGGCCATGAACTGGCCGGGGAGGGACTCCGATACGTCAGTGCAGCGACGAATACGATCGGCGAGGTCCGCCTTGAGCCGGGCCTTCTCCAGCTTATTGTTCTCTACCATATGGTTGATATAGCCGATCAGAAACAGCACCACGATGCCGGCTACTATCAGTAGAGTGATCACGAGTGGGGACACCTTTATAACCTCTCGACTGCTGGAGTTCTGCCGGAGTGTAGTGCCTATGTGCTATCGCGGATAGGCACCGGCCAACTTCTACGCAGAAGTCATTGATTTAAATTAATTTTCACTCAAGTGTTGACGACCTTCGAAAGGCTCCCTAGAATTCGCGCCACTTCGCAGCGTAAGGCAACAAGCAGACGCTTCGAAGGTTGGAAAATGTGCGTCATGCACAACCTGTGTCCCCTTCGTCTAGTGGCCTAGGACACCGCCCTTTCACGGCGGTAACAGGGGTTCGAGTCCCCTAGGGGACGCCATTTTCCAAGCAGTACGGTATAGATGCGGGAATAGCTCAGTTGGTAGAGCACGACCTTGCCAAGGTCGGGGTCGCGAGTTCGAGTCTCGTTTCCCGCTCCAAATTCAAAGGCAGTGCTGTAAAGCGTTGCTGGTAAAAAAGGTTGATGTCCCCTTCGTCTAGTGGCCTAGGACACCGCCCTTTCACGGCGGTAACAGGGGTTCGAGTCCCCTAGGGGACGCCACTTCAAGTTGTAGATGTACCGCGGGAATAGCTCAGTTGGTAGAGCACGACCTTGCCAAGGTCGGGGTCGCGAGTTCGAGTCTCGTTTCCCGCTCCAAATAAACAAAAACGCCGCTCATTGAGCGGCGTTTTTGTTTGCGCGGAAAAAGGCTCGCAACGCCGCCGATAAAAAAGCCCGCTTGGCCTGAATGCCGAGCGGGCTTTTTTGTGCGTTAGCGGTTTAGTGCTTGGCGCTTTCCTGCGGGATGGTGAGGAATTGCTTTTCGCGCTCCCAGTCGAAGGGTTCGTCGTTCTGCTCGGCTTCAAAGCGGCGCTCGTCGAGGGCCTGGAACAGGGTGATTTCTTCGTCGGGCATAAAGTGCAGGCAGTCGCCGCCGAAGAACCACAGCAGGTCGCGGGGCACCAAGTGGGCGATCTGCGGGTAGCGGTGGATCACCTGGCACATCAGGTCCTGGCCCAGGTACAGGCTTTGCTCCGGCTCTTGCGGCAGCAGGGTGAGCAGTTCGTCGAAGCGCTCCAGGAACAAGTAGTGGCTTTCTTCGGGAACCTGCTCGGCTTCGCCCAGTGCCACCAGAATGCTGCGCAAGTGCGCCAACAGGGCCAGGTGGTGATCGAGGTAGGGGCTGGACATGGACAGTTCCTCAGAAGCAAAAACGGGCGCGAAGTATAAAGGCCTCCGCGCCCATTGTCGTGTTGCTACCAGCGGGGCTGGTTAACGGATCTTGCCGCGCCCCAGCTTGAGGTCTTCCTTGGCGTAGTCATCCACGTCGATCACCCGACGCCGCGCCGCTTCCGCCTCACGCAGATTCTGCGCTTCTTCGGCTTGCAGCACGCCAGCCGCCACGGCCGCATCGATCAGGCTTTCGCCCGGCTTTGCGCTCAGACGACCTTCTTTCACCGCCACGTGCAGCTTTTTCGACAGCCCATGGCTGGCCCCCAGCAGGTTCACCGCATGCTGCAGCGCACCGACCGCATCGGTCGGCGCTTGCGGCCGGTAGCAGCCGGCCAGTACTGCTTCCAGCGCCGGGTCGCCGGCCGGGCGGCCGATGATGCCGGCGATCTCGGCATCCAGGGCATCCGATGGGCCCTTGTGCCGACGGCCAAACGGGAACACCAGCAAGCTCAGCACGCAGCCAAAGAAGCGGTTGGGGAAGTTGGCCAGCAGATTGGCCAGGGCGTCTTCGGCCTTGCCCAGGCTTTCTTCCAGGGCCCAGGCCACGGAAGGGCGCAGGTGCTCCGGGTAGTCGAGGTCGTGGTAGCGCTTGAGTGCGGCCGAGCCGAGGTACAGGTTGCTCAGCACATCGCCCAGGCGCGCCGACAAGCGTTCGCGGCGTTTCAGCTCGCCGCCCAGCAGCATCATGCTGAAGTCGGCGAGCATGGCGAAGGCAGCAGCCAGACGGTTGAGGGCGCGGAAATACGGCTGGCTGAAGTTGTCGCCCGGCACGCTGCCAAGTTTGCCGAAGGTCAGGCTGAGGATCAGGCTGCTGGCGGCGTTGCTGATGGCGAAACCAATGTGCTGTATCAGCAGTTCATCGAACTCCACCAGGGCCTGCTCACGGTCTTCGCGGCCGGCCAGGGCCATTTCCTTGAGTACATAGGGGTGGCAGCGAATTGCGCCCTGGCCAAAGATCATCAGATTGCGCGAAAGGATATTGGCGCCTTCCACCGTGATAAAGATCGGCGCGCCTTGCCAGGAGCGGCCCAGGTAATTGTTCGGGCCCATGATGATGCCCTTGCCGCCGTGCACATCCATAGCGTGGCTGATGCACTCGCGGCCGCGTTCGGTGAGGTGATACTTGAGGATCGCTGAGAGCACCGAGGGTTTTTCCCCGAGGTCCACCGCATTGGCGGTAAGAATGCGCGCGGCATCCATCATCCAGGCGTTGCCGCCAATCCGTGCCAGCGCTTCCTGAATGCCTTCAAAGGCTGCCAGCGGCACATTGAATTGTTCGCGCACCTGGCTGTACTGACCGGTGACCAGGCTGGTGTACTTGGCGGCACCGGTGCCGACTGCCGGCAGGGAAATCGAGCGGCCGACCGACAGGCAGTTCATCAGCATCATCCAGCCCTTGCCGAGCATGGCCTGGCCGCCAATCAGAAACTCCAGCGGAACAAACACGTCCTTACCGGAGTTGGGCCCGTTCATAAAGGCGGCACCCAGGGGCAGATGGCGACGGCCGATTTCTACCCCGGGGGTATCGGTGGGAATCAGCGCCAGGCTGATGCCCAGGTCTTCTTCGTCACCCAGCAGGTGATCAGGGTCATAGGCTTTGAAGGCCAGCCCCAGCAAGGTAGCCACCGGGCCCAGGGTGATATAGCGCTTTTCCCAGGTCAGACGCAGCCCGAGCACCTCTTCGCCATTCCACTGGCCTTTGCAGATGATGCCGACATCGGGCATGGCCCCGGCATCGGAGCCAGCCAGCGGGCCGGTGAGGGCAAAGCAGGGGATATCGTCGCCACGGGCCAGGCGCGGCAGGTAGTGCTGCCGCTGCTCATCGGTGCCGTAATGCAGTAACAGTTCGGCCGGGCCGAGGGAATTGGGCACCATCACCGTGGAGGCCAGATCGCCGCTGCGGGTGGCCAGTTTCATCGCCACTTGGGAGTGGGCATAGGCAGAAAAGCCTTTACCGCCGTACTCCTTGGGAATGATCAGGGCGAAGAAGCCGTGCTGTTTGATGTGCTGCCAGGCTTTTTCCGGCAGGTCCATCTGTTGGCCGATGTCCCAGTCGGTGACCATCGCGCAGAGTTCTTCAGTGGGGCCGTCGATAAAGGTCTGTTCTTCTTCCGTGAGCTGCGCCTTGGGATAGGCGAGCAAGGTGTCCCAATCCGGACGCCCGCTGAACAGATGGCCGTCCCACCACACGGTACCGGCCTCGATAGCATCCTTCTCGGTTTCCGACATTGGCGGCAGCACCTTCTGGAACCAGGCGAACAGCGGCGCAGTGAAGAGCTTGCGGCGCAGTTCCGGCAATACCAGCGGCACGGTGATGGCGATCAGCAGCAGCCAGAGAATGGCCATCAGCCAAGTGGGTGCATGGCCATAAATACCCATCAGCACCAAGTAAACGGCGGTGATGCCAAGGGCAGGAAGGGGAGAGATGCGACGGTGGGCAAGTACTGCCACACCCACAACCAGAACCAGTAACCAGACAGCGAGCATGCAAATTCCTCCATGAGACGGCAGGCCGGGAACCAACCGCGTAAGCGTAGTTGGCGCTGGCGAGAAGAGCGCCGAGCTTGGCCTTATCGTCGTGAGCGCGGTCGATGGGGTGTCGTTAGACTGAGCCTGGCACCACCCGCAAGCCCTCTGGAGAGACCTATGCGCGAGTACCTTGACCCCGGCCGCTTCATTGATAGTGACCACCCCCTCGTAGTTGAGTTCGCAGAACTTAATCGCGGTGAAAGCCCCGAGCTGCGTGACCAGGCGGTCAGTCTTTACTACGCCGTGCGCGATCAGATTCGCTACAACCCCTATAGCTTCAGCCGCGATCTCGACACCTTGAAAGGCAGCGCCGCCGTGCTCGCCGGGGAAAGCTATTGCGTGCCCAAGGCCACTCTGCTGGCGGCCTGCGCCCGGCATTGCGGGATTCCTTCACGCATTGGCCTGGCGGATGTGCGTAACCATCTGTCCACCCCGCGCTTGCTCGAAGCGCTGCGCAGTGAAGTGTTCGCCATGCATGGTTACACCGAGCTGTACCTTGAGGGGCGTTGGGTAAAAGCCACCCCGGCGTTCAATCTGACCCTGTGTCAGCTGTTCAAGGTGGCACCGCTGGAGTTCGATGGGCTGACCGATAGCGTGTTCCAGCCTTACAACCAAGCCGGCCAGCGGCATATGGAATACCTGCTCGACCACGGCCAGTTTGCCGACCTGCCGGAGCAGCTGTTCTTCGCCCATCTGCAGCATTGCTATCCCCATCTGTTCGCTGACGACGCACCACTGGTGATGGGTGATATGCACAAGGAAGTGGCCGGCTGAAACCGGCGAACCATGAAGCGCCTCGATAGCTAACATCAATTTCCAGCTCTGTTTTCTTTGGCTCAGGCAGGTAGGATGCCTGGGCGGAAATTTCAGACATACAAGGAAACCACCGGATGTTGACGATTTGGGGTCGCAAGAATTCCACGAACGTGCGCAAAGCGCTGTGGGCCGCCGAAGAAGTGGCCGTGCCTTACCAGCGGCACGAGGCGGGCGGTGCTTTTGGTGTGGTCAACGAGCCGCACTACCGCGCAATGAACCCCAATGGCCTGGTGCCGGTGATTGAAGACGACGGCCTGGTGCTATGGGAGTCCAACGCCATCGTGCGTTACCTGGCCGCGAAGTATGCCGACGGCGTGCTGTATGCCAAGGACCCCGGCGAGCGCGCCCAGGCGGACAAATGGATGGACTGGACGGCGACTTTCGCCCTGCCGTTTCGCGATCTGTTCTGGGGCACCCTGCGCACGCCACCCGAGCAGCGCAATCCCGAGGTTATCGCCGCGGCGCTCAAGCGTTGCGCCGAGCTGTTGGCGGCGCCTGAGCAGGCCTTGGCCCGCCAGCCTTACCTCTCCGGTGCCAGCTTTGGCATGGGCGATATTCCGCTAGGCTGCTTTATCTATGCCTGGTTCGAAATGCCCGTCGAACGTCCCGAGCAACCGAATTTGCAGGCCTGGTACGAGCGCCTGAAACAACGCCCGGCATACCAGGCTGCGGTGATGACGGCGCTGACTTGAGCCAATACCCATCAGCCCGGGAAACTGTTTAGCTGGCTTCCGTTCTGGCGATAAACTGCGCCGCCTGTTTCCCGTTCCAATTTTCCAATTCAAGTGTGTATTTCCTATGAGTTCTGCCCTGTCTATCCGTGGCCTGACCAAGACGTACGGCAACGGTTTTCAAGCATTGCACGGCATCGATCTGGATGTAGCCGAGGGTGATTTCTTCGCCTTGCTCGGCCCCAACGGTGCCGGTAAATCCACCACCATCGGCATTCTGTCGACCCTGGTGACCAAATCCAGCGGCACGGTCAACGTGTTCGGCCATGACCTCGACCGCGAACCCTCGCAGCTCAAGCGCTGCCTGGGCGTGGTGCCGCAGGAATTCAACTTCAACCAGTTCGAAAAAGTCTTCGATATTGTCACCACCCAGGCGGGCTACTACGGCATTCCGCTGCGCATAGCCAAAGAGCGCGCCGAGCAGTACCTGACCCAGTTGGGCCTCTGGGACAAGCGCAACTCGGCCTCCCGCGAATTGTCCGGTGGCATGAAGCGCCGCCTGATGATCGCCCGCGCGCTGATTCACCAACCGCGTCTGCTGATTCTCGACGAGCCCACGGCCGGTGTGGACATCGAACTGCGCCGCTCGATGTGGACCTTTCTCACCGAGCTCAATCAGCAGGGCATCAGCATTATTCTCACCACCCACTACCTGGAAGAGGCCGAACAGCTGTGCCGCAATATCGGCATCATCGACCACGGGCGGATCGTCGAGAACACCAGCATGCGCAAGCTGCTGCAGAAGCTGCATGTGGAAACCTTCCTGCTCGACCTGAAAGATTCGCTGACCTTGCTGCCGAACCTGCCGGGTTACCCGGCCCAATTGGTCGACGACCACACGCTGTCGGTACAAGTGGAAAAAAGCCTGGGCATCAGCGAGCTGTTCCGCCAACTGGCCGAGCAGAACATTCAGGTGCTGAGCATGCGCAATAAAACCAATCGCCTGGAGGAGCTGTTCGTGTCCCTGGTGGAGAAGAACCTGGCGAAGGTGGCGGTATGAAGCCCGAGTATCTGAACAGCGAGCTGCAGGCCAACTGGGTTGCCCTGAACACCATCGTTTACCGTGAAGTGCGCCGTTTTATGCGGATCTGGCCGCAAACCCTGCTGCCGCCAGCCATCACCATGGTTCTGTACTTTGTGATCTTCGGCAACCTGATCGGCCGGCAGATCGGCGATATGGGTGGCTTCACCTATATGCAGTACATCGTGCCCGGTCTGATCATGATGTCGGTGATCACCAATGCCTACGGCAACGTGGTGTCGAGCTTCTTCGGCAGCAAGTTTCAGCGCTCGGTGGAAGAGCTGATGGTGGCGCCGGTGTCGCCGCACACCATTCTGATCGGCTATGTAGTGGGTGGGGTACTGCGCGGCTTGGCGGTGGGTTTTATCGTCACCTTGCTGTCGTTGTTCTTTACCAAGCTGCAGGTGCATCACCTCGGTGTCACCGTGCTGGTGGTGCTACTGACGGCGACGATTTTCTCGCTGTGCGGCTTTATCAATGCCGTATACGCACGCAACTTCGATGACATCTCGATCATTCCGACCTTCGTGCTGACGCCGCTGACCTACCTTGGCGGAGTGTTCTACTCGATCAACCTGCTGCCGCCATTCTGGCAGACCGTGTCGCTGGCCAACCCGGTGCTGCATATGGTCAACGCCTTCCGCTATGGCATTCTCGGTGTGTCGGATATCCGTATCAGCATTGCCATTGCCTTTATGCTCGCCGCCACCACCGTGCTGTATATCGCCTGTGTGCGCTTGCTGGTCAGCGGTCGCGGGATGCGCCAGTAAGGCTGGCTGTCGGTTAAAAAAACGCGGCAAGTTGTATACACTTGCCGCGTTTTTTCATTCAGGTCGCCGCCATGCATTCCGCTGTCGAACATTCCCCCCTGGGCAAGGCCAGCGAGTACATCGCCACCTATACGCCGTCCTTGCTGTACCCGATTCCCCGCGCGCCGAAATGGGCCGAGCTGGGCCTGACGGCCGAGACCTTGCCCTACCAGGGCGTGGATTTCTGGAATTGCTTCGAGCTGTCCTGGCTGCTGCCTTCGGGCAAACCGGTGGTGGCAATTGGCGAATTCGCTATCCCGGCCGACTCGCCGAATATCATTGAATCCAAGTCCTTCAAGCTGTACCTCAACTCGCTGAACCAGAGCGTGTTCGCCACGGCGGTCGAGTTGCAGGCGGTGCTGGAAAAAGACCTCAGCGCAGCGGCCGGCAAGCCGGTAGCTGTGCGCGTGCGCAGCCTCAGCGAGGTGGAAACCGAGGGCGTCAGCGCTTTGCCTGGCCAGTGCATCGACGAGCTGGATGTGGTCATCAGCAACTACGCGCAGCCGCAGCCGGAACTGCTGCGTTGCGACAGCAGCCGCGTTGTGGAAGAAAGCCTGCACAGCCACCTGCTGAAATCCAACTGCCCGGTCACCGGTCAGCCGGATTGGGGCACGGTGGTGGTCAGCTACACAGGCCCGGCCCTGGATGCCGCCAGCCTGTTGGCCTATCTGGTGAGCTTCCGCCAGCACGCGGATTTCCATGAGCAGTGTGTGGAGCGGATCTTTCTCGACCTGCAACGGTTGCTGAAGCCGGAGAGTCTGACCGTGTATGCGCGCTATGTGCGCCGCGGTGGGTTGGATATCAATCCGTACCGCAGTTTGGCGGCGATCCAGCCGGACAATCGGCGGTTGGTTCGTCAGTAGAGCAGTCGCCGCTGACCGGAGCGCCGTACCGGCCGCTCCCACAGGATCCCGCTATTCCTAGGAGCGGCTTCAGCCGCGATGCTGTTAAACAAGTAAAAAGCCCCGCAGATGCGGGGCTTTTTAATGGGCGGGAGGTTTAGATCCCCATACTCACCAGGCTCTGCACAATGTTGCGCAAGGTGCCGGCAATGGTCGGGTGTTCCACTTCAAAGCGTTCGACGGCAAGGTTTACGCCATCCACCAGATTGGTGTCCGGGGCGCTGGCTTCCCGTTCCAGTTGCAGTTCGATCTGTTGCGCCAGGGCGACGAGTTCTTCGCGTTGCTCGGCGGAAACCGGGGGCTGGCTTTGCAGTTGCTCGCGCAGTAAGTCCAGTTGGTGCTGCAGTTCGCGGGCAGGCATGGTGTTTCTCCCTCTGTGATTGGCAACAGCATTGACCTTGGGCCCGAGCCAAAGGTTCTAGTCTTGAGGGTAATCCAAGGCCCGGCGCTTTGCCTGATCCAGGGCAGACCAAGATGTAACACTGTTAGGGTTTTTCCCCTTTGTGCCGGCGCTGGGCAAGGTCGGCCAGGCTGGGACCGAGGTCGGCCAGTTGATCGACTACCGAGTGCACCCCCAGGCGATACAGGCTTAGTGTGGCCTGGGCGCGCAGATGGTCGCGTTCGGCGGCGGGCAAGGCCTGCCAGTCGGCCGGTGCCTGGCCGCATAACGGCCCGCAGGCAGCCAGACCGACCGTCCACAACCCAGCGTTCAAACCCGCCTGCAACAGACGCGGTTCGCCGCTGATCAGCACGCAGCCTTCGAGGTTGTCCACCTCCAGCGCCGACAGCGACTGCCAGCAGGCATCCGGTGCCGGCCAGGGGCGGGCGGCGCTGTTGTCGGTGCCGCGCAGCCAGGCGGGCAGGGCGCTGGCCAGTTGCGTGCTGGCATTGGCCGGCAATTCATCCAGCCAGGCGCAGGGCACTCCTTGTTGCTGCAAGGTTTGCAGCACATGCAGGGCACCGGGGGTGGCCTGGGCATGCTCATTGGCGCAGTCCTGCAGGGCTTGTTGCAAGGTCGAGAGGTCGCTGCTGTGGGGTTCGCGGCCCAGGGCTACGCTCAGCGCGGCATGGGGCGACAGTTGCGGACAAACCTGATTGGCCGCCTGCGGATAAAGACGTTGCAACGTGACGGGTAGGGTGCGGGCACCAAAATCGACCAAACAACCGGATAGGCCAAAGAGAACAGCGGTGAAGTCGGCGGAAGATGAAGCGAGTGCTGGCATGACGCGCATCCGGATCGGGGGTTCTAGGCAAACTAGTCACTGCCGATGACGCGACGATGAATACTTTATGACAATTACCGAGAAATCCTCGCGCCAGCGCAGTTTTTTCTCGGTTGTATCAGCTGCCCAACCCCGAATGCAGCCCTTATACTGTGCGCCTTTTGCGCCAGCGCCTATGCTGGCAAAGCGCGCTTGTCGCGATCCCTTATTTGTGTTTGGAGCCTTGCAATGGATGTGTTTGCCAGCAATTGGGCCACGCGGTTTGGCCAACTTTGCCTTTGCGCCGGTTTGGCGTTGCTGTCCCAGCTAACCCTGGCAGCGGAAAGTGACCCCTGGGAAGGCTTCAATCGCCCGATCTTCACCTTCAACGACACCCTCGACACCTACGCCCTCAAACCTCTGGCCCAGGGCTACCAGGCGGTGACTCCGCAGTTCCTCGAAGACGGCATCCACAACATCTTCAATAACGTCGGTGACGTCGGCAACCTGGCCAACAACCTGCTGCAGGGTAAGGTCGAAGCCGCTGGCGTCGATACCAGCCGCGTACTGTTCAACACCACCTTCGGCCTGCTTGGTTTCTTCGATGTGGGCACCCGGATGGGCCTGCAGCGCAGTGATGAAGACTTCGGCCAGACCCTCGGTGCCTGGGGCTTGAACAGTGGCCCGTACCTGGTTCTGCCGTTACTGGGCCCAAGCACCGTGCGTGACGCCTCCGGCAAGATCCCGGACAGCTTTCTGGAACCCTACCCGTATATCGATGACGTACCGGCGCGCAACGTTGCCCGAGGCCTGGACCTGATCGACACCCGTGCCAGCCTGTTGTCGGCCGAGAAATTCATTAGCGGCGACAAGTACAGCTTTATCCGCAACGCCTACCTGCAGATGCGCGAATTCAAAGTCAAAGACGGCCAAGTCGAAGATGATTTTTAACGCGCTGCTCTTGTAGGAGCGGCTTTAGCCGCGATGGCTTAGAAAAGAGCATCGCGGCTGAAACCGCTCCTACGAGGCGATGTTTTGATCTATAAAAAAGGCGACCTTCAAGGTCGCCTTTTTTATTCGCTGCGGAATTACTTCATCGACAGAATCGCCAACCCCAGGGATTGTTTGCCGCCATCCAGTGCGCTGGCACGGATAACTTCGGCTTCGGCGTCGAGACCGCGTAGTTCGTTGTGTTCGGATGCGATGTGGACGCGAACCTTGTCGCCCACCTTTACATCGCTCTCAGCTTCCAGCTGCATGCCGGTGCTGGACAGATCGAGGCAGAGGGCCGCAATGTCGCGGCCGGCGTATTGAAGGGTAACGGGTGCTTCCAGGCGCATACGGATGTAGTCGCGTTTTTCGGTGTAGGCATGATCACTTTGGCTCATTGACCCGCTCCTCTGGTTTTTATGGACTCTCCGGTGGCCCTTATAACCTTGGCCTCTTTCAGCTGTAAAGGCATCAGACGATGATCGGCGCAAGCTTGAATCGCCGCACGGATGGGAGTACCGTCTGCGCCTTGACATGATCTCCCTAGTACACGCGTCCCGGCTGATCGGCCTGACGTACACGCCAACCACCCCTGGCGCCGTTTGCCTGGTACCCCATGCACAATTCCAGTGCCTCGCTGCTGATTATTGATGACGACGAAGTAGTGCGCGCCAGCTTGGCTGCCTACTTGGAAGACAGTGGCTTCAGCGTTCTGCAAGCTAGCAACGGCTTGCAGGGTCTGCAGATATTCGAGCAGGAAAAACCTGACTTGGTGATCTGCGACCTGCGCATGCCGCAAGTCGATGGCTTAGAACTGATCCGCCGGATCAACGCGCTTGAGGTGGATACGCCGGTTATCGTCGTGTCCGGAGCAGGCGTGATGAGCGATGCGGTCGAGGCCTTGCGCCTGGGCGCCGCCGACTACCTGATCAAACCCCTTGAAGACCTTGCCGTGCTCGAGCACTCGGTGCATCGCGCCCTGGATCGTGCCAATCTGCGCCTGGAAAACCAGCGTTATCGGGAAAAACTGGAAGTCGCCAACCGCGAGCTACAGGCCAGCCTGAATCTGCTGCAGGAAGACCAGAACGCCGGTCGCCAGGTGCAGATGAACATGCTACCGGTGACGCCCTGGAGCGTTGACGGCCTGCAGTTCGCCCACCAGATCATCCCGTCGCTGTACCTGTCGGGCGACTTCGTTGATTACTTCCGTCTGGACGACCACCGCATCGCCTTCTACCTGGCCGACGTTTCCGGCCACGGCGCATCCTCGGCGTTTATCACGGTATTGCTGAAATTCATGACCACCCGGCTGCTGTATGAGTCGCGCCGTGGCGGTCAGCTCCCCGAATTCAAGCCGTCCGATGTGCTCGGGCACATCAATCGCGGCCTGATCAATTGCAAACTCGGCAAGCACGTCACCATGTTGGGCGGCGTGATTGACGAGCAGAGTGGCAAGCTTACGTACAGCATCGGTGGGCATTTGCCGCTGCCGATCATGTACAGCGAAGGCAAGGCGCATTACCTGGAAGGCCGTGGCCTGCCAGTGGGCTTGTTTGATGAGGCGACTTACAACGATCACGTGATCGATTTGCCCGAATCCTTCAGCCTGACTTTGCTTTCCGACGGCATTTTGGACCTTTTGCCGAGCGACACACTCAAAGAAAAGGAAGCGTTGCTACCACAGTTGGTGTGCACGGCGGGTGGCAGCCTGGATGGCTTGCGCCAGGTGCTTGGACTGGCCAATCTCTCGGAGATGCCAGATGATATCGCCTTGCTGGTGTTAAGCAGGAACCTTGCATGATCTGTATGACCGCGCGCCATATGAGCCGTATGAAGGGCACCGTTGCATGAGTACCGGTAGAATTCAGTTTGCTGAGCAGGACGGAACATTCGTTCTCAAGTTTGTGGGTGAAGTGCGCCTGACGCTTTGTTCGGCGTTGGACACCACCATCGAGAAGATTTTCACCGCGCTGAACTTCTCGTCCATCGTCATTGACCTGACGGAAACCCGCAGCATCGACAGCACTACCCTCGGCCTGCTGGCCAAGCTGTCGATTCTGTCGCGGCAGAAGATCGGCCTGTTGCCCACAGTGGTCACCACCCATGCGGACATCACCCGTCTGCTGCAATCCATGGGCTTTGATCAGGTGTTCAATATCGTTGACCAGCCGTTGGCTTGCCCAGGCAGCCTGGCGGATCTGCCGTCACAGGACCAGTCGGAAGAAGTGGTGAAAGCCAAGGTGCTGGAAGCGCACCGCATTCTGATGGGCCTGAACGAATCCAATCGGGAAGAGTTTCACGACCTGGTGAGTGCGCTGGAACGCGGTTAAAACCCTATTCCGCAGCATAAAAAAACGCGCGAGAGCCGATGGCCCTCGCGCGTTTTTGTTTGCTCAGCGTTTGGCGGCGAGCAGTGCTTCGAGTTTTTCCTGGTCACGGGCGAACTGGCGAATGCCTTCGGCCAGCTTCTCGGTGGCCATTGCGTCTTCGTTCATGGCCCAGCGGAAGCTGCTTTCGCTCGGCACTTGCTTGGTTTCGCCGGGGTTGCCGGCGCGCAAGACGCGTTCCAGCGAACCGTTGTCATCCGCCAACTGTTGCAGCAGTTCCGGGCTGATGGTCAGGCGATCACAGCCGGCCAGTTGCTCGATCTGGCTGAGGTTGCGGAAGCTCGCGCCCATCACTACGGTGTCGTAGCCATTGGCCTTGTAGTAGTTGTAGATGCGCGTCACCGATTTTACGCCCGGGTCTTCGGCCCCAACGAAATCGCGGCCTTCGGCCTTTTTGTACCAGTCATAGATACGACCCACGAATGGCGAGATGAGGAAGATCCCGGCATCGGCGCAGGCGGCCGCCTGGGCAAAGGAGAACAGCAGGGTCAGGTTGGTCTGGATACCGGCACGCTCCAGTCGTTCAGCGGCGCGAATGCCTTCCCAGGTCGAGGCGATTTTGATCAGGATGCGCTCGCGACCCACGCCGGACTTTTCGTACAGCTCCACCAGGCGATAAGCGCGCGCCAATGTGGCGTCGGTATCAAAGGACAGTCGAGCATCCACTTCGGTGGAAATACGCCCCGGAATCACCTTGAGAATGCCCTGGCCCACCGCCACGCCAAAACGGTCGCTGGCCAGGCCCAGGTCGCCATTGCAATCGGCCACGGCCTGATTGAGCAGCTCGGCGTAGCCAGGCATGGCTGCGGCTTTGAGTAGCAGGGAAGGGTTGGTGGTGGCGTCGACAGGTTTCAGGCGGGCGATGGCATCGATATCGCCCGTGTCAGCAACCACGGTGGTGAACTGGCTGAGTTGTTCAAGCTTGGAGGTCATGGCGCGGCCTTGTGGTAACGAATGCAACGAGTGCCTAGACCTTACCCGAGCCGCCAGCCCCGCTCAACGGCTGGAACGTGACATTCAGCGGTGTTTTTGACGTTACCGCCCCTGCGCGCCAGTTTGCCGACAAAAAACCAACAGCCCCGGTATAGACGCCTGGCAAACCAGACGCCCATAACGGGGCTGCGGGGGTGATGCGGGGTTTAGCGGGTAGCGACTGCAGCGGGTGCCTGCCAACCGCCGCCCAGGGCTTTATAGATCGCCACGATGCCGTGATAGACCTCGACTTCTGCCAGCGCCTGGGCGTCTTCGGCGGCCAGACGCTCACGTTCAGCGTCGAGCAGCACGAGGAAGTCCGAGGTGCCTTCGCGGTAGCGAATCGATGCCTGTTCGGCCGCCGCGCGGCTGGCTTCGCTCTGACGCAGCAACGAGACCAGGCGCTCCTGGCGTTTGCCGTAATCGCTGAATGCGTTTTCCGACTCTTCCAGGGCCACCAGCACTTGCTGCTCGTAGTTGGCCAGGGCGCCATCGGCATCGGCTTCGGCGCCGCGCAAACGGGCCCGTACGCTGCCCAGGTCAAACGCCGCCCAGCTGATCGTTGGCGCTACGCCCCAGGCGCGAGCGGCCGAGGAACCCAACTGCGAACCGCGTGCCGAGGTAAAACCGAGGAAACCGGCAACGTTCACCCGCGGGAACAGGTCCGCCGTGGCCACGCCAACATCGGCAGTCGCCGCTGCCAGTTGCCGCTCGGCAATGCGCACATCGGGACGGCGACGCAACAATTCAGCCGGATCACCAATAGGCAGCGCCTTGGCAATCGCCGGAATCGGCCGTGGGCTCAAGTCCACGGTCAACTGCTCCGGCCGCTGCCCAAGCAAGGTGGCGATACGGTTACGCGAACGGGCTTCCTGGGCTTGCAGCTGCGGCAGGGTGGCCTCGGTGGCCGCCAAGCGCGCATCGGCACGTAGCACGTCCAGCTCGCTGCCAACGCCCGCTTCACGCATGGTGTCGGTAAGGTCACGCGACTCCTGCTGGTTTTTCAGGTTGCTGCGCGCAATGTTCTCGCGCAGTTGCGCACCGCGCAGCTCGCCATAAGCATCCACCAGCTCGGCAATCAGGCTGACTTGCAGCTGATACAGCTCGGCTTCGGCGACATCCTGCTCGGCGTCGCTGGCTTCCAGTTGGCGCTGGATGCGGCCGAACAAGTCGACCTCCCAGGCCATATCCAGGCCCAGGTCATAGCGCTCATTGCGGACGCGGTCGTCGGTGATGCCGGGTTGCTGGGCCTTGCCGTTTTCACTGCTGGCGCGGCTGCTGACCACCGGGAAGCGGTCGTTGGCAACGTCATCCCGAATGGCGCGAGCTGCTTTCAGGCGGGCGAAGGCCACACGCAACTCGCGGTTTTCCAGCAACGACTGGCTGACCAGTTGGTTCAGGGTCGGGTCATCAAACTGTTGCCACCAGGTCACTTCGAATTTGCTGCGGTCGTAGTTGCCCTGGGCGGCGGCCAGCTTGGCTGGCTCGGTTTCCGGCGCTTTATAGTCCGGGCCCACGGCACAGGCGCTAAGCGCCAGTGCAAGGAGGGCGGGGGTGAAGGCTTTCAAGCTCATGCGTGTGCCTCCAGTGCAGGCGCTTTGGGTGCTTTGCGGGCTTCGCGGCGTTCCACGAAGTTGCGGATCAACACATAGAACACCGGGGTCAACAGCAGGCCGAAGAAGGTCACCCCGAGCATCCCGGAGAACACCGCCACACCCATGGCATGACGCATTTCCGCACCGGCGCCGCTGGAGAACACCAGGGGCACCACACCCATCACAAAGGCGAACGAGGTCATCAGGATCGGCCGCAGACGCAGACGGCAGGCTTCCAGTACCGCAGCCAGCGGGGTCATGCCTTCCAGCTGTTTATCCTTGGCAAACTCGACGATCAGAATCGCGTTCTTACAGGCCAGGCCCACCAGTACGATCAAACCGATCTGGGTAAAGATGTTGTTGTCGCCACCGGACATGATCACCCCGGTAATCGCCGACAGCAGGGTCATCGGTACGATCAGGATCACCGCCAGCGGCAGGCTCCAGCTTTCGTACTGCGCGGCCAATACCAGGAAGGCCAGCAGTACGCAGAGCGGGAACACGAACAGCGCGGTATTGCCGGAGAGGATTTGCTGATAGGTCAGGTCCGTCCACTCGTAGGTCATGCCGTTGGGCAGTTCGTCTTTGAGCAGTTTCTCCATGGCTTTTTCCGCTTGCCCGGAGCTGTAGCCAGGCGCTGCGCCACCGTTGATTTCCGCCGTGATAAAGCCGTTGTAGTGCATCACCCGATCCGGCCCGGAGGTGTCGCTGACCTTGAGGAAGGTCGCCAGGGGGATCATCTCGCCCAGGTTGTTGCGCACTTTCAGCTGACCGATCTGCTCGGCTTCCATACGGAACTGCTGCTCGGCTTGCACATTCACCTGATAGGTACGGCCGAAACGGTTGAAGTCGTTGGCATACAGCGAGCCCAGATATACCTGCAGGGTGTCGAAGATGTCGCTGATGGCCACGCCATGGGTCTTGGCTTTTTCCCGGTCAATTGCCGCGTCCACCTGAGGCACGTTCACCTGGTAGCTGGTAAACAACCCAGCCAGCTCCGGCACCTTCTGGCTCTTGGCGATGATGTTCATGGTTTCGTTGTACAGCTCTTCGTAACCCAGGCCGCCACGGTCTTCGATCTGCAGACGGAAGCCGCCGATGGTGCCCAGACCCTGTACCGGTGGTGGCGGGAAAATCGCCATATAGGCTTCCTGAATCCCGGCGTACTGGGCGTTCAAGGCTCCGGCAATGGCCCCGGCCGATTGGCTTGGGTCTTTGCGCTGGTCGAAGTCCTTCAGGGCGACGAACACGATGCCGCTGTTCGGGCTGTTGGTGAAACCGTTGATCGACAGCCCGGGGAAGGCGATGGCATTGGCCACGCCTGGCTGTTTCATCGCCAGTTCCGACATCTGTTTGATCACCGCCTCAGTGCGGTCCAGGCTCGCGGCATCCGGCAATTGCGCGAAGGCCACCAGATACTGCTTGTCCTGCGCCGGTACGAAGCCGGTTGGCGTGCTGGCGAAGCCGGCGTAGGTCAACGCCATCAGGCCGCCATACACCACCAGCGCGATACCGCTGCTACGGATTACCCGCGCCACGGTGCCGACATAGCCACCGCTGGCCTTCTCGAAGAAGCGGTTGAAAGGCCCGAACAACCAGCCGCCCAACAGCTTATCCAGCACCTTGGTAAAGCGGTCTTTCGGCGCATGGTGATCCTTCAGCAACACCGCGGCCAAGGCTGGCGACAGGGTCAGCGAGTTAAAGGCCGAAATCACGGTGGAAATGGCGATGGTCAGGGCGAACTGTTTGTAGAACTGCCCGGTAAGGCCGGAAATAAAGGCCGCCGGAATAAACACCGCACAGAGCACCAACGCTGTAGCGATGATCGGCCCGGTCACTTCACGCATGGCGCGCTTTGTAGCCTCGACAGGTGCCAGGCCCAGACCGATATTTCGCTCAACGTTCTCCACCACCACGATGGCGTCGTCCACCACGATACCGATGGCCAATACCAGGCCGAATAGCGAAAGCGCGTTAAGCGAGAAGCCAAACAGATGCATCACGGCAAAGGTACCGATCAGCGAAACCGGCACCGCCACCAACGGAATGATCGAGGCGCGCCAGGTCTGCAGGAACAGGATTACTACCAGCACCACCAGAATCAGGGCTTCGAACAGGGTGTGTACCACCGCCTCGATGGAGCCGCGCACGAAGATGGTCGGGTCATAAACGATGCTGTAGTCCATGCCTTCCGGGAAGCCTTGCTTCAGCTCTTCCATCTTCGAACGCACTTCGTTGGAGATTTCGATGGCGTTGGAGCCAGGGCGCTGAAAGATCGGAATGGCCACTGCCGGATCGTTGTTCAGCAGCGAACGCAAGGCGTACTGGCTGGAACCCAGCTCAACCCGCGCGATGTCTTTCAGACGGGTGATTTCACCGTTTTCGCCGGAGCGAATAATGATGTTCTCGAACTCTTCCTCACTCACCAGACGGCCCTGGGTGTTAACCGAGAGCTGGAAACTGGTGCTGCTAGGCGAGGGTGGCGCACCCAGTTGGCCGGCCGCTACCTGACGGTTCTGCTCGCGAATGGCGGTTACCACATCGGTAGCGGTCAGGTTGCGCGAAGCGGTTTTGTTCGGGTCCAGCCACACCCGCAGGGAGTAGTCGCCCATGCCGAACAGCTGCACATCACCGACGCCGCCCAAGCGGGCCAACTCGTCCTTGATATTGAGCAAGGCGTAGTTGGACAGGTAGAGCATGTCGTAGCGCTTATCCGGCGAGGTCAAGTGCACCACCATGGTCAGGTCCGGCGATGCCTTGTCGACCGTAATACCAATGCGCGTGACTTCTTCCGGCAGCTTGGGCTGGGTCCGGGTTACCCGGTTCTGCACCTGCACCTGGGCATTGTCCAGGTCGGTACCCAGGGCGAAGGTGATGGTCAGGGTGATCTTGCCGTCGGCGGTCGACTGCGAGGACATATACAGCATGTTCTCGACGCCAGTAATCGCCTGCTCCAGCGGAGCGGCGACGGTTTCACCGATGACTTTCGGGTTGGCACCGGGGAAGTTGGCGCGTACCACCACGGTAGGCGGCACCACTTCCGGGTATTCGCTGATCGGCAGCTGGAACAGCGAGATGGCACCGGCGATCAGGATCAGCAGCGATAACACTGCGGCGAAGATCGGCCGTTGAATGAAGAACTGGGAAAAATTCATCGCAATAATCCTTGAGCCAAGGGCTTAGCCGCGCGCCGGAGCAGCGCTGGCGAGCTTCTGCTGCACGACTTTGTCGTTCTTGGCTTGCGCCGCGTTGTTGTCTTCCAGCGCCTGGCGTTGTTGCGCCAGGGCGGCGATGGTGGCGTCGCTGGCCATCGGTACCACTTGCGGTTCAACCGGCGAGCCCGGGCGAGTACGTTGCAGGCCTTTCACCACGATCTGGTCACCCTTGGCCAGACCGTTGCGCACGATGCGCAAGCCTTCCAGCTTCGGCCCCAGCTCGACGGCGCGGTAGGCGGCCTTGTGCTCGGCATCCACCACCAGGACAAACTTCTTGCCCAGGTCCGTGCCCACGGCTTCGTCGTTGATCAGGGTGGCGTTGTACGTGGCGCTGCCGACCAGCTTCAGGCGGGCATACAGGCCAGGGGTGAAGCGCCCGTCGCTGTTGTCGAATACCGCGCGACCACGGATGGTGCCGGTCTTCGGGTTTACCTGGTTATCGACAAAGTTCATCTGGCCCAGGTGCGGGTGGCCGTCTTCGCCGGTGAGGCCCAGATACACCGGGCTGTTCTGGCTGCGCTGACCATGGCGGGCGAGCTCGTTGTACTTGAGCAGAACGCGCTCATCGACATCGAAGTAGGCGTACACGCGGTCGGTGGAGACCACGCTGGTCAGCAGGGTTTGCCCGGCGTTCACCAGGTTGCCGGCGGTGATTTCCGCACGGCTGACACGGCCATCAATCGGCGCGGTGATGCGGGTAAAGCTCAGGTTGAGGCGGGCGTTTTCCAGCTGCGCCTGGATATTCGCCACGCCGGCGCGAGCTTCTTGCGCGGCGCTGGCACGGGCATCGGCCAACTCCGCCGAGATGGCGTTGCTGGCACGCAGACGCTCACCACGCTGGGCTTCGTTTTCAGTTCGGCTGAGATTGGCGCGGACTTGCTGCAGCTGGGCTTCCAGGCTGCGCACTTCGGCTTCGAAGGGGCGCGGGTCGATCTGGAACAGCAGGTCGCCTTTCTTCACCAGCGAGCCTTCGGTGAAGACCACCTTGTCGATATAGCCGGAAACACGCGGGCGGATATCCACGGCTTCCGGCGCTTCCAGGCGACCGGTGAATTCATCCCACTCATTGATCGGCTGTTGCAGTACCTCGGCAACGCTGACCTTGGCGACAGGCAGCTGGGCCGTGGCTTCCGGGGCTTTACCGCACGCGCTGATAACCACCAGGGCGAGGGCGGCCAAGGGGTAACGTAAGGCTAGAAGGGACTGGTGCATCGGTAGGACTCCGCCATAGGTTTTTTAGGATGGGCGGAGTGTGATGGCGCAATGAGACGTCAGACGAATCGAACAAGCCGAACTTGGATATCAATATTAATGATGAATGGTTCATCTGACGGTAATAGTACGAGCCATGCTGTTGATCTCGTAGGAGCGGCTTCAGCCGCGATCCCTGCAAACGGCAAGATCAAGGGCATCGCGGCTGAAGCCGCTCCTACAAGACCCTATCAGAGCAAGCTATCCGGATCAGACACAAACATGGTGATCCGCGAGCGCAACCAGCGCTCGGCCGGGTCATTGTCCTGCGCGCCCCGCCAGGCCATGGACAGCTCGAAGGTGCGCTCGGGTATGCCTTCCGGCACGTCTTCGGCCCGCACGCCGCCAGTGGCAGTCAGCGCCGCCGCCGTATAGTCCGGCACGATGGTGAGCAAATCCGTGCCCGACAGCAGCGTCCCCAGCCCATTGAACTGCGGCACCGCCAGCACCACTTTGCGTTTACGGCCGACCTTTTCCAGCTCCTCATCGATAAAGCCATTGAGGTCGCCAGCAAAGGACACCAGCGCGTGGGGCCGCGCGCAGTATTCATCGAGGGTCAGCTTGCCCGGTGCCGAATCGGCCCGCAGCAACTGTGGTTTGCTTTTGCGCAGCGTCTTGCGCTTGGCGTTGGCGGGGAGCTCGTCGGTATAACTCACGCCAACCGAGATCTCGCCGGAAGCCAGCAGATTGGGCATCAACAGGTAGTTGGCGCGGCGCACCACGATCACCACGCCCGGTGCTTCAGCACGAACGCGGCGGAGCAGGGCGGGAAGAAGTCCGAACTCAACGTCGTCCGAGAGGCCTATACGAAAGACCGCATTGCTGGTCGCCGGGTCGAATTCCGAAGCGCGGCTGACCGCGGTGGAGATCGAATCCAGTGCTGGTGAGAGCAAACCGAAGATCTCCGAGGCCCGCGCCGTAGGCTCCATGCTACGACCGGTTCGCACAAACAGCGGATCGTCGAATAAACTGCGCAGCCGCGACAGCGCCGCACTGATGGCGGGCTGGCCGAGAAACAGCTTTTCCGCCGCACGGGTCACGCTGCGTTCGTGCATCAGTGTCTCGAACACGATCAGCAAATTGAGATCGACGCGGCGGAGGTCGTTACGATTCATTCAGCGCTACCCTGTACCAGAAGTGCTCTGGAGCTGTTCCCTGGAGCGAAAGGCTGACGGGCGGCGAGGCTGGCGTCAAGCGGTGCCATCATTGGCATTTATGTCGACTATTGATAGATGCGGGTGGTTTTGCTGGTAAAGCCCCGATAAAGTCCGTGGCCATTGGGAGTCCACATGCGAGGTGAGCGATGTCCCGTGTAATCCGATTCCATCAGTTCGGCCCAGCTGAGGTCTTGAAGCTGGAAGAACAACCCACCGCACAACCGGCGGCTGGAGAGGTATTGCTGCGGGTTGAAGCCATCAGCGTAAGCTGGCACGACGTGCTCTGGCGCCAGAACCTGGCCCCCAGCCCGGCCCGTTTGCCGGCCGGTATCGGTCAGGAAGTGGCCGGCGTGGTTATCGCCGTCGGCGCTGGCGTGGACGATCTGCAAGTCGGCGACAAAGTCGCCAGCTTCCCCGGCCACAGCGCCAACCAATACCCCGGCTACGGCGACGAACTGGTACTGCCACGCGCCTCGTTGACCCGTTACCCCGACGACGTGCTCAGCCCGGTCGAAGCCAGCGGCTTCTACACCCCGCTGCTGATCGCCTATTTTGCCTACGTGGAACTGGCCAAGGCCAAAGCCGGCCAGACCGTGCTGATTACCGACGCTGCGCATTGTTCCGGCCCGGCGTTCGTGCAACTGGGTAAAGCTCTGGACCTGCGCATCATCGCCGCCACCAAGGACCCGGAAGACCGCGAGTCGTTGCTGGCCCTGGGTGCCGACAAAGTGATCGTCACTGAAGAGCAGGACCTGGTCGCCGCCATCAACAAATACACCGACAACCGCGGTGTGGATGTGGTGCTCGATGGCCTGGGTGGTCCGCAGATGTGCTTGCTGGGTGACGTGATTGCCCCGCGTGGTCGCCTGGTGTTGTACGGCCTGCAAGGCGGCAACCAGACCCCATTCCCGGCCTGCGCCGCGTTCCAAAAGAACATCCAGTTCTTCGTGCACTGCATCGGTAACTTTACCGGCAAGCCCGAACTGGACATTCCGCCAGACCAGGAAGCCGTGGCCAATGCCCTGACCGCGCTCAACCAACTGGCCCGCGACCGGGTGCTGCAACCGCGAGTAGAGAAGGTATTCGCCTTCAACGACTTCGTCGAAGCCCACCGCTACATGGAAAAATGCCCGAAACAGGGACGTGTAGTGATCGAAGTAAACGACTGACCCTTGGTAGGGCGAATACCCGTTCGCGGGTATCCGCCGCCGATGTCAAACCGAGAAGGCTATTTCCCCCGCAACAACTCACCCGCCTGGTCGAGCAACGCCAGCGGGTCCGCCGCCTTGTGAATGTCCACCGACAACATCTGGCGAAACTTCCGCGCCCCGGAAAACCCCGTCCCCAACCCCAACACATGCCGCGTCACGTGGTGCATCACACCGCCACTGGCCACGTGCTTGGCGATATAAGGCCGCAACGCCTGCAACGCCTCAAGGCGGGTGATCACCGGGGCCTCACTGCCAAACAACTGCTGATCCACCTGCGCCAGCAGATACGGGTTGTGATACGCCTCGCGCCCCAGCATCACCCCATCAAACGTCTGCAAGTGCGCCTGGCACTCCTCCAGCGTCTTGATGCCGCCATTCAGCACAATCTCCAACTCTGGAAAATCCGCCTTCAATTGCGCGGCTACGTCATAACGCAGCGGCGGAATCTCGCGGTTCTCCTTCGGCGACAACCCCGCCAGAATCGCAATACGCGCATGCACGGTAAAACTGCGGCAACCGGCTTCCTTCACCTGCCCAACAAAATCCGCCAGCTCGGCGTAACTGTCGCGGCCATCGATGCCGATCCGGTGCTTCACCGTCACCGGAATCGACACCGCATCGCGCATCGCCTTCACGCAATCGGCCACCAGGGCCGGGTGGCCCATCAGGCAAGCGCCGATCATATTGTTCTGCACTCGGTCACTGGGGCAGCCCACATTCAGATTCACCTCCTGATAACCCGCTTCCTGCGCCATCCGCGCACACGCCGCCAACTCAGCCGGCACGCTGCCGCCCAACTGCAACGCCAACGGGTATTCGGCGACATCATGCTGAAGGAACCGTTGCGGGTTATCGCCACGTAGCAACGCGCCGGTGGTGACCATTTCGGTATAGAGCAGGGCGTTTTTCGAGAGCAGGCGCAGGAAGAACCGGCAGTGGTGGTCAGTCCAATCCATCATCGGCGCCACGCTGAAGCGGCGGGAGGGTTCAGGGCTGGTACTGGCTGGTGTAAGAGCGATTTCGAGAGGCATGTAGAAGGGTCTGGTTTTGGCTGATTGGCCCGTTTGCAGTCATTTTTTCGATACAAGTAGACACTCGAAAAATGGTTGGCAGCGCTGGCGGCGAAGTTAACGCCATCGCGCAGATCTGGCAGGGGCGTGGTGGGCGGGAAGTTTATCAGGAAACGCTCTGCGCTCGACCGCAAACAGACCGGCCTGCCTGCTGAGCAGGTTTGTTCCGGCGACTTGCCAAGTCCTACAAGGAATACGGTTGATAAAATTACCCCCTGAGGGTAATTTTAAGGAGAAGTAAATCGCTATGGAAAAAAGCAAACCGCATTACAGCCTCGTAACGATTCAGGCCGACGTTTCCAGGCTGGGTGTTGCAGCCTTCACTAAAACAGCATTGGACGGTGGCCGAGCCATGGGGCTGAGCAGTGCCGCGATGCTGGATGTGATTGGCGCGCTCCGCCGTAGTGACTTTTATAAATCGATGACGACGCACGCAGACCACACCATCTGGCACGACGTGTACTTTCCCACGCTGCCTGATGGCGTCGTGCTGTATGTGAAGGTGACCTACCGGCTGCAAGGGCCACCCGTAATTTCCTTCAAGAGGAGGACGCAATGAACAAGCACGTTTGTGTTAGCTGCGGCGCAGCCCAAGGCATGACCCACTTCGAAAATCGTACCTTCGCCGTCACCTACCAGTTACTGAGCCGCGATGTGCCCGGGCTTTCTGGTTGGGAGTGCGCCGCGTGCGGTGAAGTTGAATTCGACGCGGAAAGCGCCCATCGGTACGCGAAGGCGGGCGATCAGCTTCTTGAAGATGCCAAGCAAGCCGTGGCCGAGGAAATGAAGCGAATCCGCAAGAAGTTGCACCGCACGCAGCGGCAGATGATGGCGATTGCTGGCGGCGGTCATAACGCGTTTTCCCGCTATGAACGCGCGGAAGTGGAGCCGCCGCAGCCGTTGGTTGTGCTGATGACGCTGCTGGACCGTCATCCCGAGTTGTTGGCGCAGATCGAGGAGATTTTCAGTGATGGCGGCAATGTGGCGATCACCCATCTGGTCGCCGAAAAGGAAAAAGCCCGGCTTATGGGCTAGGCCAAAAGGTGCCTCGGTAGGTGCCTTTTTTATGCCCGGCGTTTTACGCCACTTTATCCAAAAGCTGCTGCGCATCGAGCAGCTTGCGCAACAACGGTTCCATCAAGCACTGCAACCGTCCGCCATCCAACTGCCGGTTGTGCGCTGTGCCCGGCAGTTCCACTAACAGTTCAAAGGCACCGCTCAAATGGTTCAGCTGCGAACCGACAGCCTTCAAATGCTGCAGGTCTTCGGTAATCCTGGCCAGTTCGTGGAGGTGAGCGGCGAGCGCTGGGCTATCGGCACTCAGCAGAGGGGTCAGTTGCCTGTGCAACTCGGTAAGGCGGGCGAGGCTTTGATTGAGCATGGGAAAACTCCTTTGGTTGTCGGCCTTGCTCACCCCACGATTTCCCCGGAACATGCTCCCCCCAACCCACCATGCTCAACCCAGCGCAGCGTGCGGTTGCCAGATTGTTTTGCTGAGGAGGTCGCGTGCTGCAATGGCTTAAGAACTATCGTCGCGACATGCTCGTGGGGGACATCAGTGGCGGGCTGCTGGTGGCCTTGATGATGTTGCCGCAGGGCATGGCCTACGCCTTGATGGCCGGGCTGCCGGCGGTGGTGGGGCTGTACGCGAGCATTGTGCCGGCGCTGGCGTATGCGCTGGTGGGGCGCAGTGCCATTCAGTCGGTGGGACCGATGGCGATCACCTCGTTGATGACCGCTACGGCGTTGGCGGGGCTGGCGGCGCCGGGGTCGGCGGAGTATGTGCTGTTGGCGGCGCAACTGGCCTTGTTGGTCGGGGTGCTGTTGTGTCTGTGTGCCGCGTTGCGTTTGGGCTTTCTCAGCAATCTGCTCAGTCGTCCGGTGTTGGCGGGTTTTACCTGTGCGACCACGCTGTTGATCATCCAGGCGCAGTTGCCAGCTCTGCTTGGGGGGCCGCTGGTTGCGCCCAATCGCGCCTCATGCCTGCTCGGGCTGAGCACCCTCGGTCTGCTGTTGCTGGCGCGTTATGGCCTGCCGCCTGTGTTGCAACGTCTGGGCCTCAGCGCCAAGACCGCCGTTACCCTCAGTCGCCTGGCACCGGTGATCAGTTTGGTGTTGGCTGGATTTCTGGTCAGCGCGCTGGAGTGGCAGCAGGCAGGGGTGCAGGTTCTGGGCGCGCTGCCGGCTGGCATGCCAGCGCTGCAATGGCCGGTTGGCGCTGGGCATTGGCGTGAACTGGCGACCCCGGCGCTGCTGATCGCCTTTATGGTGTTTCTCTCCAGCCAGTCGGTGGCGCAGATGGCGGCCGAGCAGCACCGCGGGCGTTTCGACAGTAACCATGAGCTGTTCGGCCAGGGTGCCGCCAACCTGGCGAGCGCGTTGTTTTCCGGCTTTCCGGTGAGCGGCGGGTTGTCGCGCTCCGCGGCGAATATGGCGGCCGGGGCCAATAGTCAGTTGGCCAGTGTAATCAGCGCCGCACTGCTTATGGTCGCGTTGTGGAGTGCCCCCGCGTGGCTGGCCTGGCTGCCGTTGCCGGCGCTGGCGGCCACCATCATTGTGGCGGTGCTGGGCATGTTCGACCTCGGCAGCCTGCGCGCTGCCTGGCGTTATGACCGGCGCGACGGTATCGCCTGGCTGGCGACCGCCGCTGGGGTGCTGACGCTGGGTATCGAGGCGGGTGTGTTGATCGGTGTGCTGGTGTCGGTTGGCAGCCTGCTGGCCCGTGCCAGTCGGCCGCATATCGCGGTGCTCGGGCGCATGCCGGACGGCCAGAGCTTTCGCAACGTCCAGCGTTATCAGGTGCAGACGCTGGACAACGCGCTGTTGCTGCGGGTGGATGCCGGTCTGTTCTTCGGCAATGCCGGGGTGGTGGTGCAACGGGTGGAGCAACTGCTGCCACCGGCGGCTGAGCATGTGGTGCTGGTGATGTCGGCGGTCAACCTGGTGGACTACTCCGGGCTGCTGGCGCTCAGCGAGCTGAATCGCAATCTGCTGGAGCGCGGGGTGAAGCTGCATCTGGCGGAAATCAAAGGGCCGGTGATGGACCGACTGCAGCACAGCGCGTTGATTCAGCAGCAGCTCAGTGGTCAGCTGTTTGGCACCACCTCTGCCGCGTTCAGCCATCTCAGCCAGGGCTGAACGCGCGGTCAAACGTAACCGTTACGGGCGTCGAACCACCGGGTCGGTCGGGCCTTTGCGTTTTTCTGCCGCCAGCTTGTAGGCCACATAGTACTTGTAGATGTTGCCTACATAGTCGACGGGCTCACGCCCCACCAGGCGGGCAGCGGCATGTTCGACGTTGCCGAACCAGACATTGGGGTCCAGCCCCGATGCCTGGGCCAGGCGGCGGAATTTGCGCAGGTTGCTGGGGCCGGCGTTGTAGGCGGCGAAGGTCATCAGCATCTTGTTGCGTGGGGTCAGTCCGGGGTCGTTGAGGTAGGTGTCGGCAAGCAGGCGCATGTACTTGCTGCCGGCCTCGATGTTCCTGTCGGCGCTCTTGTCCACCCCTTCAATAGCCACGCCCGGGTCGGCAGCGGTGGACGGTAGCAGCTGCATCACGCCCACTGCGCCGGCCGAGCTGCGCACGTTCTGGTTCAGCTGGGATTCCTGAAAGCCCTGGGCCATAAGCATCAGGTAGTCGAACGAGTAGGTATCGGCATGCTTTTGAAACAGCCCGACCATTTCCTCAAACTTCTGCATCTCGGCGTCCGAGGTGGCATCGACCAGTTGCTTGCCGTCGCTGACGTATTTGTTGCGCAGTGAGTTGCCGAACAAGGTGCCCAGCTTGTGGGTCTTCACAAAGGCCGCCAGCTCCTGTTTCAGCCGCGGGCTGCCTTTGCGGATCGCCCAGGCAAACTGCGCGCTGTTATCCAGATAGAAGCTGTCCTGAATCTGCATCTGGGTGTACAGCGGGCTCCAGGCTTCGGCGATATAGCGGTCGACGACCGTGGCCTCGATCAGGCCGGCGTTGACCATGGCCAACAGGTCTTCGGGCTCCAGGTTTTCGTCGGCGGCGTTGATCCGGACCGGTGCCAGGCCCTTGGCCTTGAGCCTCTGGTTGAGGCTGTTGAGGTGTTCGAAGTAGCTGCTGGAGGCGCGCACCATCACTTCACGGCCGGACAGCGCTTCAATGTTCTGCAGCGGCGGGCGGCCTGGCGCGATCACCACGGCTTCACGAATATCGGTGGCGAAGGGCGCGGCGAAATCCACGCGTTGCAAGCGGCCCTCGGTAATGGTCAGGCCGCCGGCGGCGATATCGCCGGCACCTTCGAGCAGCTTGGGAATCAGCTCGTCACGCGCCACGGGAATAAACAACACCCGCCATTGCAGCGACTTGCGTTTGAACGGGTGCTTTTTATTCAGCCAGACCTCCAGGGCCTTGCCGAATTCGTAGCTGATCCCTTGTTGATGGCCCTGGTCAACCGCAAAGAAGGTGCGGCTGTACGGCACCAACAGGCGCACTACGCGGTGCTTTTGCATGCCGTTGAAATCGCCGATCCAGTTGTCCGGCACATGCAACACCATGGCCTCGACCTGCGCTTCGTCCTGGGGGCTCAATTGCAAGCCCGTCAGCGGTATTTCAATGGCCTGAACCGTCACGCACGACAACAGCAATACCGCGGCCAATAACGTCTCGACCCTTTGCTCGAACCTGTTCATGCTGCTCCCGCCAAAATTGGCAAAAAGAGGGTTACGCGTTTTTATTGGTACTCAGCGGATAAAGCCGCTCAGGTCACTGCTCAGGGCGTTGATGGCTTGGTTGAAGTCGGCGGGGCTGATCTGCACCGCGTCATTTGCCAGCTTTTTGCCGAACACTTTGCGCACTGCGCGCACCACCGGTTGGTGGCTGTGCGGATCGAGCAGCATGGCTTCCACATAGAGTTCGCTGTTTTGATCCCGCTGCCCGGTGGCGGCGCTGATTCCGCCGAGCACGGCGGTAACCGGCAGCACCTCATACCAGCGCATGCCCTCGGGCGAGGCACTGACGCCGGTGATCGCCGCCTGCAGCACCAATACCCGCGCACCGGCGGGCGTCGGTTGCAGGGTGGTGATCACCCGATAGCGGGAGGAGAGGGCTTTGACCACCGCCTGGTTGGTGGTCTGCTGCAATTGCTGGAAGGTGTTGGCATTGATCCGGTCCGTCGCTCGGGGTGCCGGGTACAGCTCCAGGCCATCGAACAGCACGGTGTCGAACGCTGCCGGACTGAAGTCGGGCGCTACCCAACGCAGGGTCGGCTCGCCGCTGGAAGCGACGGTGGGTTGCAAGACGTCGTAGCGATCCAGATAACCGGAGTACTGATCTTCCTCGGTTATCTTCGATGTGCAGCCAGCCACTACCAATACGCTGAGCGCCACGCCCAGCAAGCCATTCCTTGATGCATCCATACGTTACTACTCGCTTGGTCAGCTGCTGAAACAAACCGGCGTTGCCGTGCAGGCACGCTGGCAGATTTTTTTTTGTCAGGGTGCCGCCACCTTGGCGCGGGCTTCCTCCGGCACGCCCGCCGGCATCACCAGCGGCGTGGCGAAACTCAAGGCGACCATATACACCATGCCACTGCCAGGTTCGTTCAGCCCGGCCTCGGCACAGATAAACTCGAACACCGCGTCGGCCTGTGCTTCATCCACCACCACGTTGACCACCCGCGACAGGCTCGCTTCCGGCACCTTGTTGCGCGCTGCCTTGGCCGCTTGCAGGGCGGGTACGCGGCGACAGTGCAGGCTGTCGGCGCGGGTGATGCCATGCACTTCACGCAGCAGTTGCAGCAGGCGGCGGTCGCTGCCGTTGTCGGGCAATATGCAGGTGATCCGCTTGGCCGCAGCGCCCGGAATACCGGTAAAGGCGTCGCTCACAAGAGGTTTCCTTGTTCCAGCATCTGACGGGGAATATAGGTGGCGACTTTCTCCACCGGCGTTGCGTAGATCATGCCGGCCCCAGGTACATCGAGTTTGGCGGCGTAGTAAATCGCTTCGAGCACGGCGTCCTGGTAATCGGCTGCCACCAGCAGGCTGACCACCTCTTTTTCCGCGTCTATGGCGATGCCCAGCAGGCCGTGACGCTCGCGGGGGCCCAGGCCGTGGGCGTGGAACACGATGGCACCGGGGGTGCCCATGCCCTGGGCGGCCAGGATCACCTGATCGGCGCGCCCGGCGGTGACGATGCAGGTAATCAGACTTACATCGGTAAGGTAGGTAATGCCGTCCGTTTTCATCGCACTTCTCCTGCGTTTATGACTGGCGTAACGGGGTGTTGCTGCGCCTCTTTGGCTTGCCTCCACAGCTGCACGCGGGCCCATTGGCCGAGCAGCAAAACAGTAATGATCGGGCCCGCCGAGGCCATGCAGAGAATGCCGAAACCTTCGACGGCATGGGTGGCATTACCCAGCCCCAGCCCCATGGCCAGCACCAGCGGCACGGTGATCGGGCCGGTGGTCACGCCGGCACTGTCCCAGGCGACGTTGACGAACTCTTCGCTGGAAAACACCGTCAGCAGCGCGGCGAACAGGTAGGCGGGGATAACCAGCCAGGCCAGTGGCAGGCTGAACACCAGCTTGGCCACGGCGATGGCAATGCCGCTGGCCACGCCGATGGACACCGCGCGGATCAAGGTACGCCGGCGGATAAAACCATTGGTCAGGGTTTCCGCCGTCACGCCCAGGGCATTCAGCGCCGGTTCGGCGACAGTCGCCCCGTAGCCCAGCACCCAGGCAAAGGCGAGGGTCAGTACCAGGCCCACTTGATAGATATACAGCGGCGATTTTTCCACGCCCTCGATGGCCATAAAGGCCGCCGGTATCAACGAACCGGCACTGGCACCGAGGGCGGACAGGCCGTAGGTCAGGCCAAGGTTGAAGATGCACATGCCGACCACGGTCAGGCCGATGCCCAGAAGGATTTCGGCGCGCCGCTGCAGGGTGTGGCGCAGTAACAGCTTCAGCACCAGCAACAGGAAAATCACCAGCGGCACGATGGCCCGCACCCCCGACACCACCTCCAGACCGGGGCTTACCTCGTACCACTGCATCACCTGTTGCCCGGCACCGGCTGCCGCCTGGGCGGCGGCGATGATTTCGCCAGGCGAGGTGCTGGCCGCCACGTACAGGGCCAGCAGCATCACGCCTATTACGGGAAACAACGAAGCCAGCGTCACGATGCCAAAGCCGGACAAGCCGGAGTCACCTTTGCCCGCGGCTGCCGCGATGCCGATGCCCAAGGCCAGCACCAGGGGGACGGTGACCGGCCCGGTGGTGACCGCGCCGGCGTCCCAGGCCAGGCCGATGACCTTGGCCAGTTCCGCGTCGCTGGCCATATACCCGGTGAGCAGCAGCACCGGCACCAGGGCCAGGTATATCAACGGCTTCAGGCTCCAGCCGTAGAGAAACCGCAGGGTGCCGGTAACGGCCGCCAGGCCCACGCTGATTCCCACCACCAGCACCAGCTCGCTGGTCCACTGGTTGAGAATCGCCCAGAGGTAGGGCGCCCGTTCTGCCGATACGTTCTGCCCGGCGGCGCGCAAGGCACCGATGGCCGGTTCGGCGAACGTCACGCCGATGCCCAACAGTAGGGTGACCAGCAACACCACGGGTAAAGACGACTTGCGCGGCAGCGTGCTGCCAATTATTTCCCCCAGCGGCATCAGCCCGAGCTTCAGCCCTTCCATAAACAGCATCAGCCCGACGATTACGGCCGTAAGGCCGGCAGTCACCAGCAACGCGTCATCGACCACCTGACGCAGAATCACGATCTGGAACAGCGCCAGGTACAGCGCCAGGGGCACCACGGCGCGCACTTGCTCCATCAAACGCACATTGAGATAGGGCTTGAGGATGGCGACTATTTCGTTCCAGCGTAAGGTCGCGCCCTGGTGGGGCGATGGCTGCCAACGTCCATCGGCACCCCTCACTGGCGCGGCGACGATTTCCCGTAACGGTATTTCCCGGCGACCGGCGCCGATCATGTGCAGGTAGTCGGCGTAGCGAATGGGTTCATTCATCAGGTCGTTTACTCAGATTGGTCTACCAAGGTCCGACTGACACAGGGGCTGGCTTTGCCGCGATGTCGGCTAGAGGGTAGTAACCTTTTGCAGCTGCGTCCAAGCCGCTGCCGGTTTTAAATCGCGTCTGATTTCATAACTTTTCAGCTGATTTCAGAGCGCCAGTGTGGCTGTCCATGAGTCAATTCCCCGAGGCGAAGCGCTGCTCGCCCGCACTCGAGGAAACGGCCCATGAGCATCGATCGATTGAGCAAATGGCTGGCCACCGGCATGCTGATCATTGGCGGTGCGTGCCTGTTCAGCATGTGGCAGGCCGAGCAGTACAACCAGCAGAGCCTGCGCATGGCGCAGCAGAGCATCCAGGTGGTCAGCCTGACCGCGCAGGTGTCCGTCGATAATCGCCGCATGACCCAGTTCGCCCGCCTCTATGTGGCCACTGGCGACGCGTTTTACCGCGAGCAATATCAGGAGATGGCCCACGCCGGCGGCATCGACCAATCGCTTCGGCAATTGCGTGAGGCCGAGCTGCTACCCATGCAGCAGCGCCAGTTGCGCCAGGTGCTTGAGGCCGATCAGTTGCAAACCCGCTTGGAGCAGCAGGCGATGGAAGAGGGCTACGCCACCGGGCGCAGCAGCCTGTTGGAAGGGGCACCCTATGTGCAGAGCGAGCTGTCAATCTCCACATTGCTGGACGAGTTCCGCACGCACAGCGCCGCCTATCAGAACCAACTGATGGCCGCTTCCGTCGACGAGGCGGCAAAGGTCAAGCGCCTGGCGGCGCTGGTGTTGGGGCTGACCATGATCTACGTGGTGCTTGCCCAGCTGTTTGTGCGCCACAAGCTGCTGATGCCGCTGCGCCGCCTCACCGAGCAGACTCGGCGCCTGCAGACCGGTGAAGAGCTGGACGACCTCGAGCATAGCCATGCGCCGGACGAGCTCGGCGAACTGGCCCGTGCCCTGGATGATTACCGGGTGGTCAATCAGCAGGTATTGCGTCAGCAGTGGGTCAAGGATTGCCTGGGTCAATTGGCCCAGGAGCTGCCGACCTGCCTGAGCCGCAGCGCGCTGATCAGCCGGCTGGAAGAGCTGGTGCAACCCTGGCTGCCGGGTGTCGAGGTGTGCTTCTGCGAACAGGGGGGCTGCCAGGAGGTTGCAGGGGGCGATCGGCTTTACCGTCTGCCGCTGCGCTGGGGCGATCGTCAGGACGACACCCTCGATCTGCGCCTGCAACAGACCCCCGACGCCCGCCAGCAGGCCTTGCTGCAGGCCCTGCACGAGCCGCTGCATGCCTGGTGGGGCCTGATGTTGCAACGCGAGTACAAGCAGCGTCTGTTGCAGCAGGCGCGCGACCAGGCCGAGCAGCTGGAATATCAGCGCAGTGCCCTGACGGCCACCGAACGCTGGTACCGCGGCATAGTCGAGGCCGCCCCCGATGGCTTGCTGGTGCTCGATATGAGTGGGCGAATCATCCTCGCCAACCTGGAATGTGAACGCATCCTCGGCTACCCCGGCGATGGCCTGTTGGGGCGGCACTACCGAGTGCTGGTGCCGGAAGGGCAGCGCCAGCTGCTGGCCAACATCCTGCGCAACTTTTACCTCGACCCCGCCCTTAACCAAGTGGGCGAGGGTATGGCGCTGCGTTTTGATGGCAGCGAGTTTCCCATCGAAATACGGGTGTCGTTGCTGCCTTCGTTGAGTGGCGACAGTCAGTCGCTGTGTGTGGTGATTCGCGATCTGACCGAGCGCAAGCAGCACGAACGCCGCCTGCAGCTGGCCCACGAGCAGCAGCGGGCGATTCTGATGGCCGCGCCCAATGGCATCGCCTTCATCAACGGCGAGGTCATCGTGCAAGCCAACTCCAGCCTGCATGATTTCTTTGGCTATGCCGAGGGTGAGCTGCTGGGTAAATCGCCGCTGATCTGGCTGGATGCGGACAGCGACCATGACAGCATTAGCGATATCCGTCAGCTGCTGAACCAGGGCGAAACCTATCGCCGCGAGCTGCATCTGCGCCGTCAGGACGGTAGCCACTTCTGGGGCGCGGTCAGCGCGCGGGCGGTGAGCCCCGGCGATATGAGCCAGGGTTCGATCTGGTTGATCAAGGATGTCTCGCTGCAGAACGCCGCCGCTGCGGAAATGCGTGAGGCCCGTGAACTGGCTGAGGCAGCGGTGCGGATCAAGGCCGAGTTTCTGGCCAATATGAGCCACGAAATCCGCACGCCGATGAACGCCATCATGGGCATGACCCACCTGGTGTTGGCGACCCGCCTGGACGAGCGCCAGCGCGACTATCTGGGCAAGGTGCAGAGCTCCAGCCGGCACCTGCTGGGGGTCCTCGACGATATTCTGGACTTCTCCAAGATCGAAGCCGGCAAGCTGCAACTCGATCCCCAGGATTTCAGCCTCAAGTGCCTGCTGCAGGAGACCACCGACCTGGTCCAGGCGCGTCTGCTCGATAAGGGCCTGGCGCTGAGCCTGGTGGTGGCCGCGCAGGTGCCGGACCAGTTGCACGGCGATCCGTTGCGCCTGCGGCAGATCCTGCTCAACTACCTGAGCAACGCGGTGAAGTTTACCGAGCGGGGCAGTATCGAGGTCGCTGTGCAGCGCTGCCAGTCGAGCGGCGCGGGGTTGTGCCTGGAGTTCTCGGTGCGCGACACCGGCATTGGTCTGAGTGCCGAACAGTGCGCCAAGCTGTTCCAGAGTTTCCAGCAGGCCGATGCCTCCACCACCCGGCGCTACGGCGGGACCGGCCTGGGCCTGGCCATTGCCAAGCAGCTGACGGAGTTGATGGGCGGCCAGGTCAAGGTGCTCAGCACGCCGGGCGAGGGCAGCACCTTCAGCTTCAGCGCCAACCTGCAGTTGGCCCATGCGCCCTTGCGCGAGCAGCCGAGCGGCGGCTCCAGTTGGGTAGCGGGGCAGGCCTTGGGCGTGCGGGTGCTGTTGGTCGAGGACAACGACTTGAACCAGCAGGTGGCGGCCGAATTGCTGCAGGCCATGGGTTGTCAGGTGGATATCGCCGGCAACGGTCAGCAGGCCCTGGAGCTGCTCGCCGGGCAGGACTACGAGCTGGTGTTTATGGATATGCAGATGCCGGTGATGGATGGCCTGGCCGCAACCCGCGCACTGCGGCTGCGCCCCGAGCTGGCCGGGCTGCCGGTGGTGGCCATGACCGCCAATGCCATGCGGGAAGATCGCGAGGCCTGTCAGGCCGCCGGGATGAACGACTTTATCAGCAAGCCCTTTGAACCACAGACCCTGCAAGGCGTGCTGCAACGCTGGCTGGGCGGGCGTTGGCAGCCGGTGCAGGCCCCGATCCAGACAGCGCAGCTGCAGCTGGAGGGTGTCGATACCCAGGCGGGGCTGCGTCGGCTGCTGGGCAATGAGGCGCTGTACCGACAATTGCTCGGTCAGTTTCTACTCGGCCAGGAACACCTGCTGGCGCAACTGCAAAGCCGGCTGAGCGCTGGCGACGCACCGGGTGCCGAACTGCTCGCCCATGGTTGCCGCGGAATTTCCGCGACCCTGGGGGCAGAGGCCGTGGCCACTGCTGCCGGTGCTCTGGAACAGCAGTTGCGCGAGCACGGCGTCACGCTTGCCTGTCAGCCGCTGCTGGCGGCGCTGGCAGCGGCGCTGCAGCCGTTGCTCGAGCAGTTGCGCCAGTTGCAGACCACTGAGTACGAGGTGGCGGCCGAGGTGGACGACGCGCTCTTGCGGCAGATATGCGCGCAACTCTCCGAGCTGCTGGCGGACTACGACAGTGAAGCCTTGTCCTGTTTCACCAGCCATGCGCCGTTATTACGCGCGGCGTTTCCTCAGCAGGTGGCGCGCTTGTCGGCGGCGCTACAGCGTTTCGAATTCGACAAGGCCAGGGCTTGCCTGGAGGAGGCGCTATGCGTGCGGCTGGAACCGGCCGGTTAAAGGATTCAGCGCAATTCATGCTGATTCAGCCCATTTCACAGCACTTCAGCCGGGGCCGTGGAGTAATGGTCATAGCCCGCTATGGGCCGCCTGGAGTGTCTGAAAATGACCGATAAAAAACGACACACGCTGCTCGTGGTGGATGACGGCCCCGAGAACCTGCGCCTGATGCACGAGTTGCTGCACCGCGACTACCACTTGCGGGTGGCCTCCAACGGCACCAATGCCCTGGAGATCGCCCAGCGCACCCAGCCCGACCTGATCCTGCTGGATGTGATGATGCCGGACATGGACGGCTACGAGGTGTGCCGCCGTCTGCAGGCCAACCCACTGACCCGCGACGTGCCAGTGCTGTTTCTCACCGCGAAGCAGCAAGCCGAAGACCAGCAGTACGGCCTGGATCTTGGCGCGGTCGATTACCTCAGCAAGCCACTGGAGCCCACCGTGCTGCTGGCCCGGGTTCGCAGCCAATTGCGCCTGAAGCTGGCTGCCGACCAGTTGCGCCAGCGCAACGCCGACCTCGACCAGGAGGTAGAACAGCGCACCAGCGAGCTGCAGGCGGTGCACGATGTGACCATTCTGGCCCTGGCTTCGCTGGCCGAAACCCGCGACAACGAGACCGGCAACCATCTGCGCCGTACCCAGCACTATGTGCGTGCGCTGGCCTACCAGCTGCGCAAGTTGCCGCGCTTCGCCGCTGTGCTGGACGAGGCGAGCATCGAACTTCTGTACAAATCCGCGCCCCTGCACGACATCGGCAAGGTCGGCATTCCCGACCATATCCTGCTCAAGCCAGGGCGTTTCGAACCCCACGAATTCGAAGTGATGAAGCATCACCCGCGCCTGGGCTACGCAGCGCTGGTCAAGGCAGAAGAGCTGTTGGGCATGCCCGTGCCGTTTCTGCGCATCGCCAAGGAAATTGCCCTCTGCCACCACGAGAAGTGGGACGGTAGCGGCTACCCCGAGGGCCTCAGCGGCGAGGCGATTCCCCTTAGCGCCCGCTTGATGGCGGTTGCCGACGTCTACGACGCGGTGATCAGCCGCCGCGTGTACAAACCGGAAATGCCCCACTCCAAGGCGGCGGCAATCATTTGCGAGGGCTGCGGCACGCACTTCGATCCGGATGTGGTGCAGGCCTTTCTGAGCCTGGAGCAGGAGTTTCAGGATATCGCCCAGCGCTATGCCGACACCGACGAGACGCTGCACGCCAAGCAGGAACTCCTGGCCACTGCCCAACCGCGGTTGAGTGCCTGAACAGCCGCCAGCCTTTCCCTCGGAGCGTTTACCGATGTTTGAACAGACCGTCTTCCTCGTCGTCGACGATGCCGACTCCATGCGCAAGATCAACAGCAACCAGCTGAGCCGTTTGGGGGCGCGGCAGATACTGCTGGCCAACAATGGCCTGGAGGCGTTGAACATCATCAATAGCCGTCGCGTCGATGTGATCGTCTCGGACTGGAACATGCCGGTGATGACCGGGCTGGAGCTGTTGATCAAGGTGCGCAGCGACAAACGTACCGCGCACCTGCCATTTATGATGATCACCGCCGAATGCGAGCGGGAGCAGATCACCCGGCTGATCGACAGTGGTGTCAGCAGCATCCTGATCAAACCCTACAACCCGCAGAGCCTGGCGCAGCAGCTGGAGCAGGCCATGCGCCATCGGCCGAAATACCAGGCACTGCCGACGCAACCGGTTGCAGCACCGGCACCTGTACCAGCACCTGCGGCCAGCAAGCGGCGACCAACGTTGCTGGCGGTGGACGATATGCCGGAAAACCTCGGCCTGATCGCCGGGCTGTTCAAGCCCGAGTACCGGGTCCGTCTGGCCCAGGATGGGCAGACCGCGCTGGGTATCTGCACCTCGAGTACGCCGCCGGATCTGATTCTGCTGGATGTGATGATGCCGGATATGGACGGCTTCGAGCTGGCCGAACAGCTGCGCAGCCATCCCCATGCCAGCCAGATTCCATTGATCTTTATCACCGCGATGAACGACCCCGAGGCGCTGCACCGTGGCCTGGAACTGGGTGCCGTGGACTTTGTGCACAAACCGATGGATATGCGCCTGCTGAAGCTGCGGGTGAGCAACTTGTTGCGCCATGTCGAACGGCACCAGCAGGTGCAGGCCGAATGCAACGAGCTGCTGATGCAGGCGCGGCTGCGCGAGGAGGTCGAGCAGATCACCCGCCACGATTTGAAGGCCCCGCTGAGCGGCGTGCTTGGTATCGCCCGTGGCATGCTCGATGGCGGCAACCTGCTGCCCGGGCAGAAGCGCATGTTGCGCCTGCTGGAAGATAACGCGCTGCAGGCGATGAACCTGATCAATCTGTCGGCCGCGCTGTACCGCATCGAAACCGGGAAGTTCGAACTGCAGCCGGTGGAGGTAGATCTGGCCACGATGCTCACCAGCATGGTCGAAGCACTGCGGCTTACCTATCAGGCCAAGGCGTTGGTCATCGAGCTGTGTCTGCCGGACTGCGTCGAGGCCCCGACGGCACCGGCCTGGGCCGATCCGATGTTGTGCTATTCGCTGCTCAGCAACCTGCTGAAGAACGCCTGTGAGGCCGCGCCACAGGGCAGTCGGGTGCGGGTGCAGATGGTAGAAGGTGACGAGATCGGCATCCGCATGGAAAACCAGCCGGCGGTACCGGCGGACTTTCGCCCGCAGTTCTTTGAGAAATACAGCAGTCGCGGCAAGCCGGGTGGCAGTGGCCTGGGCACCTATTCGGCCCGGCAATTGGCCAAGGCCCAGGGTGGCAACCTGGAGCTGGAGGTCGATGAGCAGCAGGACATCACCTGTTTGCTGCTGGGGCTGCCCTCGGTTGGCGCAGAAGTCGCTATCGGCTAAGGCTCAGGTCGCGGGCCGGGTCTGCACACAAAGCAGCACCGCGCCCAGGCCGTTGTCGATCACCAGGCTGCCCGCAGCGAGTTGGCGCAGGCGGTAGCGCAGGTGCAGATGCTTGTTGAAGACAAACAACCCGAGGCCGCTGAGTTGCTCAGGTTGCAGGTTGTCTGTCGCGCTTTTGCCGCTGTGCAACACCTGAATCAACAGACGCTGACCCTCCAACTGCTGAGTGAAACGGGCGGCGCGGTGCAAGTAGCCCAAGGGTGGATCCTGGTGGGCAATCAACAGGCGTGAGCTGACCTTGTAATCGCCTTCACCCTCGGCACGCAGATCCAGGTCGTACTGACTGAGCAGCCATTGCGTCTGTTCTTCGCGGGAAAACGCCTGGGCGATACGACCACTGCATTGCAGATCGAGGGCGGGCGAGCCGTTGAACCAGAACCCGGCACCCAGGCTGAGGACGCTGATGGTGAGAAACAGGCCGCGCCGCATTGTCGGGCTATTCATTCAATTGCATCCCGACACATTGGCTATCGGCGTTCTGCAGCGTGCCCTGGCATAGCAGGGTCAGGCTGCGGTAGCGATCAGCCAGGCGATATAGATGCAGATCGGACGGTGCCAGGCCGATGCGCTGCGCCAGTCGTCGGGCTATTTCCACCAGGCGCTGGTTGTCCGGCTGCAGCGCGCCGGCTGGCATGCTTTCCAGGTGCAGGGTGATGCCGTCGAGCTGCTCGGCGCGCTCCTCGACAAAAGGGCGGTTGGGCAGGGCTCCCGGGTGCAGCAGGGCCGGCAATATAAACAACGTCATCCAGCAGGCCAGCACCACCATGCCCTTCGACAGATGGCTGATCCAGGAACGGCCCGATCTGGGCGACGGGCCTTCGGCGGCCATCGGCGGCGCTTCGGCGTCGCTGGCAGGGACCGCACGCGCTAACGCGGAGGGCTCCAGCAGCGCCACCGGCAGGGTGATCTTGTAGCCGATGCGGGGCACCGTGAGGATCAGTTCCTGCCCTGGCTGCAGGGTCTCCATGGCCACCCGTAGCTGGCGTACCACTTGGGCCAGGCTGTTGTCGGAAACCTCCAGGCCGAAAGCACCCCACGCCCCATTCATCAACTCGCGCTTGCTGACGATCTGCCCATTGGCCTGCAACAACTGGGTCAGGCAGCGACTGGCGATGGCACCGATACGCTGCACCTCTTCAGGCGAGGTGGCGGCGTAGAGCACAAAGGTCTCGTTGTCGAAATGCACCAGGCGGTTGATCACAAAGATGCTCATGGAATCAGACCCTGCGTGCCGAGGGCAGGGCGCAACCTGAATCGGCCCTATGGCCCGGTGGCAAACCTGAGATACCCGATGGATCACTTAACACGCTGCGTCTCCCTTGCTGCTCGTTCTCGACAATCCCCGTCACCCTCAGTCAGGGGTGAGCTGCTCCTAGCGTAGTCGCACATTGGAGCGGGGCTATGAGCAACTGCTGATTGCGATGTGCTGATGTCATTTCCCGCAGTGAGGCCGGGGCAAGGCCCGCGATCTGGATTCAGCCGATTGTCGGCAGTTGAATCAGCTGCCAGGCTGAAAAGGCATATTGGAGCCGCGGGTCAGTAAGGAGTGACACGCCAAGTGTGTGTTTATGAATGAGCGCCGACTACCGTCGTCCCAGCGCAGGCTGGGATGACGGGGGGGATCACACCACCTCAAACCCCAACCCTGCATGCCGAGTCAGCCGCTCGATATAGCGCTGATCAAACAGCGTCGCCGGCGTCCAGAAACCGCCACCCTTGCCACCATCTTGCGGGTGATCCAACGCCAGACTGATGGCCGCCTGCCCAAGCATCTTGCTGGTTGAGCCATAACCTGGATCGCGGTCCCCAGTGACCTTCACATTCAACACCTGGCCGGTTGCCGAACGACCCAACAACCTCAGGTCATAACGCCCGGCCAACTGTGCTTGCGGGCTTGGCCCCTCGCCCGGCTTGGGCAGCAGAAAGCGTTCAAGCAATTTGCGGATTGGCGCAATCATCACCCCGAGCATAAAGAAGCCCAGACCGAACACGAGGGCAAAAGCCGTCAGCCGTCCTTTGAGGCCGGGGCCGGTAAGGGTGGCTTCGTTGTAGGTGAAAGAAGTGCCGTAGCTATTGCCAGACAACGCGTTGGAACGGTGCACCACAGGCTCGTTGATGGCGGCCATCAGAAACGGGCCGGTCCATTGGCCAAAATCACTGTCGTACTCGACCCCGCGCACGGCGTGCTGGCGTGCGGTCAACCCATGGCCTGGCGGGCAGATGGAGTAGGGGTTGATCAGCTCCTTGCGCAGCGCCGGGTCGGCGGCAGCCTCCCGGGCGACGTTGATGATGCTGGCGATGGTGCCGCCGGAAGCACCGCCCTTGAGTGTCTTCACGCGCATTTTCACTTGGCTGGCCGGTGCGCCCCATTGCCGCTGGGCCTGCTGCTGGAGGAAGTACACGCCCATATCGGAGGGCACCGAGTCGAAGCCGCAGCAATGCACGATGCGTGCGCCGGATTGCTGGGCGGCGGCTTGGTACTTGTCCTGCATGCGTTTGATCCACTGCACTTCGCCGGTGAGGTCGCAGTAGTCAGTGCCCGTCTCGGCGCAGACTTTTACCAGCGGTTCGCCATACAGCGCATAGGGCCCGACAGTGGACACCACCACCCGGGTTTGCCCGCACAGCGCTTGCAGCTGCGCTTCATTGGCGGCGTCGGCGATGATCGTCGGCAGGTTGTGGCCTAACGGGCCGAGGGTACGTTTGAGTTCCTCGAGTTTGCTCGCCGAGCGGCCGGCGATAGCCCAGCGCAAGGTCGGCGCTTCGCCGGGCAGGTACTCGGCCAGATAGCGGGTGAGGATCTGGCCAACAAAGCTGCTGGCACCGAAAACGACGAGGTCATAGGCAGGTGTGTTCATTGGCTGTGGTCTTGCGCAGAAGGGCATCGGTGGGTGGCCGCTCTTTGGCGGCCCGGTTTACCCGAGTTACCTTAGCTGAGCCAGCGGGCCAAAGGCACCAGGGCCACTGAAACTAACGCAAGCTGTTACCGCGATTCGCCTATCTGACGATCAGTCGGCAATACCCGAACCGCGGCCGGCCTCTCTACAATATCGCTCCACGTACCCCACCGAGCCCGCCATGGACATCGAACTCGCCCGTACCTTTTTGCAGATTGTCCGCAGCGGCAGCCTGGTGGCCGCTGCCGAGCAGCTGCATGTGACGCAGACGGCCATCAGCGCGCGGGTGCAGAACCTGGAGAGTCAGCTCCAGTGCACGCTGTTTGTGCGCAACCGCGCCGGTGCCAAGTTGACCGCCGATGGCGAGGCCTTTGTAGTGTTTGCCAATCAACTGGTGCAGACCTGGGCCGCGGCGCAGCGCGATCTGCCCTTGATGCCGGGTTACCGCACGGTGTTGCGGGTGGGCGGTGAGGTGAGTTTGTGCAATCCGCTGATGCTCAGTTGGGTGCAGCAGTTGCGGGTGCAGCTGCCGGGTTTTGCCCTACGGGCGGAGATCGGTGATGGCCAGGCATTGCTCAAACAACTGGAGCTTGGCGTGCTGGATGCGGCGCTGGTGTATCAGCCGGCATATTGGCCGGGCCTGCAGGTGGAGTTGCTGCTTGAAGAGAAGCTGATTCTGGTGCGTAACCCGCAGCTGCCTGAGCCCTATGTGTATATCGATTGGGGCGAGGGCTTTCGTCGTCAGCATGATGCGGCATTGCCGGACAAGGCCAAGGCCGCGCTTGGTTTCAACCATGGGCCATTGGCGCTGCAGTACATTCTGGCCTCCGGCGGTGCCGGCTATTTCCGCACGCGGGTGGTGCAGAGTTACCTCGATAGCGGTGCCCTGGAGCGGGTGGAAAAAGCCCCCGAGTTCAATTTTCCAGCCTATCTGGTATATGCCCGCGAGCGCGATGACGAGGCGCTGCAGCAAGCCTTCACCCTGTTGCGCGAGGTGGTGCACAGCGGCAGCGATTGGTCGCAGCGCTGGGACCCGGTTTAGCCCAGGTGCATTAACAGATCGCGGTGCAAGGCGGCGATCAGATCGGTCTGGGTGACGATGCCCAGCAGTTCACCTTTATCCAGCACCGGCAGGCAGTGCAGGCCCTGGTCGGAGAGCAGCGGGATCATTTCCACCACATGGGTGCTGCGTTGCACGACGGTCACCGGGTGGCTCATGACTGCTTCCAGCACCACCTCCCGACGCTGACCCAGCAGGTTGCGCCGCCTAGGCCGGGAGCGCTGGTTGACCAGGTCGATAAGGCTGACGATGCCGACCAGATGCCGCTGTTCATCCAGTACCGGCAGGGTTTTCAGGTGGTGATGCCGGAGTAGCTCCAATGCCTGTTTGACCGTGGTCTGCGGGGTGGCGGTCTGTACATCGCGGGACATGATCTGCTCGGCGCAAATCGCGCCCATGCTGCGCCGCAGGGCGTTTTTCTCGGTGGTGCGGATGATCTGTTTGAGGTCTTCGCGCTGGATATCGACAAAGCCGCCCAGCTCGTTCAGGGCGTCATCGAGGTCGGCGCTGGTAATGCCCACGCGTTCTTCGGGCAGAGGATCCTGGGTGGCATGCAGATGGGGCGCTGCGGCCGGCCGCTTGGGGTAACGCACGCCGCTGAGGTTGTTGTAGAGCAGGGCGCAGCTCAGCAAAGCCAAGGCATTGAACAGCGCCGGGTAGAACAGCTGCCAGCCGAGGCTGGTGAGGTGCGGCCCACCGAGCACCAGGCAGATGGTCAGGGCCGCGCCGGGCGGATGCAGGCAACGCAGCAGGCACATCAATACCAAGGTGCCGGCCACCGCCAGCGCCGCCGCAGCGATTCCGCCACCGACGAAGTGCAGGGTAAGCACCGCCATCAGCGTGGCCACGGCGTAGCTGCCGACAATCGACCAGGGTTGCGCCAGGGCCCCGGACGACACCGCAAACAGCAGCACCGCCGACGCGCCCAAGGGGCCCAGCAAATGGGCGGCAAGCTCGGCACCAAACAACTGGCCACAGGCCCAGGTGCAGGCAAACACCGCCAGCGCCGCGCCATAGGCGGCGCGTAGCCATTCGGTGGGGCGGGTGTTGCTGGCGGCGGGCAGAAAGGCGGATAACCAGGCGGCAAACATCGGGCAGCGAAGCTCGGTAGAAATGACGGCGGGCAGTGTGGTCAGGCCGCTTGGTCAGTACAAACGAATAATAATGTTGCTTGAGTGCAGAGTTGTTGCAGTTAACGCCGATCTTTTTGGTCGATAGTTAAATGTTGCTCGTCATATAGACTTTTAAAATTATGCCCGTAATCTAACTCCATCTAGCCTTGGTTTCAGCAAACGCCAAACGGCAGAAAAACTGCCTTCCGATGCAACAGCGATGGAGAACCTGCAATGACAACGCAAAACGAAAAAGGCACGGCACTGGTAACCGGGGCGTCGTCGGGTATCGGCGCGGTGTACGCCGAACGCTTGGCACGCCGTGGTTATGACTTGTTGCTGGTGGCCCGTGATCAGCAGCGCCTGGACAAACTGGCGGCCAGCCTTGGTGCCGATTACGGCGTGCGGGTGGAAGTGTTGAAGGCCGATCTGACCCAGAAGGCCGATATCAAGGCCGTGGCGCAGCGTCTGCGGGGCGACAGCACGATCAGTGTGCTGGTGAACAATGCCGGGGTGGCGATGGATGGGCCGTTGAACGAGGCCGATATCGATACGGTTGACCGTATGCTCGAGCTGAATATCACCGCAGTCACCCACTTGGCTGCCGCTGCCGGTGCCAATTTCGCCGCGGTTGGCGGTGGCGCAATCATCAACCTGGCGTCTGTCGTGGCCTTGGCTCCGGAGATGTTCAACGCCACTTACAGCGCCACCAAGGCCTACGTGTTGAGCCTCAGCCAGTCGTTAAACAGTGAGCTGGGCAAGTTTGGCGTGCAGGTGCAGGCGGTGTTGCCGGGCGTGACTCGTACGGAAATCTGGGAGCGTTCCGGTATCGACGCCAACCGTATTCCGGCGGCCATGGTGATGGACGCGGGTGAGATGGTAGATGCGGCCTTGGCTGGTTTTGATCAGGGTGAGTTGGTGACCATACCGTCGTTGCCAGATGCCGCCGATTGGCACGCTTTTGTTGCCGCGCGGCAGAAGCTGGGGCCGAACCTGTCCCATAGCTCGGCGGCGGCGCGTTACCAGAGCTGATCGGCGCTACATAAAAAGCCCGCCATATGGCGGGCTTCTTCTTGGGCTGCAATCGTGGGTGTGCCTGGCGATTTTCAACAATTACCGCGATCAGTCGTTTTCCACCTGCTTGAGCAACTGCTGCCGAGCGCCTTTCAGAATACGGTCGGAAAGTTCCGGATCGGTAACGCTGCGAGACAGCATCAAGGCACCAACCATGGTCGACAGCAGGGCGATGCTCTGCTCGGTGGCGTCCGGCCCTTCAAGATGCTCAGCCATTTTGCTGACCCGGCTTTCCACCATACGGTCGGTGGTCGGGCTGGGTTGGCCGCGCTGGCCGAGCTCCGAACACAGAGTCGGCATCGGGCAACCCATACCGGGGTTGGCGCGGTGGCTGGCACTGAGGTACTGGCGGATAAAGGTCTGCAGCGGGTTGTCGCCGGCAAAGGTCTGGTCGACCGACACCGCGAGCTTTTCCACTGCAGCGTTCAACGCCTGCTCGACCAGATCATCCTTGGATTTGAAATGCGCATAGAAGCCGCCATGGGTCAGGCCCAGGGCCTTCATCAACGGCTGCAGGCCGGTGACGCCGACGCCGTCGCGGCGAAACCGCTCCGAGGCTTCGTCGATGATGCGCTGATGGGTTTGTGCCTTGTGATCTTCTGAATAACGCACGGCAACAACCTCCGATGACGTGAAATGCTGGCCGTCATTCTAAACCCATGGGAAGGGTTTAGTGGCGGGTGAATTGGTGTCTGAATTGAGTCGAGATTCCTGTAGGAGGGGCTTAAGCCGCGATGCTTTTGATTTTTCAAGATCAAGGGCATCGCGGCTGAAGCCCCTGCCACAAAAGCCCTTGTTCCTGGACATAATTCGGCCGGCGCTCAGACCGCTTCCAGCAACGTCGCCACCCCTTGCCCACCGGCAATGCACTGCGTAGCAATGGCAAACCGCCCGCCGGTGCGTTTGAGCAAGGACGCCGCCTTGCCGGTGATCCGCGCGCCGGTTGCGCCCAGTGGGTGCCCCATGGCCAGCGCGCCGCCGTCGATATTGACCTTGGCCATATCCAGGCCCAGTTCCCGCACGCAGGCGATGGATTGGCTGGAGAATGCCTCGTTGATTTCCACCAGATCGATGTCGTGGATACTCAGGCCTTCGCGCGCCAGCAGTTTGTGGGTGGCATGCAGCGGCCCCATGCCCATGATCTCCGGCGGGCAACCGGCCACGGCTACAGCCCGGACCCGCGCCAGCACAGCGAGATTGCAACGCTTGGCAAAGGCTTCGGTGCAGACGAACACCGCCGCCGCGCCGTCGGTGAGCGGCGAGGCGGTGCCCGCGGTCACGCTGCCGCCAAACGCCGGTTTCAGCGTGGAGAGCGCTTCGGCGTTGGTGCCAGGACGAATGCAGCCGTCTTCGCTGACCAGGCCTTCGGGAGTGATGATCGGCACGATCTCATCCTTGAAGTAACCCAGCTCGCGCGCCTTGGCGGCTTTGGCGTGGGAGTCCACTGCCATCAGTTCTTGTTCCTCGCGGCTGATGCCGTACAGGTTGGCCACGTTCTCGGCGGTCTGGCCCATGGACATATAGGCCTGGGGGAAACTTTCCAGCAGCTTGGGGTTGGGCGAGATATTGAAACCGCCCATGGGCACCCGGGTCATCGACTCCACACCGGCACAAATAAACGCCTCGCCAGCGCCGAGCAGAATCTGCCCGGCCGCGAAGTGCACGCCGGTCATGGAAGAACCACAGAAACGGTTGACCGTAGCGCCGCCCAGGGTATCGGGCAGGCCGGCGAGAAAACTGGTGATGCGCGCGATATTCATGCCTTGCTCGGCTTCTGGGTAAGCGCAGCCCATGATCAGGTCTTCGATTTGCCGTGGATTGATGTCCAGGCGGCCGACCAGCTCCTTCACCACCTGGGCGGCGAGGTCGTCAGGGCGCACGTTGATCAGGCCGCCTTTGCGGGCGAAATGGAACGGCGAGCGGGCATAGCCGGCGATAACGATGTTGTGCATGGTGGGTCTCCTGGACGCGGCTTAGCCGTGCATGTTCATGATCAGGCAAGTTGTGGAGGCGGTGGCGTAAAGCTTGTCGTCCACGTCGTACAAACGACCCTCAGCCAGCGCCGTGGAACGCCCGACATGGATGATCCGCCCTTCGGCGCGAACCGGACCCACCGCGGTGGTCAGGGCGCGGATATAGCTGATGCGCAGGTCGGTGGTGGTGTAGCCCTGACCCTTGCTGAGCATGGTGTGGATGGTGCAGCCCAGCGCCGAGTCGAGCAGGGTGGCGATATAGCCGCCGTGCACGGTTCCAAGCGGGTTGTAGTGCATGTCCTGAGGCGAGCCCTGAAAGATAAAGTGCCCAGGCGTCCACTGGATGGGCGTCATATGCATCGGCCCATTGATCGGCGGCGCGGGCAGTTGGCCGCCACCGATGCCATCGAAGAATTCCTGTGGGCTCATGCTCGCCACTTCCTTGAGCGACAGGGTGCCGGGGGCGGCCATCCGGGCACGCATTTCCTGGGCATCTGCCAGCCAGGCCTGGATTTTCTCGTCGCGGGTTTGGCTACTCATCGGGCACCTCATAGAAAACAATCGAACGCTCTGAAATAACGCTTACAGACTAAATTACACTCGACATACAAACAATATGAAGGTTGTAATATAAGCGCCAAGCTTGATGGCATAAGTGCCATGGCATCGCGGCTAAAGCCGCTCCTCCAGTTCGCACTACCCGTAGGAGCGGCTTTAGCCGCGATGCTTTTGTCGATGTCACCAATGCGCCGATTTCAGTCTTTACTGCTAAGACTTTTTCTCAGGGGGAACACAGCATGAGCAATTACGACGTGGTGATTATCGGTGGCGGCCCCGGCGGCTATAACGCGGCCATTCGTGCCGGGCAGTTGGGCTTGAAGGTGGCGTGCGTGGAAGGCCGTGAGACATTGGGTGGCACCTGCCTGAATGTTGGCTGCATGCCCTCGAAAGCGCTGCTGCATGCATCGGAACTCTATGAAGCGGCAGTAGGTCCTGAGTTCGCCAAGCTGGGAATCGAGGTCAAGCCGACCTTGAACCTGGCGCAGATGATGAAACAGAAAGATGAAAGCGTGACCACCCTGACCAAGGGCATCGAGTTTCTCTTCCGTAAAAACAAGGCCGAATGGATCAAGGGCTGGGGCCGCATCGACGGGCCGGGGCGGGTGGTGGTGAAGGCCGCCGATGGCAGCGAACAGGTGCTGACCGCCAAGGACATCGTCATCGCCACCGGCTCAGAGCCAACGCCCTTGCCGGGCGTGACCATCGATAACAAACGTATCCTCGATTCCACTGGCGCGCTGTCGTTGCCGGAAGTGCCCAAGCATCTGGTGGTGGTCGGTGCAGGTGTGATCGGCCTGGAGCTGGGCTCGGTGTTGCGGCGTCTGGGCAGCGAAGTGACGGTGGTGGAGTACCTCGACCGCATCTGCCCCGGATTGGATCTGGAAACCGGCAAAACCTTCCAGCGCTCCCTGGCCAAGCAAGGCTTCAACTTCAAGCTCGGCAGCAAAGTCAGCAGCGCCAAAGCCACAGCCAAGGGCGTGACCCTGGAGATCGAGCCGGCCGCAGGTGGCGACAAGGAAACCCTCAAGGCTGACTATGTGCTAGTGGCTATCGGCCGCCGCCCCTTTACCGAAGGCCTGGGCCTGGAGAGCGTCGGCATCACTGCGGACAAGCGCGGCATGTTGGAAAACCACAAGCACCGTTCTGGCGTGCCGGGCGTGTGGATCATCGGCGATGTCACCTCCGGGCCGATGCTCGCGCATAAAGCCGAGGATGAGGCGATTGCCTGCATCGAGCAGATTGTCGGCAAGGCCGGTGAGGTCAATTACGCGCTGATTCCCAGCGTGATCTACACCAAGCCGGAAGTGGCCACCGTGGGTAAGACCGAGGAGCAACTCAAGGCCGAGGGGCGCGCCTACAAGGTCGGCAAGTTCCCGTTTGCCGGCAATAGTCGGGCGAAGATCAATCACGAAAGCGAAGGCTTTGTGAAGGTTCTGGCCGATGAGCGAACCGACGAAATCCTGGGTGTGCACCTGATCGGTCCGAGCGTCAGCGAACTGATTGGCGAGTACTGCGTGGCCATGGAGTTCGCTGCCTCGGCCGAAGATATAGCGCTGACCTGTCATCCTCATCCGACCCGCTCGGAAGCACTGCGTCAGGCGGCGATGAACGTGGATGGCTGGGCGATGCAGGCGTAACGGGAGAAGACCTGTCTGCCATCACCGTCGTCCCAGCGCAGGCTGGGACCCAGACTCTTCTCGCCACATTCAACTCCCGTTACCCCAGCCTAGGCTGGGGTAACGGGAGGTTGTTCAGCTTTCCCCGTCGGCCCAGCGCGCCGATAAAACCTGCACTTGCCGCTGCGCTCGCGGACTAAAGGCTCATCAGCCCTTTAACCCGCGAGTAGCCATGGTCAAGCCAGATTTCGAAAACAAACTGTTCCTCGCGTTGTTGGTGCTGGTCACCCTGGCGTTCGGCTGGATTCTGCTGCCGTATTACGGCGCGGTGTTCTGGGCGATTGTTCTGGCGGTGTTGTTCAGCCCACTGCAACGCTGGCTGGCCCGGCGGCACAATAGCTCGCGCAATCTGACGGCGCTGACCACGCTGCTGATCTGCCTGTGTATCGCCATTTTGCCGGTGGTATTCACCACCGCCTTGCTGATTCAGGAAGCCGGCGAGCTGTACAAGCGGATCGAAAGCGGTGAGGTGGATATCGGTGCCTATATGTTCGAGGTCAAACGCCATCTGCCCACCTATGTGCAGGCGCAGATGGACCGCTTTGGCATGGGCAGTTTCACTGGCATCAAAGACAAGGCAATCACAGGTGCCATGCAGGGCAGCCAGGCCGTGGCCAGCCAGGCTTTCACCCTGGGGCAGAACACCTTCGAGTTTCTGATCAGCTTCGGCATCATGCTGTACCTGCTGTTCTTCTTTCTGCGCGACGGCCAGGAGCTGGTGCGGCGGATTCGTCTGGCCATTCCATTGAACGACGGGCAGAAGCGCCGTCTGCAGCTGCGATTTACCCGTGTGGTGCGTGCCACGGTCAAAGGCAACGTATTGGTCGCCGTGACCCAGGGCGCGTTGGGCGGTCTGGCGTTCTGGTTTCTGGGCATCACCAGCCCGCTGTTGTGGGCGGTGCTGATGGCGTTTTTGTCGCTGCTGCCGGCGGTGGGTGGCGGCATCGTCTGGGTGCCGGTGGCGGTGTATTTTCTGGCTAGCGGGGCGATCTGGCAGGGCGTGGCTTTGACGGTGTTCGGCGTGCTGGTGATCGGTATGGTCGACAATGTGCTGCGGCCGATCCTGGTGGGGCGCGACACGCAGATGCCGGACTATATGATTCTGCTTTCGACCCTCGGCGGCCTGACCATCTTTGGCCTCAATGGCTTTGTGATCGGTCCGTTGATAGCCGCGTTGTTTCTGTCCTGCTGGAGCATTTTTACCAGTGCGCAGCAGACGGTCCGGCTGCCGTGACGCATACGGCGGAGGATTTATTAGGGAAATCACCTACATAACTAGACCCTTGATCCTGCATTAAAGCCGCAGGCTCACCGCGCAAGCTTGCGACCTTCTTCGACGGTAGGGGGTCGCCATGCCATTACTTCTCAACAAACTGCTGCCTGGTGCCACCGCCGTTTCTGGCACCGCACTACGCACGCCATTTCAGCGTATCCCCCTTGATTCGCTGCCCTTCAACCGCGGCAGCCAGCGACCCACCAACACCCTCGACCACCCGCCATTACTGCCTCGGCAACCGCTGATCAGCGTGGTCATTCCCACCTATAACTATGCCCAGCTATTGCCCCGCGCTCTGGATTCGGTACTCGCGCAGTGGGCCGACGATATCGAGTTGCTGGTGGTCAACGACGGCTCCCAGGACAGCACCGTCGAGGTTTTGCAGGGCTACCTCCAACGCTACGCCGATCGTTTGCAGGTTATCCACCAACCCAACGAAGGCGCCGCCAGTGCCCGCAATCGCGGTATCGCCGCAGCCCAGGGCCGCTATGTGTTGCTGTTGGATGCCGATGACGAATTGCTGCCGAAGGCCTTCGCCGTGCTGCGCCAGGTGCTCGCCGCCAACCCGCGAGTGGCCATGGTGCTGGGGGCGCAGCTGTCGGTCAGCGCCAATGGCAATCAACGCCTGCGCCTGCCGACCCCGGTGCAGGGTACTGCCGTGCAGCGTTGCCGACGCTTTCTGCTGGATAAATCCATCTCCATTTCCCATAGCCGCTCGCTGTTTCGCCGCGATCTGCTGTTGCAGCGTCCCTATCCCCATACCCTGCGCAGCGGCGAGGACATACCGGTATTCGCCTATTTACTGGTGAATGGCGCGGTGGCAACCACCCCACAACCGCTGGCCCGCGTACACAAGCATGCCGACAGCTTGCGCCACAGCCGCGAGAATGAAGAGGCGGTCGCACAAAGCATGCTGCGCGAGGTGTTCGCCCACCTGCCCGAGAGTTGTCAGTGCTTGCGCCAGCGCTATGCGGCACAGCGCTATCTGTCGTTGTTTCGTTCTGCCAGCCACTGCGGTGATCACTCGGCCGCCTTCGCCTACTACCGGCGGGCCTTGCAGCTGAGCGCGCTGCAGGCGTTACGTCCGAGCTACTTGAGCAAGTTGCTGCGGTTAAGCCTTGGATGGCGCTGATGCGGGTCCTGGTGCTTACCGCCAGTGGGCGTTTGCCGGATCTGAGTTCGATGTACCGCTACCTGGAGCGCCACCTGCAACTTGAGGTGCGTCTGCTGAGCAACCCCCAGCAGCGCTGCCTGAAGAGAACCTTGGCCGATGTGCTGTGGACGCAGTTTGATCGTGTGTTGCTCGACCTGCCATTTCGCGCCATTCGCCAGCAAAGCGGTTTTCTTGCCGGGGTAAAAGGGCTGGTGATTTACGAGGAAGATGCCTACCAGAATTATTTGCCGGGTGCGCGCCATAGTGGGCAGTTCCTGCGCTTTTACCGGCGCCTTGCGCAAGCTCGTGTGGTGGTGACCGGTGCGATGTTGGCGGAGCGCCTGCGGGCTGACGGTGTGGCGGCAAGCTTCCTGGCCAAAGGCTTTGACCCGGCGCAGCTGTTTGTCGAAGCCACACCGCGGGACATCGAACTGGCCTTTATCGGCCGTACCGCCAGTGCCACTTACGCCCGGCGCAAAGCGCTGCTGCAGGCGCTGGCCGATTGCGAGCCGCTGCAGGTGATTCGCACCGAGCCTGGGGATGCGTATCGGCAGATGCTCAATCGCATTCAGGTGTTTGTCAGTGCCGACATCGGCCTGGATGAATACATGGCCAAGAGCTTCGAGGCCATGGCTTGCGGTTGCGTGGTTCTGGCCTGGCGGCAGGCACGCGAGGAGGCGGCTATCGGCCTGGAGGAGGGTAAACACCTGCTGCTCTACAGCTCCCTTGATGAGCTGCGCGACCACCTCGCACACCTGCGCCACAAGCCGGAGCTGGTCCAACGCCTGAGCGAAAGTGGGCGTGTCTTTGTGCAGCAGCACCTGAGCTATGAGCATCTGGCCGCCAAATTGAGCCAGGTGTTGCAGGAACCCGCCTTGCCGGACGCCACCCCGGCGCGTTGGCGCCTGTGGTGGTCGCGTCTGAGTGGGGCCTGAGGGATGGACGTGCAAACCCAGCCGCTGGTCAGCGTGATCATTGCCTCCTATAACCATGGCCCCTATATCGAGGCGAGCATCGCCAGTGTGTTGGCCCAGACCTATCCTGCCATTGAGCTATTGGTGGTGGACGATGGCTCCAGCGACGACAGCGTCGCGCGCATCACACGCCAGCAGCAGATCCACGGTTTCGACTTTCGTACTCAGGCCAATCAGGGCCTTTCCCGCACCCTGAATGCTGCGGTTGCGCGGTCCAAGGGCAGCCTTATCGTGCCGTTCGGCTCCGACGACGTCATGCTGCCCCAGCGCATTGCGCGCCAGGTGGCGTATTTGCAAGGCAAGCCGGAGGTGGGCATCTGCGCCGGCAACATCCGTCATATCGACGCCCATGGGCAGTTACAGGGGCCGATTCGCCCGCTGCCCTGGCGCCGTCTCGATTTCGATGACGTGTTCCTCCATCGCCAGCCCGGTGCGCCCGCCGCGACCTTGATGTTTCGCCGTGAAGCGCTGGAGCAGGTCGGTGGTTTCGACCCGCAGATTCGTCTGGAAGACTTGCTGATCGAGCTGCGCATCACCCGCGCCGGCTACTGCATCGATGTGCTGCCCGAGGTGCTGGCGCTGTATCGCGTCCACCCAGGCAACACCTATAAAAACTACCCGTTTATGCTCGATAACGTCCTGCGTACCTACGCGCAGTTCAGTGACCACCCGGCGTATGCCAGGGTGTGTCAGCGCTTTCGCAATTCGATGTTTCTCAAAGCCGCCCGCCACGACAAACCCCTGGCCTGGCAACTGCTGGCGGATTTGCCGATGCGCGAGTGGAACAGCAAAACGCTGCGTGGCCTGGCGCGTCTGTTGTTGCCGTTATAGGTCGGAGGTTGCGCGGGAGCTGGCGTGTGGCTGGGTTGCCGCCAGCAGCGCCAGTGGAATCCAAAGTAAAAACCAGTGCTCTTTGGGCCGCGAGAAAAACGCGCTGCCTTCGGTAAGGCCCGCCACCAAACCGAATACCACCAGGGCTGACGCCATCAGCACTTCGTTGCGCTGCCGGTGGCACCAGGCATAACCGAGGGCATAGGCATAGATTGCCAGCCATAAGGCCAGGCCGATCAGGCCGCCTTCAAACAACACGCCCAGCTCTATGTTATGGGTGTCTGCCAGGGCCTGTTCCAGGCCGGCCACGGCAAACACCTGAGGGTGCCCCAGCCCCAGGCCGAACCACAGATGGCCTTCCACTTGCCGCAGCACTTCCAGCCAGATCGCCGGGCGGTAGGACAACCCGCGATCAAGCAGGCCCTGCTCCGGCTGCAGCATTTGCCACAGCAGAATCAGGCTCAGCGCCGCGCCGATCAGCAGCCATAAACGCTGACGCCACTGCAGCAACGCCAACCACAGCAGCGCTGCGGCGATCGCCAGCAATGGGGTGCGCGACCCCGTCAGCAGCAATAACAGCCACAGCGGTGCCAAGGCCACCAGTGGTTGCCAGCCCCAGAGGGACGGCTGCTGGTGCCAGCGAACCAGCCAATAGACGCAGAAAAAACCAAACACATGGGCGCTGAGCAATGGGTTGTAGAGGGCTCCATAGCCGGGCAAACGGCCGGCCTCGCCGCGATAGCCGTAGTAGGCAATCGATACCAGCGCACAGAGCACCGCAGCCCAGGCGCTGTAGGCGGTCATCTGCGCCAGACGCTGAGGCTGCTGTCGGGCCATCAGCACGGCGGCGGCCACTAGCAGCCCGATATACAGCGGCCGCTTGGCCATGCTCAGCCAGGATTCGTCGCTGCCAGACCAGCTTGCCGATAGCAGCATATAAGCGGAGAACACCAACAACAGTTGCAGTACGCGGATCTTCGACAGCAGCGCCAGGTACTTCGGTTGCAGTAGCACCAGTAACAGGGTGGGCGCTGCCAGGCAGGCGTAATAGAGCTGGTGATAGTGGCTGCGCTCGCCGATCCAGAACAGGCCACTGAGCAGGGCAAGCCAGCCGACAGGCAGACAGTAGCTAAGGAGAAAATCGGCAAGGCGAGCGGGCGTGGTCATAAGCATTCTGCACAGGCTGGGGGCGGCAAAATTACTGGCCTGCGCCGAAAAAGGACACCTGAAAGAAGCCTGGAAATTTCTTAGGAAATTAAACCGGGAATACCGGCTTTCCGACCCGCCAGGCATAAAAAACCGGCATCTGCCGGGGCTTTTTGTTACGCAACGCCCTCAATGGCATCGCCGTCCGCAAGACCATCAAGCGTTAACACGTCGTCCCAGCGCAGGCTGGGACCCAGATTCTCGAACCGGCCCTCAATACCGAGCCCGTCGCAGCATTCTGGGTCCCAGCCTGCGCTGGGACGACCGTGGAAAAACGAAGCTATCAGCCAACAAAAAGCCCCGCATCTGCGGGGCTTTTTAGCTGACCTATAACCTTAGTGAAGCAAGGCCATGGTGGAGTGTTGCACCAGCTCCAGCAGCGGCTGCGGATACACGCCGAGGAAGAACGCCAACAGCGCGACCGCCACCAGCATCAGCCCGCCGGTGCGTTGGCCCCAGTTGAACGGTGCATCGTGGCGATGCAGGTTCGGTTCAACCAGGAACAGGGTGACCATCACGCGCAGGTAGTAGAACACGCCAATTGCGCTACCCAGCACCATGGCTGCCAGCAGCCACCATTGCTGCGATTGCACGCCGACCATGATCACGTAGAACTTGCCGATAAAGCCGGAGGTCAGCGGAATGCCGGCCAGCGACAGCATCATCACGGTGAGCACGGCGGTCAGGTACGGACGGCGCCAGAACAGGCCGCGGTATTCGTACAGCGCGTCGGCATCACGACCGCTGTAAGGCGTGGACATCAGGGTGATCACCCCGAAGGCGCCCAGGCTGGTCAGCACGTAGGTGGCCAGGTACACGCCCACCGCTTCCACCGCCAGACCCTTACCGGCGATCACCGCAATCAGCAGGTAGCCGAAGTGGGCGATGGAGGAGTAACCCAGCAGACGCTTGAGGTTGTTCTGCAGCAGGGCCAGCAGGTTGCCCACCAGAATCGAGGCCACGGCGATCACCGACAGCACGGTGGTCAGCAGCCCTTCGTTGGCGGCCGGGGAGAGCAGGAACAGGCGCACCATCACCACGAATACGGCCACTTTACTGGCGGTAGCCAGGAAAGCGGCTACCGGGGCTGGAGCACCTTCGTATACGTCTGGCGTCCACAGGTGGAAGGGCACCAGCGACAGTTTGAAGGCCAGGCCCACCAGCATCATGCCCAGACCCAGTTGCGCCATGGCGCTCTGCACACCGGTAGAGGCCAGTTTGGCGCCGATACCGGCGAAGCTCAGGGTGCCTGCATCGGCGTACAACAGCGCCATACCGAACAGCAGGAAGGCGGAACCGGCAGCCGACAGCACCATGTACTTGATGCCGGCTTCCAGCGAGCGCTTGTTGAAGAACGCGTACGCCACCATGCCGTAGACCGGCACCGACAGCAGCTCCAGACCGATAAACAGGCCAGCCAGGTGCTGCGCGCAGACCAGCACCATGCCCCCGGCAGCGGCCAGCAGAATCAGCAGGTACAGCTCATCGCGGTTACCGGGGAAACCGACCTTGTCGTCACCCATATAGGCGTGCACCAGGGTTACGCAGGCCAGGGTGGCGACCAGAATCAGGCCGATATAGAAGTTGGCGAAGTTGTCCACCAGCAGCAGGCTGGTGACGGCCAGCGGCGTGGCTTTGACCGCCGGGATCAGCGCCAGCAGGGCCAGGTTCAGACCGAGGCCCGAGAGCACGAAGGTCTGGCTGTGGTTGCGCCGCCAGGCGATGGCCAGCATCACCACCACAATGGTGGCGCAAACCACCAGCAGCGGCAGCAGGGCAAGCAGATGTTGAGTCGTGAATTCCATAACGCGGCTTTCCATTACAGGCTGCCCGATGCGAGTTGAGGGAGAGCGGCACCGAGCCACTGTTGAACGCCATGCATGGTGGCCGAGGAAGTGTCGAGAATCGGCTGCGGGTACACCCCGAGCAGAATCAGCAACACCGCCAGGCCGAGCACCATAAACATCTCACGGGCATTCATGCCTCGCAGTACATCGTCAGACTTGGTCGGGCCAAAGTAGGCACGGTGGATCATGATCAGCGAGTACACCGAGCCGAACACCAGGCCGGTGGCGGCAACAATGGTGAACCACGGGAAGGCTTTGAAGGCACCGATCAGAATCAGGAACTCACCGACAAAGTTACCGGTACCCGGCAGACCCAGCGCCGCAGCAGCGAAGAACAGGCTGATGGCCGGCAGGTACGGCAGGCGTCCCCAGATACCGCCCATTTCGCGCATGTCACGGGTGTGCAGGCGCTCATACAGCTGGCCGCTGAGGATAAACAGTGCCGACGCCGACAGACCGTGGGCAATCATCTGCACCACCGCACCTTGCAGGGCGATCTGGCTGCCCGAGTAGATCGCGATAAGTACAAAACCCATGTGCGACACGCTGGAGTAGGCGATCAGGCGCTTGATGTCGGTCTGCGCGAACGACAGCAGGGCACCGTAGATGATCGCGAACACGCCCAGGTACATAGCGAAATGGGCGAACTCGGCCGAGGCATGGGGGAACAGCGGCAGGGCGAAACGCAGCAGACCGTAAGCCGCAGTTTTCAGCAGGATACCGGCCAGGTCCACGGAACCGGCAGTCGGTGCCTGGGCGTGGGCGTCCGGCAGCCAGGAGTGGAACGGCACCACCGGGAACTTCACCGCGAAGGCGATAAAGAAGCCCAGCATCAGAATGTACTCAGTGCCTTCCGACATCTTGGTTTTCAGCAGGTCGGCGTAGTTGAAGCTGATCACGCCGGTAGTGCTGTAGTTGACGAATACCAGGCCAAGAATGGCGATCAACATGATCAGGCCGCTGGCCTGGGTGTAGATGAAGAACTTGGTCGCCGCGTTGATACGGGTGTTGCCCTTGCTGCCGCTGTGACCCCAGAGCGCGATGAGGAAGTACATCGGCACCAGCATCATTTCCCAGAAGAAGAAGAACAGGAACAGGTCGATGGCCAGGAACACGCCCACCACGCCGCCGAGAATCCACAGCAGGTTGAGGTGGAAGAAGCCGACGCGGTTCTGGATTTCATTCCACGAACAGAGCACGGACAGCACACCGAGCAAGCCGGTAAGCACGATCATCAAGACCGACAAACCGTCCATGGCCAGGTGAACCTGGATACCAAAACGCTCGATCCATTGCACTTTGAATTCATGGGCCCAGACCGGGTCCGCACCAGGCGCGGGGGCCAGGCTGAAGTTACCGGTGGTCCACAGCCACAGGCTCAGACCGAACAGCAGGACCATGCTGAGCAGGGCGATCCAGCGCGGCAGGGTGTTGCCGAACCGTTCGGCCTGCCAGCACAGCAGGCCGCCGATAAAGGGAATCAGGATTAGCCAAGGCAGAATCATGACGGGCTGTTTTCCTTAATTCAAAATCAGAAGAAGGGCGAGCAGCAGCACGGCACCGCCGGCCACCGAGGCCGAGTACCAACGCAGCTTGCCGGTTTCCGTACGGCTCATCAGACCGTTGCCCACACGCACCAGACGCGGGATAACCCCGATGGTGCTGTTGATTGGGTCATTGCCCAGCAGACGGGTAATCAGCAGGTACGGCTGGACAAAAATCTTGTCGTAGAGCCAGTCAAAACCCCATGCCGCAAACCACCAGGCCGACAGCAGCTTGCCCGGGCCGCTGTTGGCGACGGCGGTAGCAAAGCGGCGCTTGCCGAGGAACAGCACGGCGGCCAGGGCGATACCGGCAATGGCGATCAGGCCGGACGACAGCTCGAGGTGGTGCTTGGCTTCGCCGCCTGCGTGGCCGAAGCTTTCCGGCAGCACGCCGGCCAGTGGCGGGCTGATCAGCGCGCCGATAAAGGTCGACAGCACGATCAGCACACCCAGCGGCAGCCAGTGGCTGATGCCGTGGCCGGCGTGGGCTTCGGTTTTTGCCTCGCCGTGGAAGGCGATAAAGATCAGGCGGAAGGTATATAGCGAGGTCATGAACGCACCGACCAGACCGGCATACAGCAAACCGGTATGGCCACTGGCAAAGGCTTCCCAGAGGATTTCATCCTTGGAATAGAAACCGGCGGTCACGAACGGCAGGGCGGCGAGGGCGGCACCACCGACGATAAAGCTGGCGTAGGCCAACGGCAGTTTCTTCCACAGACCACCCATCTTGAAGATGTTCTGCTCGTGGTGGCAGGCGACGATCACCGCACCGGAAGCAAGGAACAGCAGGGCCTTGAAGAAGGCGTGGGTCATCAGGTGGAAAATCGCCGCGTCCCAGGCACCCACGCCCAGGGCCAGGAACATGTAGCCGATCTGGCTCATGGTCGAGTAGGCGAGGATGCGCTTGATGTCGGTCTGTACCAGGGCGGCGAAACCGGCGAGCACCAGGGTCACGGCACCGACGATACCGACCAGCTCCAGAATTTCCGGAGTCAGCAGGAACAGGCCATGGGTACGGGCAATCAGGTACACGCCCGCGGTCACCATGGTCGCGGCGTGGATCAGCGCAGAAACCGGGGTAGGGCCGGCCATCGCATCGGCCAGCCAGGTTTGCAGCGGTAGCTGGGCCGATTTACCGACGGCACCACCCAGCAGCATCAGGGTTGCCCACCACAGCCAGGTATCACCGGCTACGAGTTTCTGCGGTGCCAACACCATCAGCTCCTGAATATTCAGGGTGCCCAGGTGCTGGAACAGAATGAACAAGCCGATGGCCATAAACACGTCGCCGATACGGGTGACGATAAAGGCCTTCAGTGCGGCGTTACCGTTGTTGCGGTTGCTGTAGTAGAAGCCGATCAGCAGGTAGCTGCACAGGCCCACACCTTCCCAACCGAAGTAGAGGAACAGCAGGTTATCGCCGAGCACCAGGAACAGCATGCTGGTGATAAACAGGTTGGTGTAGGAGAAGAAGCGCGAGTAGCCGTCTTCACCGCGCATGTACCAGGAGGCGAACAGGTGGATCAGAAAGCCCACGCCAGTGACGACACCGAGCATGGTCAGCGACAGGCCGTCCAGGTACAGGGTGAAGCTTGGCGCGAAGCCGTCTACCGACATCCATTGCCACAGCACCTGGGTGTACACGCCACCCTCTGGCGGGTTGACGTTGAATTGGTAAATCAGAAAGGCGGTGGTCAGGGCCGACAGGCCAACCGAACCGACGCCGATCAGTGCCGAGAGGTTTTCCGACCATTTGCCACGGGAGAAAGACAGCAGCAACCAGCCGATCAGGGGGAACGTAAACGTCAGGAATAAGAGATTCATCCGCGCATCTCGCTGGCAGCGTCGATATCGAGGGTGTGGAAGCGGCGATACAGCTGCAACAACACGGCCAGGCCGATACTGGCTTCGGCGGCTGCCAGGCTCAGTACCAGAATGAACATCACTTGCCCGTCAGGCTGCGCCCAGCGGCTGCCGGCGACGATAAAGGCCAGACCGGCGGCGTTCATCATGATTTCCAGGCTCATCAGCACGAAGAGGATGTTGCGGCGCACCATCAGGCCCACCAGGCCAAGGCAGAACAGCACACCCGCAACGGCCAGGCCGTGCTCCAGGGGGATCGAATTCATCATTGGATTTCCTTCGCCTCTTGACGGCCGAGGTGGAACGCAGCGACCACCGCTGCCAGCAGCAGCATGGAGGCCAGTTCGACAACCAGCAGGTAAGGGCCGAACAGGCTGATGCCGACGGCTTTCGGGCCGACCGTGGTCAGACCTACGACGCCTGCGCTCGGGTTGCCGAACAGCACGTAGAGCAGTTCAGCCAGCAGCAGCAGGGCGAGAACGGCTGGGCCGACCCAGATGCCCGGCGTCAGCCAGGCGCGTTCCTGAGTAGCAGCCGCAGGCCCGAGGTTGAGCATCATCACCACAAAGACGAACAGCACCATGATGGCGCCAGCGTAAACGATGATTTCCAGGGCACCGGCGAACGGCGCGCCGAGGCTGAAAAAGGTCATCGATACGGCCAACAACGAAATGATCAGGTAGAGCAGGGCGTGCACGGGGTTGGTGTTGGTGACCACTCGCAGAGTGGACACCACCGCCACGCCGGACGCGAAGTAGAAAGCGAATTCCATAGTCAGTTTCCCACGACGTATGCAGGCAGCCAGGGGCCGGTCAGGATCAATTGAGTGCGCATTACGGCAGCAGCCCCTTGACGTTGATCGGCTCGGCTTCGTTCTGTGCCGCGCCCTTTGGTTTGCCAGCGATCGCCATACCGGCGACGCGGTAGAAGTTGTAGTCCGGGTTTTTGCCAGGGCCGGAAATCAGCAGGTCTTCTTTCTCGTACACCAGGTCCTGACGCTTGAGCTCAGCCATTTCGAAATCCGGGGTGAGCTGGATCGCGGTGGTCGGGCAGGCTTCTTCGCACAGGCCGCAGAAAATGCAGCGCGAGAAGTTGATGCGGAAGAACTCCGGGTACCAACGACCGTCGTCGGTTTCGGCTTTCTGCAGAGCAATACAACCCACCGGACAGGCCACGGCGCACAGGTTGCAGGCTACGCAGCGCTCTTCACCATCGGGGTCGCGGGTCAGCACGATACGGCCACGGTAGCGCGGCGGCAGGTATACCGGCTCTTCCGGGTATTGCAGGGTGTCGCGAGGGCGGAAGGCATGGGAGAACACCATCACCAGGCTGCGAAGCTGGGTGTAGGTGCCATGCACGATGTCGAACAGATACTTGAACACGGTCATTCTCCTTTACTGAGCCACGCCGGCCGGGGTGTTGAGCAACACCACAGCAGCGGTCACCAGCAAATTGATCAGGGTCAGCGGCAGGCAGAACTTCCAGCTGAAATCCATCACCTGGTCATAGCGTGGGCGCGGAATAGAGGCGCGCAGCAAGATGAACAACATGATGAAGAAGCCGGTCTTGAGCGCGAACCAGACGAATGACAACGACGGCAGGATATTGAACGGGCCATGCCAGCCGCCGAAGAACAGGGTCACCAGCAGGGCCGAGATCAGCACGATGCCGATGTATTCACCGACAAAGAACATGCCCCATTTCATCCCGGCATATTCGATGTGGTAGCCGTCGGCCAGCTCTTGCTCGGCTTCCGGTTGGTCGAAGGGGTGACGGTGGGTTACGGCCACGCCAGCGATAAAGAAGGTACAGAAGCCGAAGAACTGCGGAATGATGAACCACAGGTTTTGCGCCTGGTATTCAACGATGTCGCGCATGTTGAACGAGCCCACCTGGATCACGATGCCCATCAGCGACAGGCCCATAAACACTTCGTACGACACGGTTTGCGCCGAAGCCCGCAGGCTGCCGAGCAGGGCGAACTTGTTGTTGCTCGACCAACCGGCGAACAGCACCGCATACACCGACAGGCCGGCCATGGCGAAGAAGAACAGCAGGCCGATGTTCAGGTCTGCCACGCCCCAGGTCGGGGTGATCGGGATGATGGCGAAGGCGATCAGCAAGGCGCTCATGGCCACCACCGGTGCCAGGGTGAAAATCACCTTGTCGGCGAACGGCGGCGTCCAGTCTTCCTTGAAGAACATCTTGATCATGTCGGCCGCGATCTGGAACGCACCGAACGGGCCGACGCGGTTCGGACCGTAACGGTCCTGCCAGAGGGCCAGCAGGCGACGTTCCACCCAGCTCAGCAGCGCGCCGCACACCACAACGGCGAGCAGAATCACGATGGCTTTGAGCACGGCGATGATCACGTCGATCACCTCAGGAGTGAACCAACTCATTGCGCGGCCTCCTGCAGCGAATCAGCGGTTTTGCCAGCAATCGCCGCGGGAATGCCTGCCAGGCCGACCGGCAGGGCGACCAGACCGGCACTCAGCTCTTCGCTGACACGCAGCGGCAGACGCAGGGTTTGCCCGGCGACGTTGAGGCTGACCAGCGCGCCTTCGTTGACGCCCAGGCGGGCGGCTTCGGATTTGGCCACGGCGACATAAGCCTCCGGGATGCGGGTTTGCACCGGCGCGGCGCGGGAGGAGTTCTCTTCGCTGCCGAACAGGTGGTGCACCGGTACAACTTGCCAGGTGCCTGGCTCCGGGTTGAACGCGCCCGGTGCAGTGGCAAACCAGCTCAGGCCATCGCCTTTGCTTTCGATCAGACGGGTACCTGGGTCACCAGCACGCAGGTGGCCGCCCACTTCGTCCTGGAACTTGTTCCAGGCTTGCGGCGAGTTCCAACCCGGCGACCAGGCGAATGGCACCTGCTGACGCGGTTCGGCGGAGCCCGAGTAACCTTCCATGGAGAAGGCGAAGGCGGTGTCTTGGTCTTGCGGGGTACGCGGCTCGTGCACGCTGATATTGGCGCGCATCGACGTGCGACCGCTGTAACGCAGCGGTTCGCGAGCCATTTTCAGGCCCTTGATGCGGAACGCGGCGCTCGGTGCGGCTTCAACGATACCGGCCAGCAGCGGGGTGCTGGCAGCGGTGGCGGCGGTGACGTGGTCGAGCTGGGTCCAATCCACGTCCTGGCCGAGCAGGGTGCTGCGCAGGGCATGCAACCAGCGCCAGCCTTCGTGAACCAGGATATTGGCGTCGTAGTAGGTCGGATCGAACACCTGGAAGAAGCGCTGCGCGCGGCCTTCCTGACTGACCAGGGTGCCATCGCCTTCGGCGAAGCTGGCCGCCGGCAGCACCAGGTGGGCGCGGGCGGTGGTGTCGGTTTGCTGATGGTCGGCGACTATCACCACTTTGGCGGCGCTGAGGGCAGCGTCTACCAGGGCCTTGTCGGCGCGGGTGTACAGATCGTTTTCCAGCACCACGATGGCGTCGGCTTTACCGTCAACCACGGCTTGCAGCGCGGCGTCGGCGGAGTCGCCACCGAGCATGGCCAGGCCGAGGCTGTTGGCTTCGCTGACCACCAGGCTCAGGGAACCATTCTTCTCACGCAGCTTGAGGGCCTTGGCGATGTTGGCGGCGGCTTCGATCAGGGCTTTGTTGCCCAGCGAGGTGCCGGCAATGACCAGCGGACGCTTGGCAGCCAGCAGGCTGTTGGCGATGCGCTGAGCCAGTTCCAGGGCGTCGGCATCCAGGCCGGCAACGGCCGGAGCGCTGGCGTCGATGGCGTGGGCCACGGCGAAACCGATACGCGCCAGGTCATCGGGCGCGGCGTGTACGCACTCTTCGGCGACGTCGTCGAGCTTGGTGGCGTCGAGGCTGGCGATATACAGCGGGTTCAGCGCGTGCTGGCCGATGTTCTGCACGGCGGCGTTGAGCCACGGCTGAATCTTCATCGCTTCGGCCATGTCTTCGGCCTTGCCTTTGACGGTCTGGCGCAGGGCCAGGGCGATGCGGGCAGCGGTCTGAGTCAGGTCTTCACCGAGGACGAACACGGCATCGTGTTCTTCGATTTCGCGCATGTTGGGGATTGGCAGCGGGCTGTTTTGCAGCACGTCCAAGACCAGGCGCAGGTTGCTCAGCTCAGCTGCCCCGATGCCCGAGTAGAAGTGCTCGGCACCCACCAGCTCGCGCAGGGCGTAGTTGCTTTCCAGGCTGGCTCGCGGCGAGCCGATACCGACGATGGTGCGGCCGCGCAGCAGGTCGGCAGCGGTATCCAAAGCGCCGTCGACGCTCAGTTTCTGGCTGCCGGCAGTCAGCAGCGGCTGACGTGGGCGGTCGGTACGGTTGACGTAGCCATAACCGAAGCGGCCACGGTCGCACAGGAAGTACTGGTTGACCGAGCCGTTGTAGCGGTTTTCGATGCGGCGGATTTCGCCGTAGCGCTCACCGGGGCTGATGTTGCAGCCGCTTGAGCAGCCGTGGCAGATGCTTGGCGAGAACTGCATGTCCCACTTGCGGTTGTAGCGCTCGGAGTGGGTTTTGTCGGTGAACACACCGGTCGGGCAGACCTCGGTGAGGTTGCCGGAGAATTCGCTTTCCAGCACGCCGTCTTCGACGCGGCCGAAGTACACGTTGTCGTGGGCACCGAATACGCCGAGGTCGGTGCCGCCGGCGTAGTCTTTATAGAAGCGCACGCAGCGGTAGCAGGCGATGCAGCGGTTCATTTCGTGGGCAACGAAAGGGCCGAGATCCTGGTTCTGGTGGGTGCGCTTGGTGAAGCGATAACGGCGCTCGTTGTGGCCGGTCATCACGGTCATGTCTTGCAGGTGGCAGTGGCCGCCTTCCTCGCACACCGGGCAGTCGTGCGGGTGGTTGGTCATCAGCCATTCCACGACGCTGGCGCGGAACGCCTTGGATTCGGCGTCGTCGATGGAGATCCAGGTGTTGTCGGTGGCGGGGGTCATGCAGGACATGACGATACGACCGCGGGTGTCGTTCTCGTCGGTGTACTGTTTCACCGCGCACTGGCGGCAGGCACCGACGCTACCGAGCGCCGGGTGCCAGCAGAAGTACGGAATGTCGAGCCCGAGGGACAGACAGGCCTGTAACAGGTTGTCAGCTCCATCGACTTCGAGCGCTTTGCCGTCTACGTGGATAGTGGCCATATTCAAGTTTCTTCGTTGGCCCGTTTTGTTCAGGTTGGGAAAGCCGCTGGTTTGCGGTTTTCGCCACGCTCAACTGGCGGGCTTGGCTAATAGAATCACGGTTCGATGGGGCCAGAGCGCATAGGTAAGCGTTCTGGCCGCCGTCGTTAAAGCGTCAGGCGCTGACGAACTGAGTCGGCGCCACCGGAGCGCTGACACGGGAGATACCCGCCTCGAACTCCGGTCGGAAATATTTGATCGCGCTGCCCAGTGGCTCCACGGCACCCGGTGCATGCGCACAGAAGGTTTTGCCAGGGCCGAGGAAGTTGACCAGGCCCTCGAGGGTTTCGATATCGCCCGGTTGGCCATGACCTTTCTCGATGGCGCGCAGTACTTTTACGCTCCACGGCAGGCCATCGCGGCACGGCGTACAGAAACCGCAGGATTCGCGGGAGAAGAACTCTTCCATGTTGCGCAGCAGGCCGACCATGTTGACGGTGTTGTCCACGGCCATGGCCAGACCCGTACCCATACGGGTACCGACTTTGGCGATACCGCCGGCATACATTTGCGCGTCGAGGTGTTCGGGCAACAGGAAGCCGGTACCGGCACCGCCAGGCTGCCAGGCTTTCAGGGTGAAGCCGTCACGCATGCCACCGGCGTAGTCTTCGAACAGCTCGCGGCCGGTAACGCCGAAAGGCAGTTCCCACAGGCCAGGGTTTTTCACCTTGCCGGAGAAACCCATGAGCTTGGTGCCCATGTCTTCGCTGCCCGGACGGGCCAGGCCCTTGTACCACTCGATGCCGTTGCCAACGATGGCTGGCACGTTGCACAGGGTTTCGACGTTGTTGACGCAGGTCGGCTTGCCCCACACGCCGACAGCGGCGGGGAAGGGCGGCTTCGAACGTGGGTTGGCGCGGCGACCTTCGAGGGAGTTGATCAGCGCAGTTTCTTCACCGCAGATATAACGCCCGGCACCGGTATGCACGAACAGCTCGAAATCAAAGCCGCTGCCGAGGATGTTCTTGCCCAGCAGGCCAGCCGCTTTCGCTTCTTCAACTGCACGGTTGAGGTTGGCGGCGGCGTCGACGTATTCGCCACGCAGAAAGATGTAGCCGCGATAAGCCTTGAGCGCCCGCGCACTGATCAGCATGCCTTCGATCAGCAGGTGCGGCAGCTGCTCCATGAGCATGCGGTCTTTCCAGGTGTTGGGCTCCATTTCATCCGCGTTGCACAGCAGGTAGCGGATGTTCATGGATTCGTCTTTGGGCATCAGCCCCCACTTCACGCCTGTGGGGAAGCCGGCACCACCACGGCCCTTGAGGCCGGAGTCTTTGACGGTTTGCACGATCTCGTCTTGCGACAGGTCGGCGAAGGCTTTGCGCGCGGCGGCATAGCCGTCTTTGGCCTGGTATTCCTCCAGCCAAACTGGCTGCGCGTCATCACGCAGGCGCCAGGTCAGCGGGTGGGTTTCCGGCGTGCGGGCAATGCTGTTGGCCGGACCGAAGGAGGTCAGGCGATTGGTCGAAGCGGACGTCATACGTAAGCCTCCAGCAGTTGCGCCACGCCGTCGGCCTGCACATCGCCGAAGGTGTGGTCGTCGATCATCAGCGCTGGGGCCTTGTCGCAGTTGCCCAGGCAGCACACCGGCAGCAAGGTGAAGCGGCCGTCGGCGGTGGTTTCGCCGAGGCCGATGCCGAGCTGGTCCTGAATGCTGCTGACCACGGACTCATGGCCGCCGATATAGCAGACCATGCTGTCGCAGACGCGAATGATGTGGCGGCCGACTGGCTGACGGAAGATCTGGCTATAAAAAGTAGCCACACCTTCAACGTCGCTGGCCGGAATGCCGATGATGTCGCCGATGGCGGCAATGGCGCCGTCTGGCACCCAGCCACGGGCTTTTTGTACGATCTTCAGCGCTTCGATGGAGGCCGCGCGCGAATCCTCGTAGTGGTGCAACTCATGCTCGATGGCCGAACGCTCGGCATCGGTGAGGGTGAAGCGGTCGGTTTGAATCAGCGTGGTAGTCATGTTTAGCGGTCCACGTCAGCCATAACGAAGTCGATACTGCCCAGGTACGCAATAAGGTCGGCGACCATGCTGCCGCGGATCACCGAAGGGATCTGCTGCAGGTGCGGGAAGCTTGGCGTACGAATACGGGTGCGGTAGCTCATGGTGCCGCCATCGCTCGTCAGGTAATAACTGTTGATGCCCTTGGTCGCTTCGATCATCTGGAAGCTTTCATTGGCCGGCATCACCGGGCCCCAGGAAACTTGCAGGAAGTGGGTGATCAAGGTCTCGATGTGCTGCAGGGTGCGTTCTTTCGGCGGCGGCGTGGTCAGCGGGTGGTCCGCCTTGTACGGGCCTTCCGGCATATTGCGCAGGCACTGATCGATGATTTTGATGCTCTGGCGCATCTCTTCCACCCGCACGATGCAGCGGTCGTAGGCGTCGCCATTGACGGCCAGCGGCACTTCGAATTCGAAGTTTTCGTAGCCCGAGTAGGGGCGCGCTTTACGCAGGTCGAAGTCCAGGCCGGTGGAACGCAGGCCGGCACCGGTGATACCCCATTCCAGGGCTTCCTTGGTGTTGTACTGGGCGACGCCGATGGTACGGCCACGCAGGATGCTGTTTTTCAGTGCGGCTTTTTCGTACTCGTCGAGGCGTTTTGGCAGCCATTCAACGAAGTCTTTCACCAGTTTTTCCCAGCCGCGCGGCAGGTCGTGGGCGACGCCACCGATGCGGTACCAGGCCGGATGCAGACGGAAGCCGGTGATGGCTTCGATCACGGTGTAAGCGCGCTGGCGGTCGGTAAAGGTGAAGAACACCGGCGTCATGGCCCCGACGTCCTGGATGTAAGTACCGAGGAACAGCAGGTGGCTGGTGATGCGGAAGAACTCGGCCATCATGATGCGGATAACGTCGACCTTCTCCGGCACCTTGATACCGGCCAGCTTCTCGACCGAGAGCACGTACGGCAGGTTGTTCATCACGCCGCCGAGGTAGTCGATACGGTCGGTGTACGGAATGAAACTGTGCCAGGACTGCCGCTCGGCCATCTTTTCGGCGCCACGGTGGTGGTAACCGACTTCCGGCACGCAATCGACGATTTCTTCACCGTCCAGCTGCAGCACGATACGGAACGCACCGTGGGCCGAAGGGTGGTTGGGGCCGAGGTTGAGGAACATATAGTCCTCGTTCGCGTTGCCGCGTTTCATGCCCCAGTCTTCCGGGTTGAAGCGGGCAGCTTCTTCTTCCAGTTGCTGCTTGGCGACCGACAGGCTGAACGGATCGAACTCGGTAGCGCGCGCCGGGTAGTCTTTGCGCAGCGGGTGACCCTGCCAGGTCGGCGGCATCATGATGCGGGTGAGGTGCGGGTGGCCGGCAAAGGTGATGCCGTACATGTCCCAGACTTCGCGCTCGTACCAGTTGGCGTTGGGCCAGATGTTGGTGCAGGTCGGCAGGTTGAGGTCGCGCTCGGACAAGGCGACTTTGATCATTACGTCACTGTTACGCTCGATCGACATCAGGTGGTAGAACACCGTGAAGTCGGCGCCCGGCAGCCCGCGGCGCTGGGTGCGCAGGCGCTCATCGACGCCGTGCAGGTCGTAGAGCATGACGTAGGGTTTGGGCAGCTGACGCAGGAAAGTCAGTACCTCGATCAGGCGTTCACGGGCCACCCACAGCACGGGCATGCCGGTGCGGGTTTGCTGCGCGGTAAACGCTTCTGCGCCAAAGCGCGTGTTCAGTTCATTGACGACGTCTTGGTCGTCTGCCTTGTAGGGCGGGATGTACAGAGCGGTGTCTGCAGTCATGGTCTCGGTCGCTATCAGTCAACGTAAAGGGTGAATCCGGCGGGCTTTCTGGGTAAGAAAAAGCTAGATCACACTTCGTCGGGGCTGCGCAGGTTGGTTACCTGAATACGCTGTTCACGGCGCTGTTCCTTTTGCGATGGCATATCGGCGCGGTAAACGCCTTGATCACCAACGACCCAGGAAAGTGGGCGACGCTCTTGGCCAATCGATTCCTGCAGCAACATTAAAGCCTGCAAAAATGCTTCTGGGCGCGGAGGGCAGCCGGGCACGTAAACGTCCACAGGCAGGAACTTGTCCACGCCCTGAACGACAGAGTAGATATCGTACATGCCGCCGGAATTCGCGCAGGCACCCATGGAAATAACCCACTTAGGCTCGAGCATTTGCTCGTACAAGCGCTGAATGACCGGAGCCATTTTTACGAAACAGGTACCTGCGACCACCATGAAGTCGGCCTGACGGGGTGATGCACGAATTACTTCGGCACCAAACCGGGCGATGTCATGGGGAGCGGTAAAGGCAGTAGTCATCTCCACGTAGCAGCAAGACAGACCGAAGTTGTACGGCCACAGGGAGTTCTTACGCCCCCAGTTGACTGCACCAGTCAGTACGTCCTGCAGTTTGCCCATGTAGATGTTTTTGTGGACTTGATCCTCTAGAGGATCGGAAACGGTCTCCCGTTCGCCGATCGGATACTGCTCATTAGGCGCATCCGGGTCGATCCTGGTGAGTTTGTATTGCATCGCCAAAGCCTCATTGTTTTAGCTTCGCCTGCCGCTTGCGACGACCTTCGGGAGCCCAATCAAGAGCACCGATGCGCCAAAGGTAGACAAGACCTGCCAACAGAATTGCTATAAAAACTGTAGCTTCAATAAAGCCGGCCCATCCGCTTTCGCGAACCGACACCGACCAGGCGAAGAGAAAGAGGGCTTCAACGTCGAAGATCACGAAGAGCATCGCGACCAGATAGAATTTTGCCGAGAGACGCAGGCGCGCGTTGCCAGTGGGCAACATACCGGATTCGAAAGGTTCGTTTTTGCTGCGACCCCAGGCCTTGCTACCGAGCAGGCTGGAAACCCCGAGCATGAAGGCGCACAGGCCGACAACACCCAACAGGAAAATGGCAAAGCCCCAGTTGTGGGACATGGTCGCGACAGCTTCAACAGGCATGCCGGTACTCCTTAGACAAGCATCGGCGGAATCATGGAATTTGGAAGTTGCTGGTTGTGAATGCTTAGCCAGCAATCTAATTTTCGTAATTTTATGCGTGTCTGCCTGGGTAAGTAAATTTTTCCTTATAAAAAATTAACTTACAGGCCAGCATGTTAGCGCTGAAAATCGCGCAAAGCCCCGTGTGACGGGGTTATGGCGCTTTTTACTTCCTTAGTCGTATATCTGCAATTTTGTTGTTAATGACAGCAACGCTCGCTCTAGATGATATTCATTGTTATTTGGGTGGCGAACTTCGTGGGCGTTGTCGTGAACACAGGATAGTTGCAGTTTGCGTAGATGCGAGCAGGAAGTAAGGCGGGCGTTTATAGGGTGTGCTGTGCGCACCGTTACGCGGTAACAGAGGTGCGCACAGCACACGCTACGGGGCGATTTTCCGGCATAAAAAAAGGCGAACCGAAGTTCGCCTTTTTTCTCACACCCCTGGGTTAACCCAGGTGAGCCATTCCGTGAATCAATGGAATTGGTTCATGGTGTTGTCTTTACCGCTTGCCTTCAGAGCCGCTTCGCCAGCGAAGTACTCTTTATGGTTGTCGCCCAGGTCCGAGCCAGCCATGTTCTGGTGCTTAACGCAAGCGATGCCTTGACGCAGCTCTTCACGTTGAACGCCTTTCACGTAAGCCAGCATGCCTTGGTCGGCGAAGTAGCCTTTGGCCAGGTTGTCGGTGGACAGCGCAGCAGTGTGGTAGGTCGGCAGGGTGATCAGGTGGTGGAAGATACCAGCCTGTTGCGAACCGTCACGTTGGAAGGTGCGGATTTTCTCGTCTGCAACCTGAGCCAGTTCGGTGGCGTCGTAGTCAACGCTCATCAGCTTGGCGCGGTCGTAAGCGGAAACGTCTTTGCCTTCGGCGACGAATGCATCGAACACTTGCTGACGGAAGTTCAGGGTCCAGTTGAAGGACGGGCTGTTGTTGTAAACCAGCTTGGCGTTCGGGATTACCTTGCGGATCTCGTTAACCATGGCAGCGATCTGGCCAACGTGTGGCTTCTCGGTTTCGATCCACAGCAGGTCAGCGCCGTTCTGCAGCGAGGTGATGCAGTCCAGGATGCAGCGAGCTTCGCCGGTGCCAGCACGGAACTGGAACAGGTTGGAAGGCAGGCGCTTAGGACGCAGCAGTTTGCCGCCACGGTTCAGAACTACGTCGCCGTTGTTCAGCTCGGAAGCCGAAACTTCTTCGCAGTCCAGGAAGGAGTTGTACTGGTCGCCCAGGTCGCCCGCAACCTTGGTTACAGCGATTTGTTTGGTCAGGCCGGCACCCAGGGAGTCGGTACGGGCAACGATTACGCCGTCGTCCACGCCCAGTTCCAGGAATGCGTAGCGAACTGCGTTGATCTTGGCCAGGAAGTCTTCGTGCGGAACGGTCACTTTGCCGTCTTGGTGGCCGCACTGCTTCTCGTCGGAAACCTGGTTTTCGATCTGGATGCAGCAAGCACCCGCTTCGATCATTTTCTTGGCCAGCAGGTAGGTGGCTTCCGGGTTACCGAAACCAGCGTCGATGTCGGCGATGATCGGTACTACGTGAGTTTCGTAGTTGTCGACCTGGGCTTGGATCTCGGCAGCCTTGGCGCTGTCGCCAGCGGCGCGGGCAGCGTCCAGAGCGGTGAACAGCAGGTCCAGCTCACGGGCGTCAGCCTGGCGCAGGAAGGTGTACAGCTCTTCGATCAGACCGGAAACGGCGGTCTTTTCGTGCATGGATTGGTCTGGCAGCGGGCCGAAGTCGGAACGCAGAGCAGCAACCATCCAGCCGGACAGGTACAGGTAGCGCTTGTCGGTAGTCTTCAGGTGCTTCTTGATCGAGATCAGCTTCTGCTGACCGATGAAGCCGTGCCAGCAGCCCAGGGACTGGGTGTAGACGGAGGAGTTAGCGTCGTACTCGGCCATGTCTTTGCGCATGATAGCGGCGGTGTACTTGGCGATATCCAGACCGGTTTTGAAGCGGTTCTGAGCGCGCATACGAGCGACGGACTCAGGGTTGATCGCACTCCAGCTGTTGCCGGCGGTTTCTTTCAAAGCGGCTACGGCTTTGATGTCATTTTGATAAGCAGACATGGTCAATCCTTCAAAGTTGATGATTGGTTGAGCACGACACTTCCCTTTTCAAAACCGGACAAGCAAAGCGGTCTTGCAGCGGGCGGTGTACTGCAGAGCAACGAGATATCGACTGAGACGGGATTGAAGCTGAGGAGGGGGCAGAGGGGGCGTACAGGTTGATGGCGTCAGCTGCTTTGGCACTTGCTGGTTCGTGGAAACCTATGGGTGTCGCGGTGGGCTGTGGCGGCCAATCGTGCTGTTACGTTAAACGCTTCCCCGTCCCTCAGGACAACTTCGTTCCAGTCGCAATCTCGTCGAACTGCCTTGTGAGCGGTAAAACACGAATGCAATCCACGGTAAGCGGGTTGCGATCCGGAGACCTCTGTAAAGGCCTCTGATTAGCGGGAGCGGGGCCATCATGCCTCCGAGAAGGCACTTCGTCAAACGTTTTGTAGTGCTTTTTTCTTACTACTACATATTGTTCGACGTGCGACCGAATGGTCACGATTTGCCTCAGTCAGTCGAGGGCATCGACCTTCAGGCGCAGGGTCATGTCGTCGCGCCCCGAGGTGGAGCGGCGCTGAACAAAACCGCTCTGGTCGGACTGGGAGTTCTCATTCACGCCACCGATGGTGATCCATTCGCCAAGGCGCCCGGTGACCTTGGTGTCGGTGCTCTGGATGTCGATCGCGCCTTGTTGGGTCTGGCTCACGCGGTCGTTGTTGCTGCTGATGCTGACGTGCACCAGATCGCCGGTCAGGCTGGCGGTGACATAGAAGCCGCGGGTGACGTTGCGGTATTCGGTGTTGTTGTAGGGCAGGCCATAGCTGCCGACGCTGGTAGTGGTCAATGGCACGCTCTGGCCGACCTGGATCAGCGCCGGGGAACCCTCGGTGGTTTGTACCTGCTGAGTGCCGCCGCCGCGACTCTGGGTAGTGCGGTGGATGATGCGCACCTGGTCGCGGCCATTGACCTCGCCGCGCCCGGACTGGATTTCCACGTCGCCGGCCGAAACCGTACCGTTAACCGAATAACCCTGGTCGTTCATATTGTTGCTGTTGCTGGTGTCGACGCTGATCAGCAGGCGCTTGGGCTGCTTGTCGATCTGCTTGAGCAGGTCGCGCACTTCCTGCAGCTTGGCTGGCGGTGCATTGACCACTAACTGGTTGCCGTAGTTGCTGGCCCGGCCTTCGTTGCCAAGCACCGACTGCACTACCGGCAGCACGTCATCGGCGGTGCGGTAGTTCAGTGGCATCACTTCGGTGGCCGCCAGCAGCGGCAGACTCACACTCAGGCAAACAGCGGCAAGCAGGGCGCGGATGGTCATACCAGTAAGCTCCGTAAGTCCAGGTCGCTGACGCTGACGTCCCACGCCTGATCGAATTTGTTTTGCAGCACCCGAACTTGCCCGGGGTCGTTGTATAGCGCGTAACCGGCAATCTGTTCCAGCTTGGGGCGCATCAGCAGGCCGCCGGTGTCGGCCAGTAGATAGGCGACTTCGTCATTGCTGTAGCTGGGATTGAGCTTGCGGATCTGCAGGTTGCTCGACAGCCGGCGGGACAGCTGCAGCAGGCGATGCCCTTCCTTGACCGCGCTGCTGGGATCGTTAAGCAGAATGCGCAGGCGGTTTTTCGGATTGGCCAGCAGAAACTGGGTGCAGGCGTCTTGCACGCTGCTGTGGTGGTACAGCCAGCGTTCGAGGTCGGGGGTGTAGATGCACAGGCTGCGTTGTGCCTGTTGCAGTAGTGCCAGGGCGTGGGCCTGGGCGTGTTCGGGGGTGGTGAAGTGCTGCAGCTGGCGCGGCCCGCCAAGGTGGAAGGGGGCCGGCTCGCGGCGCTCGGGCTGCGCCTGCAACGGCGGCGGATTGTGTACAGCAAAGCTGCCCGGCGAGACGAACTCGATAGCGGGCAGCTCTTCTGCAAGAGCGTCCGCAACACCGTCCGTGGCGTCTCTTGGCGGAACGTCTTTGTCGATCATCCTGACCTCACTTACTGATGCGTTTCATCTCTACGTGGGGGATGCCGGCGTCGAGAAACTCGCCACTGACAACGGTAAAGCCTAGACGCTCATAGAATGCCGTGGCGTGTACCTGAGCGCTGAGCATCTGTTCTTTCAGTCCGCGTCGTTCGGCTTCATTGATGACTGCGGTCATCAGTGCTTCGCCGACCTTCAGGCCGCGCCAGTCCTTGAGTACCGACACCCGGCCGATATGGCCGTCGGGCAACAGCCGGGCGGTGCCGATAGCGTAATCGCCATCGACTGCCAGAAAGTGTACCGCTTCGATATCTTCAGCATCCCACTCCAGTTCGGCCGGTACCGCCTGTTCGGCGATAAATACGGTCTCGCGGATGCGGCGCAGATCGGCGTTGTCTTTCTGCCAACTGGCGACCCGAACCTGTACGTTGCTACTCATCGGCAAACTCCAGACTTCCTTGTCGTACCAGCTCAAGGACGAGGTTACGCCCTTCATCCTCGGCCAACCATTGGCCAAGGTTTTCCAGATGCAATACGTCGGCAGAGCAGATCAGCTTCAGCAGTTCGCGCAGGCTGGCCGACAGCAGGCGGCTCTGGCCGCTGGCGAACAGCACCAAGTCTTCGCCGACTTCCGACCAGGCCAGGCGGGCGCTAGGGTTGCGGACCAGCATCGCGCCGTTTTCGATCTGCTCGAGCAGCTCTTCTTCGTCCAGTTCGGTGCCGGCCACCAGTTCCGGGTACTTCGGCTCGGTCATAAATTGGCCGAACCAGGTCATCAGCAGGCGCTCGTCACCCATGTGCTCGTTGAGCAGGGCTTTGAGGCGGTCCAGGGAGTCGCGCTGAATCTGATGCGGATCGGTCGAAGGGACGGCGTCGGCGTCGCTGTAGCGTTCTTCGTCCGGCAGGAACTGGCCCAGGAAGTCGGTGAAATGGGTCAGAACTTCTGCGGCGCTAGGGGCGCGGAAACCCACGGAATAAGTCATGCAATCATCCTCGGCGGTGCCATAGTGAGCCAAACGTGGCGGCAGATAGAGCATGTCGCCGGGCTCCAACACCCATTCGTCGGTCTGTTCAAAGTTGGCCAGAATGCGCAGGTCCGCATGCTCGAGCATGGGGCTATCCGAGTCGCACATCTGACCGATTTTCCAGCGCCGGCGTCCCTGGCCCTGGAGAAGGAAAACGTCGTAATTGTCGAAATGCGGGCCGACGCCACCGCCTGGGGTGGCGAAGCTGATCATCACATCATCGATGCGCCAGCTCGGCAAAAAGCGGAAGTTCTGCAGCAGCTCGGCGACTTCCGGCACGAACTGGTCGACGGCCTGGACCAGCAGGGTCCAGTCGCGCTCCGGCAGGTCGGCGAAGGCATCTTCCTCGAACGGACCGCGGCGCAACTCCCACGGGCGCTCGCCGTGTTCAAGGATCAGGCGCGATTCGACTTCTTCTTCCAGTGCCAGGCCGGCCAGTTCGTCAGCGGAGATCGGGCTTTCGAAGTCGCTGATGGCCTGGCGGACCAGCAAAGGTTTCTTCTGCCAGTAATCGCGCAAGAATTCGCGTGCGGTAATGCCACCCAACATCTGAAGCGGAATATCAGGATTCATAGCTAAGCCCTTGAAAGTGTTCTAAGCCCGTAAATAAAAACGCCCGGCACTGCCGGGCGTGCACAGGGCGGTGACGTTCAGATACGTTTGGCCTGAGCGGCGGCGTTGCCCGCATAGCCAGCAGGGGTCAGTGCGCGCAGCTGGACCTTTGCGTCGGCTGGAATATCGAGGCCGTCGATAAAAGTCTGCAGAGCTTCGCTGCTGATGCCTTTGCCGCGGGTCAGCTCTTTGAGCTTCTCGTAGGCGTTCTCGACACCGAAGCGGCGCATTACGGTCTGTACCGGCTCGGCCAGCACTTCCCAGCAGGCGTCGAGGTCGGCAGCGATGCGTTGTTCGTTGAGCTCCAGCTTACTGATGCCTTTCAGGCTGGCTTCGTAGGCGATGACGCTGTGGGCGAAGCCGACACCGAGGTTGCGCAGCACGGTGGAGTCAGTCAGGTCACGCTGCCAGCGCGAGATCGGCAGCTTGCTGGCCAGGTGTTGCAGCAGGGCGTTGGCGATACCCAGGTTGCCTTCGGAGTTTTCGAAGTCGATCGGGTTGACCTTGTGCGGCATGGTCGAGGAACCGATTTCGCCGGCAATGGTGCGTTGCTTGAAATAGCCCAGGGAGATGTAGCCCCAGATATCGCGATCGAAGTCGATCAGGATGGTGTTAAAGCGCGCTACGGCGTCGAACAGCTCGGCGATGTAGTCGTGCGGTTCGATCTGGGTGGTGTAGGGGTTGAAGCCCAGACCCAGTTCTTTCTCAATGAATTCGCGGGCGTTGGCTTCCCAATCGATAGCCGGGTAGGCCGACAGGTGGGCGTTGTAGTTGCCCACGGCGCCGTTGATTTTGCCCAGCAGCGGCACGGCAGCGACCTGAGCGATCTGGCGCTCCAGGCGGTACACGACGTTGGCCAGCTCTTTACCCAGGGTGGTCGGCGATGCCGGTTGGCCGTGGGTGCGCGACAGCATCGGCACGTCGGCGAAACGGTGGGCCAGTTCGCGGATGGCGTCGGCCAGTTGCTGCATCAGTGGCAGCAGCACGGTGTCGCGACCTTCCCGTAGCATCAGGGCGTGGGACAGGTTGTTGATGTCCTCACTGGTGCAGGCGAAGTGGATGAACTCACTGACAGCGGCCAGTTCAGGCAGCTTGGCGACTTGTTCTTTAAGCAGGTATTCCACGGCTTTGACGTCGTGGTTGGTGGTGCGCTCGATTTCTTTCACGCGCTCGGCGTGCTCGACCTGGAAGTTGTCGACCATGGCGTTGAGCAGGGCGTTAGCCTCGGCCGAGAAGGGTGCTACTTCCGGAACGCCGGCGTGGGCGGCCAGGCGCTGCAGCCAGCGCACCTCAACCATGACGCGGAAACGGACCAGGCCGTATTCGCTGAAGATTGGGCGCAGAGCGCTGGTTTTGCTGGCGTAACGGCCATCAACGGGGGATACCGCGGTGAGCGAGGAGAGCTGCATGGGGCGTTCTCGGACAGTCGGGCGACGAAAAGGGGCGCGAATTATACATAGAAAAGACTCGCCTGGCCCGGGTTGAACGAACTGCTCTGTCGGGTTTTTCCTTTGCGCCATTGCTGAAACGACTTACTCCCGTGGGAGCGGCTTCAGCCGCGATGCCCTTAAAGATCAAAAGCATCGCGGCTAAAGCCGCTCCTACGGGGCAGTGGGGTTGGTTAGCTGCGCACCAGTGGATACAGGTCTTTAAGCAACTTGCGACGGTTCAGCACCAACTGCCAGCGATGGCCACCAAGCTGACGCCACAGGCGCGCCGAGCGAATACCTGCCAACAGTAGGGCGCGAATCTTCGCCGCGTTGCTCGGTTGTTGCAGGTTGCGCATATCGCCATGCACCTGAATGCGCTGACGGAAGGTGCTCAGGGTGTCCTGGTACAGGCCACCGCTGGCGGCGATCACGTTCTCGTGCACCAGACCGAAGTGCTGCACCTGCTGCTGGATCTGATCGAGGCGTTTGCCTATGGTCTGCAGCATGTCGTCGCGCTTGGCCAGCTTGCGCTCCAGGCCCAGCAGGGCGAGGGCGTAGCGCAGCGGTTCGCGTTGCAGGGTGGTGGGGTCGCGCTCCAAGGCGCTGAGCAGGGCGCGGTAGCCGTTGCGCAGGTTGATGTCGTCGCCGCCATAGACGTCCAGGGTGCTTTTCGGATCGCGCACCATCAGGCTGCCGAGCATGCAGCTCAACGCGCTTTCGCTGATTTGCCCGGTGCGCGCCACCTGATCGACCAGAAAGGCGGCTTCAAACACCCCGCCCAGGGCGATCAGTTGTTCCTGAGTCGGCGTCATGCGCGCTTTTCCTTACTGCTCCAGGGTTCTGCTACTTCTATTACGCCGCCGCCGAGGCAGATTCCGCCGTCGTAGAACACCACGGACTGGCCAGGAGTCACGGCGCGCTGCGGCATGGCGAAGCTGGCGCGGTAGCCGCTGGCGGTTTTTTCCAGGGTGCAGGTCTGGTCGCCCTGGCGGTAGCGCACCTTGGCGGTGAGCTGGCGCGGGCTGCTCAGGTCGACTGGGTTGACCCAGTAGATTTCCGAGCAGAGCAGGGCGCTGGAAAACAGCCACGGATGTTCGTTGCCCTGGCCGACTACTAATACGTTGCGCTCGAGGTCTTTGATCAGCACGTACCACGGCTCTTCGCCGGCATCTTTCAAGCCGCCGATGCCCAGGCCCTGGCGCTGGCCGATGGTGTGGTACATCAGGCCGTGGTGGCGGCCGATCACTTCACCTTCGGTGGTTTCGATATTGCCCGGCTGGGCGGGCAGGTACTGCTTGAGGAAGTCGCTGAAACGGCGCTCACCAATAAAGCAGATGCCGGTGGAGTCCTTTTTCTTTGCCGTGGCCAGTTCGTGTTTCTCGGCGATGGCGCGCACTTCCGGTTTTTCCAGCTCGCCGACGGGGAACAGGGTCTTGGCCAGTTGTTCGCCGCCGACAGCGTGGAGGAAATAGCTCTGGTCCTTGTTCGGGTCCAGCCCCTTGAGCAGCTCAGTGCGGCCCTCGATATCGCGGCGGCGCACATAGTGGCCGGTGGCGATCAGGTCGGCACCAAGCATCAGGGCGTAGTCCAGAAAGGCTTTGAACTTGATTTCCCGGTTGCAAAGGATGTCCGGGTTGGGGGTGCGTCCGGCTTTATATTCAGCCAGGAAGTGCTCGAACACGTTGTCCCAGTATTCGGCAGCGAAATTGGCGGTATGCAGCTTGATGCCAATTTTGTCGCACACCGCCTGGGCGTCAGCCATGTCGTCCATGGCGGTGCAATATTCGGTACCGTCGTCTTCCTCCCAGTTTTTCATGAACAAGCCTTCCACCTGGTAACCCTGCTCAAGGAGCAGAACGGCGGAAACGGAGGAATCGACACCGCCGGACATGCCGACGATCACGCGGGTAGAGGAATTGTCACGCATAAGGATTCGGATGCAGGGCTTTTCGGAAAAACGCGATTCTAACAGGGCCGTCGCCGCAGCGGTTATCGGTGCTCATTCATGCCATTCAGTTTCGCAGCAGAGCCAGCGGGAAACGCTCACCCTGCAGGTAGTCATCGATGCAGCGCAGAACCAGCTCGCTACGCCAGCGCTCCGGCTGGGCGGCCAGCTCTTCGCGGGTGAGCCATTGCGGGCCGATGATGCCGTCGTCGAGCTGGTAATTGTCCCGTGCTGCCAGCGGCTTGGCGGCAAAGCACACGCGTTGGTAGGTCACGCCATTGCTGGGGGCGGTATAAAGGTAGATGCCGGTGACGGCGGTCAGCTCCACATCCCAGCCGGTTTCTTCCAGCGTTTCGCGAATAGCCGCCTGCATGAGACTTTCGTCGGCTTCCAAGTGGCCGGCAGGCTGATTAAATACAGCGCGGCCGCCAGCGGTTTCTTCCACCAGAAGAAATCGGCCCTGATCTTCGACGATGGTGGCCACGGTGACATGAGGGGTGAAGCGCATGGGTAACTCCTGTGCGATCAGCGCGCGGTGAGGTGTTCAAGCCGGCACCAAAAAAGGCAATATCGGGTCAAGCTGCTAGGCTGAAAAGCGCCACTATATATTGCTATATGTAGTGCGAATGTAGTTTGACTACAGGGATAGGCTTGATGCCGTAATCATGCGGCCTCCAGCGGGTGTTTAGTCCTACAAATTCAAGAAAAGTGCGTGACTTTCTGTAGAAATACTACAAGAATGGCCCGCCTTTCCGAGACCAATTCAAGTTCCATATCGCCGCGCCAATCGTGTGGCGGGATGTCAGACCACGAAAGCAACGGAGTCCAGCATGGGATACCAAAAGATCCAGGTGCCAGCAACCGGTGACAAAATCACCGTTAATGCCGATATGTCCCTGAATGTACCGAACAACCCAATCATCCCTTATATCGAAGGTGATGGCATTGGCGTTGATATCAGCCCAGTGATGATCAAAGTCGTTGATGCTGCCGTAAACAAAGCCTACGGCGGCGAGCGCAAAATCTCCTGGATGGAAGTTTACGCTGGCGAGAAAGCCACTCAGGTTTACGATCAAGACACCTGGCTGCCAAAGGAAACTCTGGAAGCTGTGCGTGATTACGTTGTATCGATCAAAGGTCCTTTGACCACTCCAGTTGGTGGCGGCATCCGTTCCTTGAACGTGGCCCTGCGTCAGGAGCTCGATCTGTACGTTTGCCTGCGCCCAGTGCGTTGGTTCACCGGCGTACCTAGCCCGGTGAAAAAGCCGCAAGACGTCGACATGACCATCTTCCGTGAAAACTCGGAAGACATTTATGCCGGTATCGAGTGGAAAGCCGGTTCGCCGGAAGCGGAAAAAGTTATCAAGTTCCTGAAAGAAGAAATGGGTGTTACCAAAATCCGTTTCGACCAGGACTGCGGTATCGGCGTCAAGCCGGTGTCCAAGCAAGGTACTCAGCGTCTGGTGCGTAAAGCACTGCAATATGTGGTCGACAACAACCGCGACTCGCTGACCATCGTGCACAAAGGCAACATCATGAAGTTCACCGAAGGTGCCTTCAAAGATTGGGGCTACGAAATCGCCAAAAACGAATTCGGTGCCGAGCTGCTGGATGGCGGCCCTTGGATGCAATTCACCAACCCGAACACCGGTAAGAAGGTCGTGGTTAAAGACGCCATCGCCGACGCCATGCTCCAGCAGATCCTGCTGCGCCCGGCTGAGTACGATGTCATCGCTACCCTGAACCTCAACGGTGACTACCTCTCCGACGCCCTCGCGGCCGAAGTAGGTGGTATCGGTATTGCTCCGGGCGCTAACCTGTCCGACAACATCGCCATGTTCGAAGCCACCCACGGCACCGCGCCTAAGTATGCTGGTAAAGATCAGGTGAACCCAGGTTCGCTGATCCTCTCCGCTGAAATGATGCTGCGTCACATGGGCTGGACCGAAGCGGCCGATCTGATCATCGACGGCGTTAACGGGGCGATCTCCGCCAAAACCGTTACCTACGACTTCGAGCGTCTGATGGACGGTGCCAAGCTGCTGTCTTGCTCGGCGTTCGGCGATGCCATGATTGCTCACATGTAATGTGAGCCGTTAAGGCACAAAAAAAGGCCGGTCTAATGACCGGCCTTTTTTATGCGTATTGAATCTAGCCAGGCTAGGTATCACGCATCAGAGGTAACTGCCTGCGGCTGCGTAGCGGCCACCGGTGGTGCATCGGCTGTCTGGGTAATCGAGCTGATGTTGACCGCGTGCAGGCCCTTGGGGCCCTGAATAATGTCGAAGCTGACCGGCTGGCCTGCTTTGAGGGTTTTGTAACCGTCCATCTGGATAGCCGAGTAGTGGGCGAACAGGTCCTCATCTCGGCCGTCGGCCAGGATAAATCCGTAGCCCTTGGCGTTGTTGAACCACTTGACCTTACCGCTAAGCATGCTGATATCCCTCTGCAAATACACCCACCACTGGGGTATTATCCGTTACGACTCCGCGCTGGAAGCATCCGCTTTGGTAAGCGCGCGGACCCTGATACCCTCGATTGGGTATTCTCTGTTTGTAACACCGATTTACTGATAGTCAAGGCGACGGCACGACCGTCTGCGAAGTCGGTCAAAATCTTGTCTGTCGTCCCACTCCTACAATTACGAACCTTTCATCCCACATGCGTGTAAGTAGCCAGATTCGACTAACATTCAATCAGGACCATCCCGAGCCGCATGAGGATGACGCCTCTGGCTTGGCCGTGCAGGAAGCCAAGCCAGCCTTACAGGCGCCGCCGATGTACAAGGTTATTTTGTTCAACGATGACTACACCCCGATGGATTTCGTTGTCGAAATTCTTGAAGTGTTCTTCAGTTTGAATAGAGAAGTGGCAACCAAAATCATGCTGACCGTTCATACAGAGGGACGGGCAGTATGTGGCGTGTTCACCCGTGATGTTGCGGAGACCAAGGCAATGCAGGTCAACCAATACGCGAGAGAGAGCCAACACCCGCTACTCTGTGAGATAGAGAAAGACGGTTAATTGCGACTGCTTGGTTATGAGGTGAAGCTATGTTGAATCGAGAGCTCGAAGTCACCCTCAATCTGGCCTTCAAGGAGGCCCGCACCAAGCGTCATGAGTTCATGACGGTTGAGCACCTCTTGCTGGCCTTGCTGGACAATGAGGCTGCCGCCTCGGTCCTGCGTGCCTGCGGAGCGAATCTGGACAAGCTGCGCAATGATCTGCAGGAGTTCATCGACTCCACCACCCCCCTGATCCCTCAGCACGACGAAGAGCGTGAGACCCAGCCAACCCTGGGCTTCCAGCGGGTACTGCAACGCGCGGTGTTCCATGTGCAGAGTTCGGGCAAGCGTGAAGTGACCGGTGCCAACGTGCTGGTGGCGATTTTCAGTGAGCAGGAAAGTCAGGCGGTGTTCCTGCTCAAGCAACAAAGTGTCGCGCGTATCGATGTGGTCAACTTCATCGCCCACGGCATTTCCAAAGTTCCCGGCCACGCCGACCACACCGACAACGATCAGGAAATGCAGGACGAAGAGGGCGGTGAATCCTCCTCGTCGAGCAATCCGCTGGACGCCTACGCCAGCAACCTCAACGAGGCTGCGCGCCTGGGTCGAATCGATCCGTTGGTAGGTCGCGAAAGCGAAGTCGAACGCGTGGCCCAGATTCTTGCCCGTCGCCGCAAAAACAACCCGTTGCTGGTCGGTGAGGCTGGTGTGGGCAAAACCGCCATCGCCGAAGGCCTGGCCAAGCGCATTGTCGACGGCCAGGTGCCGGACTTGCTGGCGGACAGCGTCGTCTATTCGCTGGATCTCGGCGCGTTGCTGGCCGGTACCAAATACCGCGGCGACTTCGAGAAACGCCTGAAAGCATTGCTCAACGAACTGCGCAAACGCCCGCACGCCATTCTGTTTATCGATGAGATCCACACAATCATCGGAGCTGGCGCGGCCTCTGGCGGCGTGATGGATGCCTCGAATCTGCTCAAGCCCATGCTGTCCTCGGGTGAGATTCGTTGCATCGGTTCGACCACCTTCCAGGAATTCCGCGGCATCTTCGAGAAAGACCGTGCGCTGGCTCGTCGCTTCCAGAAAGTGGACGTAACCGAGCCGTCGGTGGAAGACACCATCGGCATTCTGCGTGGCCTCAAAGGACGTTTCGAGCAGCATCACGGTCTGGAGTACAGCGATGAGTCGCTGCGCGCCGCCGCTGAGCTCGCCTCGCGCTATATCAACGACCGCCACATGCCCGACAAGGCCATCGACGTTATCGACGAAGCAGGGGCCTACCAGCGCCTGCAACCGGTCGAGAAGCGCGCGGCCCGCATCGAGGTTGAGCATGTTGAAGATATCGTGGCGAAAATCGCCCGGATTCCCCCAAAACACGTCACTAGCTCCGACAAGGAGCTGCTGCGTAATCTTGAGCGCGACCTCAAGCTGACCGTGTTTGGTCAGGATGCCGCCATCGATTCGCTGGCCACCGCCATCAAGCTCTCGCGTGCCGGGCTCAAGTCGCCGGACAAGCCGGTTGGTTCGTTCCTGTTCGCCGGGCCTACCGGTGTGGGTAAAACCGAGGCGGCGCGGCAGTTGGCTAAAGCCATGGGTATCGAGTTGGTGCGCTTCGACATGTCCGAGTACATGGAGCGCCATACCGTTTCCCGCTTGATTGGTGCGCCTCCAGGCTACGTCGGTTTCGACCAGGGCGGTCTGCTCACCGAAGCCATCACCAAGATGCCGCACTGCGTGTTGCTGCTCGATGAAATCGAGAAGGCCCATCCGGAAGTCTTCAACCTGCTACTGCAGGTGATGGACCACGGCACCCTGACCGACAACAACGGCCGCAAGGCGGACTTCCGCAACGTGATTCTGATCATGACCACCAACGCCGGTGCCGAAACGGCAGCGCGGGCCTCGATCGGGTTTACCCATCAAGACCACTCCACCGACGCCATGGAAGTGATCAAGAAGAGCTTCACGCCGGAGTTCAGAAACCGTCTGGATACCATTATCCAGTTCGGCCGCCTGAGCCACGAAGTGATCAAAAGCGTGGTCGACAAGTTCCTCACCGAGCTGCAGGCGCAGCTCGAGGACAAGCACGTCACGCTGGAGGTCAGCGATGCAGCGCGCAACTGGCTGGCCACCGGTGGTTACGACACGCAAATGGGTGCACGTCCAATGGCGCGTCTGATCCAGGACAAGATCAAGCGTCCGCTGGCAGAAGAGATTCTGTTTGGCGAGCTGGCCGAGCATGGCGGTGTGGTGCACATCGATGTGGTCGATGGCGAGATGACGTTCGATTTCGAAACTACAGCGGAAATGGCGTAGGGCGAAAATGGCGTAGCCATTTGCGCCGTCAGCGGCTTAAAACCGCACCAACAAAAATGCCCAGCAGATGCTGGGCATTTTTATTCGTACTGGCTTAGCGCGCGCGGTAAGTGATGCGGCCCTTGCTCAGATCGTACGGCGTCAACTCAACACGTACTTTGTCGCCGGTAAGAATGCGGATGTAGTTCTTGCGCATCTTTCCGGAGATGTGCGCGGTTACGACGTGCCCATTTTCCAACTCCACGCGAAACATGGTGTTAGGTAGGGTGTCGACGACAGTGCCTTCCATTTCGAAGCTGTCTTCTTTCGACATGCAGTAAAGCCCTCGGTTACCAATGAATGGCCCGGTGCAACTGGCGCCAGGCAAAAGCGGCGTGCATTGTGCCCGAAAACAGGCCCTGTCGCCAAGGTATTCAGGTGAGGGTGATCCAGCGTTGATTGACGAACAGCTCGATGGGCCGGTATTGGGTCTTGTAATTCATCTTCCGGCAGCTCTTGATCCAGTACCCCAGATACACCGCGTGCAGCCCTATACGGCGGGTTTCGGCGATCTGCCAGAGAATCGCGAAGCGTCCGAGGCTGCGCCGTTCTTCGTCGGGATCGTAGAAGGTGTAAACCGCCGAAAGACCGTTGGGCAGCACGTCGGTGACGGCTATAGCGACCAAACGGTCGTCGAGGCGGAACTCATAGAAGCGCGAGAAGGGCAGGTCACGCACCAGAAAGGTGGTGAACTGGTCGCGGTTGGGCGGGTACATATCGCCGTCGGCATGGCGTTGTTCGATATAGCGGGCGTAGAGGGCGTAATACTCTTCGTTGAAGTTCGGCCGCACGGCGCGCACTTGCAGGTTTTCATTGCGTTTGAGAATGCGCCGTTGCTGGCGGTTGGGCTGAAACAGCGCCGCTGGAATGCGTGCCGGCACGCAAGCGGTGCAGCCTTGGCAATGGGGGCGATACAGGTGGTCGCCGCTGCGGCGAAAACCCATTTCCGAAAGTTCGGCATACACCTCTACATCCATGGGCTGACTGGGGTCGAGGAACAGCGTGGTGGCCTGTTCGTCGGGCAGGTAGCTGCAGGGATGGGGCTGAGTGGCATAGAACTTAAGGCGCGCCAGCTCGGTCATGGTCAACACTCTTGAGAGCCTGGGCTTAAGTGTATGCCAGGGTTCCGCACTCGACTAGGCGAGCCAGTCCGCAGTGCTCGGCTTATCCAAGTGTTGGGCGAGAAAGTTGGCGAAATCGGTGCGGGCAATGGGCCGCGCGCCGAAGCTGTGCAGGTGTTGCGTGGGCATCTGGCAGTCGATCAGGACAAAGCCCCAGGCCTTGAGATGCTCGACCAGGGTGGCAAAGCCCACCTTGGACGCGTTGTCGGCATGGCTGAACATCGATTCGCCGAAAAACAGCTGCCCCATCGCCAGGCCATACAAGCCGCCGACCAGCTTGCCGTTCTCGCGCACCTCCACGGAATGGGCAAAGCCCTGCTGATGCAGCTTCAGATAAGCGGCCTGCATGGCATCGGTGATCCAGGTGCCATCGGCATAGCTGCGTGGCCCCGCGCAGGCGGCGATCACAGCAGGGAAGTCCTGATCGAAGCTGACCTGGTAGCGACCCTGGCGGATCACCTTGGCCAGGCTGCGGGAGATATGCAGTTCGTCCGGAAACAGTACGGTGCGTGGGTCGGGCGACCACCAGAGAATCGGTTGCCCTTCGGCAAACCAGGGAAAGCAGCCATGCCGGTAGGCCGCCACCAGGCGTTCAGCGCTCAGGTCGCCGCCAGCCGCCAGCAGGCCATCGGGATCGCGCAAGGCTTTCTCTAGCGGAGGGAATTCGAGGGTGGTGCGTTGCAGCCAAGTGAGCATGGTCAGGCCCGGCCGAAGAGAGGAGGGCGGGCCGCTTGGGCCCGCCAGCGGGACTTAGAGGTCCAGGTATTTCTCGGCATCCAGCGCGGCCATGCAGCCGGCACCGGCTGAAGTGATCGCCTGGCGGTACACGTGGTCAGCCACGTCGCCGGCAGCGAATACGCCTTCGATATTGGTGGCCGTCACATTGCCTTCGCTGCCGCCTTTGATCAGCAGGTAACCGTCGCGCATTTCCAGCTGGCCAGTGAATAGATCGGTGTTTGGCTTGTGGCCGATGGCGATAAACACGCCAGCCAGGGCCAGCTCCGAAGTCTCGCCGGTATTGCTGTCGCGCAGGCGCACGCCGGTCACGCCTTTGTTGTCGCCCAGTACTTCGTCGAGGTTCTGGTTCCAGTGCAGGCGCATATTGCCGTTGGCGGCTTTTTCGAACAGCTTGTCCTGGAGGATCTTCTCCGCGCGCAGCTTGTCGCGACGGTGCACTAGGTGCACTTCCTTGGCGATGTTGGACAGGTACAGCGCTTCTTCCACGGCAGTGTTGCCGCCGCCAATAACCGCGACTACCTGGTTGCGGTAGAAGAAACCATCGCAAGTGGCGCAGGCCGAAACGCCCTGGCCGGCGAATTTTTCTTCCGAGGGCAGACCGAGGTACTGAGCGGAGGCACCGGTGGCGATGATCAGGGCGTCGCAGGTGTAGGTGCCGCTGTCGCCCTTGAGGGTGAAAGGTTTGCTCTGCAACTCAGCGGTGTGGATGTGGTCGTAGACAATCTCGGTGTCGAAGCGCTCGGCGTGTTTCTGCATGCGCTCCATCAAGGCCGGGCCGGTCAGGCCTTCGACGTCGCCGGGCCAGTTGTCGACTTCAACGGTGGTGGTCAGTTGGCCGCCGGGTTGAATACCGGTAATGACCAAAGGTTTGAGGTTGGCCCGTGCGGCGTACACAGCAGCGCTGTAGCCGGCAGGGCCGGAGCCCAGGATGATCAGGCGTGAATGCTTGACTTCGCTCATAAAAAGACCCCATAAGCCTTTGTCACAAAAGAGAATGCGTGCTCCAATTGGGCCGCACGAAAGATGCTGGCGGCTATGCTACACCGAAGCAGCAGAGCCCGGCAAAACGCGCCACAGGCGCGTGGCAACACGCGGGTAAATCCGTACAATGGCCGAGTTTTCGCCGCCAATCGTTCAGTTGGGCGCGCCACAGGCGCAGGAAAAGACGCGTTTTGAAGAATTCCACCACCACCGCTCAAGCACCAGTCTGGCGTCAGCAATTGCACTACCGACTCAAGGAAGGTGCGTTGATCGCCCTCGGTGCGCTGTGCCTCTATCTGTGGATGGCATTGCTCACTTACGACCAGAATGATCCGGGCTGGACCCACACCAGCAACGTGGTGCAAGTGCAGAACGCCGCTGGCCGCGCCGGTGCCTGGTTCGCCGACATCCTCTTTATGGCCCTCGGCTATTTCGCTTACCTCTTTCCCGGCCTGCTGGTGATCAAGACCGTGCAGGTGTTCCGCAATCGTCATGAGCCGTGGCAGTGGAATGGCTGGTTGTTTTCCTGGCGGTTGATCGGCCTGGTGTTTCTGGTGCTCTCAGGCGCCTCGCTGGCCTATATCCATTTCCACTCGGGCGGCACCATGCCAGCCTCGGCCGGCGGTGCCCTGGGCGAAAGCCTCGGCCAGTTGGCCGTTGCTGCGCTGAACGTGCAGGGCAGCACCTTGCTGTTCATTGCCCTGTTCCTGTTCGGCCTGACAGTGTTCAGCGACCTGTCGTGGTTCAAGGTGATGGATATCACCGGCAAGATCACCCTCGACCTCTTCGAACTGATCAACAGCCTGATCAACAACTGGTGGAGCTCGCGGGTCGAGCGCAAGCAGTTGGTCGCGCAATTGCGTGAAGTCGATGACCGTGTCAGCGAAGTGGCCGCGCCAGTGGTACATGACCGCCGCGAACAGGCCAAGGTTAAAGAACGCATCATTGAGCGTGATGACGCCCTGAGCAAACACATGACCGAGCGCGAAAGCCGCCCGGCACCGATCATTACCCCACCCGCACCGCCCAAGGCCGCCGAGCCGAGCAAGCGCGTGCAGAAAGAGAAACAGGTCTCCCTGTTTGTCGACAGCGCGGTGGAAGGCACCTTGCCGCCGATTTCCATCCTCGACCCGGCCGAGAAGAAACAGAAGAAATTCTCCCCGGAATCCCTGGAGGCCATGTCGCGCCTGCTGGAGATCAAGCTCAAGGAGTTTGGCGTCGAGGTCATCGTCGAGTCCGTGCACCCGGGCCCGGTGATCACCCGTTTCGAAATTCAGCCGGCCGCCGGTATCAAGGTCAGCCGCATTTCCGGCCTGGCCCGCGACCTGGCGCGTTCGCTGGCAGTGATGAGTGTGCGGGTGGTTGAAGTCATTCCCGGCAAGACCACCGTTGGTATCGAAATTCCCAACGAAGACCGGCAGATCGTGCGCTTCTCCGAAGTGCTGTCCTCGCCCGAGTACGACGACGCCAAGTCTCCCGTCACTCTGGCCCTGGGCCATGACATCGGCGGCCGCCCGGTGATCACCGACCTGGCGCGCATGCCGCACCTGCTGGTGGCCGGTACCACCGGTTCCGGTAAGTCGGTGGGCGTGAATGCCATGATCCTGTCGATTCTGTTCAAGTCCGGCCCGGAAGACGCACGCCTGATCATGATCGACCCGAAAATGCTCGAGCTGTCGATCTACGAAGGTATTCCGCACCTGCTGTGCCCGGTGGTCACCGACATGAAGGAAGCGGCCAACGCCCTGCGTTGGAGCGTGGCCGAGATGGAGCGCCGCTACAAGCTGATGTCCAAGCTCGGAGTGCGTAACCTGGCCGGCTTCAACCGCAAAGTGAAAGACGCCGAAGAGGCGGGCGAGCCGATTGCGGACCCGCTGTACAAGCGCGAAAGCATTCACGACGAAGCGCCGCTGCTGAAAACCCTGCCCACCATCGTGGTCGTCGTCGACGAATTCGCCGACATGATGATGATCGTCGGCAAAAAGGTTGAAGAGCTGATCGCTCGTATCGCGCAAAAAGCCCGTGCCGCCGGTATCCATCTGATTCTTGCCACCCAGCGCCCATCGGTGGACGTGATCACCGGCCTGATCAAGGCCAATATCCCGACCCGTATGGCGTTCCAGGTGTCGAGCAAGATCGACTCGCGGACCATCCTCGATCAGGGCGGTGCCGAACAGCTGCTGGGCCACGGTGACATGCTTTATCTGCCGCCGGGCACTGGTTTGCCGATTCGCGTGCATGGTGCCTTCGTTTCCGACGAAGAGGTCCACCGTGTGGTGGAAGCCTGGAAGCTACGTGGCGCGCCGGATTACATCGACGACATCCTCAACGGTGTGGAAGAGGCCGGTAGCGGCTTCGAAGGCGGTGGTGGCGGCGGCGAAGGCAGCGAGGGCAGTGAAGACGACCCGCTGTACGACGAAGCCGTGCGTTTCGTGACCGAAAGCCGTCGCGCGTCGATTTCCGCGGTGCAGCGCAAGCTGAAGATCGGCTACAACCGTGCCGCGCGTATGGTCGAAGCCATGGAAATGGCCGGTGTGGTCACCGCCATGAACACCAACGGCTCCCGTGATGTGATTGCCCCGGCGCCGATCCGCGACTGACGCCGCCGCGTTTACCCCTTTATTTGTGTGACCCAATGACGAGGATTTACATGCGCCTGATCCGCTTGCTGTTGCTGGCCGCCCTGGCTGTTGCTGCGATCCCGGCACAAGCCGATGACGAAGCTGCGGTGCAAAAACTCACCCAGTTGCTCAGCCAGGCCCAGACCATCACGGCACGCTTTTCCCAACTGACCCTCGACGGCGGCGGCACCCAGCTGCAGGAAACTGCCGGTGAGCTGGCGTTGAAACGTCCGGGCCTGTTCCGCTGGCACACCGATGAGCCGCAGGAGCAACTGCTGGTGTCCAACGGCCAACAGGTATGGCTGTACGACCCGGACCTGCAACAGGTGACTATCCAGAAGCTCGATCAGCGCCTGACCCACACTCCGGCGCTTTTGCTGTCCGGTGATGTGTCGGAAATCCGCCAGAACTTCGATATCAGTTTCAAGGAAGCCGGCGACGTGGTGGACTTCACCCTCAAGCCGAAGGCCAAGGACACCTTGTTCGATAACCTGCGCCTGTCGTTCCGCAAGGGGGTGATCAACGATATGCAGTTGATCGACAGCGTTGGCCAGCGCACCAATATTCTGTTCCTTGCCGTAAAGATGAACCCGGCGGTAGACGCCAAGCAGTTCACTTTCGAAGTGCCCGCCGGTGCTGATGTAATCCAGGAATAACCTGCTTCCCTACGAGACGCTGCTGCAGCCCATGGACCTGTTCCGCAATACCCCCGTCGCTCAACCCCTGGCTGCCCGTTTGCGTGCGGCCAGCCTGGACGAGTACGTCGGTCAGGAACACCTGCTGGCCCGCGGCAAACCGCTGCGTGAAGCGCTGGAGCAGGGCGCGCTGCACTCGATGATCTTCTGGGGGCCGCCGGGGGTGGGTAAAACCACCTTGGCGCGTTTGCTGGCGCAGGTCTCCGATGCGCATTTCGAGACCATTTCCGCCGTGCTGTCCGGCGTCAAAGAAATTCGCCAGGCGGTGGAAGTGGCTCAGCAGCACGCCGCGCAATATGGCCGCCGCACCATCCTGTTTGTCGACGAAGTGCACCGCTTCAACAAGTCGCAGCAGGATGCGTTTTTGCCTTACGTGGAAGACGGCACGCTGATCTTTATCGGTGCCACCACGGAAAACCCCTCGTTCGAACTGAACAACGCCTTGTTGTCCCGCGCTCGCGTCTATGTGCTGAAAAGCCTCGACGAGGAAGCGCTGCGCAAGCTGGTGCAGCGCGCGCTGACCGACCCCAAGGGCTTGGGTGATCGTCACCTGACGCTGCCGGAGGAGAGCTTCAAAATCCTCATGGCCGCCGCCGATGGCGATGGTCGCCGGCTGCTGAACTTCCTCGAGAACGCGGCTGACCTCGCCGAAGATGATGGCGAGCTGAGCGTCGACCTGCTGCAGAACCTGCTGGGCGACAGCCGTCGGCGTTTCGACAAAGGCGGCGAGGCGTTTTACGACCAGATTTCCGCACTGCACAAGTCGGTGCGTGGCTCCAGCCCCGACGGCGCGCTGTATTGGTTCGCTCGTATGCTCGATGGCGGCTGCGACCCGCTGTATATCGCCCGCCGCGTGGTACGCATGGCCAGTGAAGACATCGGCAACGCCGACCCGCGAGCTCTCACTCTGTGTCTGAATGCTTGGGATGTGCAGGAGCGTCTGGGCAGCCCTGAGGGCGAATTGGCCGTGGCCCAGGCCATCGTCTACCTGGCCTGCGCACCGAAGAGCAACGCGGTGTACAACGCCTTCAAGATGGCGATGCGCGATGCCGCCGAACAGGGCTCGCAAGAGGTGCCGCTGCACCTGCGCAATGCGCCGACCAAATTGATGAAAGAGCTGGGCTACGGCGACGAATACCGCTACGCCCACGATGAGCCGGATGCCTACGCCGCAGGCGAAGACTACTTTCCCGATGCGCTGGAACCCCGGCAGTATTACCAGCCGGTGCCGCGAGGCCTGGAACTGAAGATTCGCGACAAGCTCAACCACCTGGCGGCGCAAGACCAGGCCAGCCCCCGGCAGCGGAGAAAACCATGATCCGTCTGATTCTTGCGGTAGCCGTTGGCGGTGCCGTTGGCACCCTGGTGCGTTTTGCCACGGCCAACTGGATTACCGCCAACTGGCCGCAGCATTTCAGCCTGGGCACCTTTCTGGTGAATATCGTCGGCTGCCTGCTGATTGGTTTGTTGTACGGTTTCTTTTTGCTGCGCCCGGAACTGCCGATAGAATTGCGCGCAGGTCTGATCGTCGGCTTCCTTGGTGGCCTGACGACGTTTTCTTCCTTTTCCCTCGACACACTGCGCCTGCTGGAAAGCGGGCAGTTACCACTGGCCCTCGGCTATGCGGCGCTTAGTGTGATCGGCGGCCTGCTCGCCACCTGGGCGGGCTTGTCCCTGACCAAACTCTGATGATGAGAGACGAACATGCTTGATCCGAAACTGATCCGTAGCGAACTGCACGCCATTGCCGAGCGTCTGGCCACCCGTGGCTATCAGCTGGATGTCGCGCGCATCGAGTCGCTCGAAGCGCAGCGCAAAACCGTGCAGAGCAACACCGAGCAGTTGCAGGCCGAGCGTAACGCCCGTTCGAAATCCATCGGCCAGGCCAAGGCCCGTGGCGAAGATATCGCGCCGCTGATGGCCGACGTCGACCGGATGGCCACTGAGCTGGCCGACGGTAAAGCGCAGTTGGAGGGCATTCAGGCTGAGCTGGATAGCATTCTGCTGGGCATTCCCAACCTGCCGCACGAATCCGTACCGGTCGGTAAGGACGAAGACGACAACGTGGAAGTGCGCGCCTGGGGCACGCCGACCACTTTCGATTTCCCGATTCAGGACCACGTGGCCCTCGGCGAGCTGCATGGCTGGCTCGACTTCGAGCGCGCCGCCAAGCTGTCCGGTGCCCGCTTTGCCATTCTGCGCGGCCCGATTGCCCGTCTGCACCGCGCCCTGGCGCAGTTTATGATCAACCTGCACACCGGGGAGCATGGCTACGAGGAGGCCTACACGCCTTATCTGGTGCAAGCCCCGGCGCTGCAAGGCACTGGTCAGTTGCCGAAGTTCGAGGAAGACCTGTTCAAAATCAGCCGCGACGGCGAAGCCGATCTGTACCTGATTCCAACCGCCGAAGTGTCGCTGACCAATATCGTCAGCGGCGACATTCTCGACGCCAAGCAGCTGCCATTGAAGTTCGTCGCCCACACGCCGTGCTTCCGCAGTGAAGCAGGTGCATCCGGTCGCGACACCCGCGGCATGATCCGCCAGCACCAGTTCGACAAGGTCGAGATGGTGCAGATCGTCGAGCCAAGCACCTCCAACGAAGCGCTGGAAGGGCTGACCGCCAACGCCGAGAAAGTCTTGCAACTGCTGGGTCTGCCGTACCGCGTTCTGGCGCTGTGCACCGGCGACATGGGCTTTGGCGCAGTGAAAACCTACGACCTCGAAGTATGGGTGCCGAGCCAGGATAAATTCCGCGAGATTTCGTCCTGCTCCAACTGCGGCGATTTCCAGGCCCGCCGCATGCAAGCCCGCTGGCGCAATCCGGAAACCGGCAAGCCGGAATTGGTACATACCCTCAACGGTTCCGGCCTGGCCGTAGGCCGCACCTTGGTTGCCGTGCTGGAAAACTACCAGCAAGCCGACGGCTCCATCCGTGTGCCGGACGTGCTCAAGCCGTATATGGGTGGCATCGAGGTCATCGGTTAAATGGAATTTTTGCCGCTGTTTCATAACCTGCGCGGACAACGCGTATTGGTGGTTGGCGGCGGCGAAATCGCCTTGCGCAAATCGCGGCTGGTGGCCGACACCGGCGCCGTGCTGCGAGTGGTTGCGCCGCAGATCGACAGCCAGCTGGCGGCCCTGGTGGCATCGACCGGAGGCGAGCAGTTGCTGCGCGGCTACGGCGAGGCGGATCTGAATGGCTGCGTGCTGGCCATCGCCGCCACGGATGACGAACCGCTGAATGCCCAGGTGTCGCAAGACGCCCGGGCTCGCGGCGTGCCGGTCAATGTGGTCGACTCGCCAGCGCTGTGCAGCGTGATCTTTCCCGCCATTGTCGATCGTTCACCGCTGTTGGTGGCGGTCTCCAGTGGCGGTGATGCGCCGGTTCTGGCGCGGTTGATCCGCGCCAAACTGGAAACCTGGATTCCTGCTGCCTACGGCAGTCTGGCCGGCCTGGCCAAGCGCTTTCGCGCCCAGGTCAAAGAGCGCTTTCCGGATCTGCAACAACGCCGGGTGTTCTGGGAAGACGTATTCCAGGGGCCGGTGGCCGAGCGGATGTTGGCCGGGCAGGGCAGTGAGGCCGAGCGTCTGCTGCAAGCGCGTCTGGACGGCGAAAGCGGCGAGGTGAAAGGCGAGGTGTATCTGGTCGGTGCCGGGCCGGGCGATCCCGACCTGCTGACCTTCCGCGCGCTGCGCCTGATGCAGCAAGCCGATGTAGTGCTCTACGACCGCTTGGTGGCACCGGCCATCGTCGAACTGTGCCGCCGCGATGCCGAGCGCATTTACGTCGGCAAGCAGCGCGCCGAGCACGCGGTGCCGCAGGAGCAGCTCAATGAGCAATTGGTCACCCTGGCCAAACAAGGCAAGCGGGTATTGCGCCTGAAGGGCGGTGACCCATTTATCTTTGGTCGTGGCGGCGAAGAGATCGAAGAGCTGGCAGCCAATGGCATTCCCTTCCAGGTAGTGCCAGGTATCACTGCCGCCAGCGGCTGTGCGGCTTACGCTGGTATTCCGCTGACCCACCGGGACTATGCGCAGTCAGTGCGTTTCGTGACCGGGCATCTGAAAGATGGCAGCACCGATCTGCCGTGGCCGGACCTGGTTGCCCCGGGCCAGACCCTGGTGTTCTACATGGGCCTGGTGGGCTTGCCGTCGATCTGTGAGCAACTGGTACTTCACGGTCGTAGCAGCGACACCCCTGCCGCCTTGATTCAGCAAGGCACCACCCACAATCAGCGCGTATTCACCGGCACCCTCGGTAATCTGCCGAAGTTGGTGGCCGAGCATGAAGTGCATGCGCCGACGCTGGTGATCGTGGGAGAAGTGGTGACGCTGCGCGACAAGCTGGCGTGGTTCGAAGGCGCACAGTCTCAGGTTTGACGCATTCCCGTAGGAGCGGCTTTAGCCGCGATGCTCTTAAACGATCAAGAGCATCGCGGCTAAAGCCGCTCCTACGGTCTCCGTTATCTCACCTAGGCGCTTTGCCCTGGCAGGCGATGGCGATCGTGTGCGCGCATGAAATCCTGAAGCGGCCCCTTCGGCACCACACCCGTCGGGTTGATGGTCAGGTGGCTGGCGTAGTAGTGGTGCTTGATATGCTCAAAATCCACCGTCTCTGCCACGCCCGGCCACTGGTACAGCTCACGCAACCAGTTGGAGAGGTTCGGGTAATCCTCGATGCGCTTGAGGTTGCACTTGAAGTGGCCGTGGTACACCGCATCGAAGCGAATCAGGGTGGTGAACAGACGCCAGTCGGCTTCGCTGATCTGTTCGCCGGCCAGATAGCGGTTCTGACTCAGCAAGGTTTCCAGTGACTCGAGGGTGTTGAACAGACCGTCGAACGCTTCTTCGTAGGCTTCCTGAGTGGTGGCAAAGCCCGCGCGGTAAACGCCGTTATTGACGTTCGGGTAGATGCGCTCGTTCAGGGTGTCGATTTCGCCACGCAGGGCTTCTGGGTAGAAGTCCAGATGGTTGCCCGTCAACTCGTTAAACGCCGAGTTGAACATGCGGATGATCTCGGATGATTCATTGCTGACGATGCGTTTAAGCTTTTTGTCCCACAGCACGGGCACTGTTACGCGGCCGGTGTATTGGGCATCGTCGGCGATGTAGCGTTGGTACATAAGGTTCAGGCTATCCAGCGCATCGCCAGTGGAGCCATGGGCGGTGTCGAAGGTCCAGCCGTTTTCACGCATTAGCCAGCTGACCACCGACACGTCGATCAGGCTTTCCAGGCCCTTGAGCTTGCGGAAAATCAGGGTGCGGTGGGCCCAGGGGCACGCCAGCGAGACATACAGGTGGTACCGCCCGGCCTCGGCCTTGTAGCCGCCTTCGCCGCTCGGGCCGGGCTCGCCGTTGGCGGTCACCCAGTTGCGGCGTTGCGCGTTCTCACGTTTGAAGCGGCCGCCATCGGCGGTGTTGTACCACTGGTCTTGCCACTGGCCATCGACTAATAAACCCATGACTCAAATCCTCTGCTGTTCAGCGTTGGAGAGAAGTCTATGCCGATCAGTTCGAACGAATGGCGCAAAATCCGCCGGCGAATGATCGGTTAAATCGATTTGTCGCGTTTTTCCCAGTAGTTTTCCGCTTGGGCGAAGGCCGCAACGCGAGGCACATCCAGGCCGCGCAGGGCCAGGGCGATGGTGGCCAGAACTGCCAGGCGGCCATAACTGTCTTGCACCTCGCCGCGCCAGAACGCCGCCAGGTGTTCCGGCTCCAGGCGTTCGGGTTTGACGTGGCGTTGCGGCGACAGCGCTGGCCATTCCTCGTCCCAGCTGATGCCGGCTTCGGTGCCATAGAGGTGGGAGGTGGCGTCCGGGTTCATCTCGATCTCGCCGCCATCACCCTTGATCACAATGGCTTTGTCGCCCAGCAGCTGACTGGCTTCGCGGTGGGCGGCCTGATAGCCAGGGTGAAAGATACTTTGCAGGCCGCAACGGGCATTCAGAGGATTGAGCACCCGGGCCAGGGAGTGGATTGGCGAGCGCAGACCGAGGGTGTTGCGCAGGTCGATCATCCGCTGCAGTTGCGGCATCCAGTCCAGCAGTGGGAAGAACGCCAGATTGTGCTCGCTCAGCGCTTGCTCGGTGGTCGCCCAGTCGCGACACAGGGGAATGCCCAGCAGGTCGAGCAACTGCTCGCTATACAGGCGCCCGGCGGTATGCGCGCCGCCGCCATGCATCAGAATGCGCACGCCGTTGTTGGCCAGGCACTTGGCGGCCAGCAGGTACCAGGGCAGGTGGCGTTTCTTGCCGGCATAGGACGGCCAGTCAAGGTCGACCGCAACGCTCGGCGCATTCAGGCGCGCCCGCACGGCCTGGGTAAAGCCGGCGAGTTCCTCCGGGCTTTCTTCCTTGTGCCGCATCAGCATCAGAAAGGCGCCCAGTTGAGTGTCTTCGACTTGGCCGTCGAGCAGCAGGCCCATGGCGTCGCGGGCCTCGTCCTGGGTCATATTGCGCGCGCCGCGCTTGCCCTTACCGAGAATGCGTACGTACTGGGCGAAGGGGTGTTCGGCGGGGGTAATCAGGGTCAGTGGCTGGGCGGTCATAGGCAATTGGTCGGCTTCGGCAGGCCTGCCAGTTTGGCGGCCAATTTGGCGGGGGTGCCTTTGAACAGGCGATTGAGGTGCAGGCTGTTGCCTTTGTCGGTGCCCAGTTTCAGCGCGACATACTTGATCAGCGGGCGGGTTGCCGGTGACAGCTGAAACTCGGCATAGAAGTCGCGAAGCAGGTGCAGCACTTCCCAGTGTTCAGCGCTCAGCGCCAGTTCTTCTTGCGCCGCCAGGGCCTCGGCAACAGTGGCCGACCAATCGTTGAGATCAGCCAGGTAGCCGTCTTTATCGAGGGCGATCTGGCGCTCGCCAACTATCAGTGTGCTCATAGCCAACTGTTGACCTTGGCAAAGGTGCCACAGAGTTCGACAAAGGCGGGGTAGTCCACCACCTGTACGCGGGCCGGTGCGCTGATGGCGCGGGCGTGCAGGTCTTCGTCGAGGGCGTACAGGCTGATGGTCTCCGGCATCAGACTGATGGCCTGCAATTGCGCGGTACCGGGCTGCAGCGCATAGGTGGCGTCGCCAGTCAGAAGCAGGCCATCGCCTGGGCCGAGCAGGCGCAGGCAACTGACCAGGCGCGAATCGCTGAAGGGCGAGTGGGAAAGCATATGCAGGGTGGCCATTAGAGCGTGATCACCTGGTCGTATTGGGCTATCAGGACGGTGAGGGCGGCGTCATCCAGCGATTCAGTGGCCGGGCTCAGCGTGTCGTGTTTAAGGCCGCGCTCATCCAGGCTGCGGGCGGAGCTGTATAGCGCCTCGACGCCGAACAGCGGTAGCGCTTGCAGGTTGGCGGTAAGGTCTTTTTGCTGCACGGCCGAAGCCTGTTGCGCCGCTTGCAGCTGGAACACTCCGTCGTCGAGAAACAGCATGGCAATCGGTAAGTCAAAGGCGCCGCCGGCCAGGGCAATATCCAGCGCTTCGCGGGCGCCAGGGCCGGACCAGGGGGCCTGACGGCAGATGATCAATAGCGACTTGGCCATCTCAAGGCCCTCCAAAGCAAACAAGGCGATCGGCCAGTTGCGTGGCTTCGTGCAACTGCCCGAGCCCGGAAAGCTCCCAGGGTTTGGCCAGGCTGGCAGCTTCGCGCTCATAGCGCTGCGCCTCTTCCTCGTTGAGCACGCCGCGGCGCAGGGCAGCGGCGATGCAGACTACGCCGTCCAACTTCTGCTCGCGGACAAAGCTGGACCAGGCGGCGGCAGTGTCCGACTCATCTTGCGGAACCACCGGCGTAGTGGCTGCGCTGTGAACACCGTCCTGATAAAAAAACACCCGCACAATTTCATGCCCCTCGGCTACGACTGCTTCGGCAAAACGCAGAGCGCGGCGCGAGGAGGGTGCATGGGGTGGAGAGAACAGGGCGATGGCGAATTTCATGGCGCTGACCGATCTGAAAAAACTGGCGGAATAATACGGCGTTTGCGCGTCGCAGACATAAAAAAGCCCACCGAAGTGGGCTTTTTGTACCGCGGGATGGATCAGTCGTCGCTGCTCATGATGCCGAAAATCTGCAGCAGGCTAATGAACAGGTTGTAGATCGAAATGTACAGGCTGACGGTGGCCATGATGTAGTTGCGTTCGCCGCCATGAATGATCTGGCTGGTCTGGAACAGAATGCACACCGAGGAGAACAGCACGAAGCCGGCGCTGATAGCCAGTTGCAGGCCGCTGATCTGGAAGAACAGGCTGGCCACGGTGGCACCCAGCAGAACAAAGAAACCTGCGGTGATGAAACCGGCGAGGAAGCTCATGTCTTTGCGGGTGGTCAGTACATAGGCCGACAGACCGAAGAACACAAAGGCGGTCATGGCGAAGGCCGAGGAAATTACTTCACCACCGTTGGGCATGCCCAGGTAGCGATTGAGGATCGGGCCGAGGGTGTAGCCCATGAAACCGGTGAGGGCGAAGGTGGACAGCAGGCCCCAGGCAGAATCACGCAGCTTGACGGTCAGGAAGAACAGACCGTAGAAACCGATCAGAACAACGAAAATGTTTGGATAAGGAACGCGCATCTGCTGTGCCACATAGGCGACCACACCGCTGAAGGCGAGGGTCAGGGCCAGCAGCCCGTAGGTGTTGCGCAGTACGCGGCTGACTTCTTGCTGCTCGACCTGCGCATGGCCGAGTGCGTAATCTTGTTCGTGCATGGCGACACTCCTATAAGACTGCTTGATGGGTTCCGTGACCGTAGTCCTGGGGGATCATAACAGAGCACCTGACGCTGCCAACCCACAGAGTTTGACAGTGTGTTTCCTTCCGGTATGATTCGCCCGCACTTCGGAGGTGTGGCCGAGCGGTTTAAGGCAGCAGTCTTGAAAACTGCCGACTGTAACAGGTCCGTGAGCTCTTACATCAGGATGCTTTCAGTTGCATTTTAAGGCTCACCTTTTAAGGCGACATTTCGGGAAATTGGCAGAGTGGTTTAATGCACCGGTCTTGAAAACCGGCGGACGTTAATAGCGTCCCCAGGGTTCGAATCCCTGGTTTCCCGCCATAACTCAACAAAATCAAGGGCTTAGATGGAAATCTAGGCCCTTTTTTTTGGTTTTTTTCGTTCCTAAAAAGAGGAGAAACGCTCAACGCTAACAAAGCGCAACTAGGTTGTTGCACATTGTTTCATGCTGTCCCGGTTTTAAGCGAATCCCCAGTGTTTCACCCTTTTCAGACCCTGGAAATCGTTTGGCCACGCGAGCGATGCATTGGTTATTCGATCTTCAAGCCGCGAAGCGTAAGAAAATCGGGGTCTCCACAGTTTGAAATAATCTCGATTTCAAGATAGCGGGCTTCTACTTTGTGTGGAAGATTAAATTTGTGCCATCCACCTGGAGAGTTGGGTGAGCACATATCGTCAATGTTAGCGACTGTTTGCCATAATTGGCCATCGTTACTGGTTTTGATGCGAGCAGTCTTGGGGGCTCTTGCAATTAAGGTTTTGTCTTGTGGAAGAAAGTATAGGGCGTCGTAAGATTTTTCCTCTTTGAAGTCAATACTCAATGTTTGCGGGTAATCTGGATTTCTCTTAGCGTGCCATCCAGGAGAGAGTTCCATGAGCAAACCCTGTGGTCCAAAATCATCTAATGTTGAGGTGGCCGAAATGCTTGGTAGCTCGACAATCTTTATATTCGGACTAAACGGTTTTGTCGTTAGCTCGGAGATATTGATAACGTAGGGTTGAGTCGGGCACTTTATGAAATCATTTTTGGGCGCACCGCTACCATTGGCGTAAGCCACGACAATGTTTTTTGGATTTGCAAGGGCAACTGCTACACATGATTCAGTGTCAAATCCACAATCAACAACGTTGATTTTTTGGGTCTTCAAATTTTCTCGAAATATGGCACTTACCATCCATGGAATCGAAACAGGGTTATTTGATGACGCCAAAACTGCGTTGTCATTGCCATACTTGCCGTAGTCAAGTAAATTTTCAATACCGATTGGCCTCGGCGTTGTGTTGTCAGGTCTAGCAACCAGAATAAATCTGTTACTGGTCAAACCCTCACTTTTTAACCAGTGGTCAATTTTACCTCTGAGTAATTCTATTTCTGATCGAGTTGAGGCTATCTCAAGAAAAGAGTTTCTGTTTTGAATTAGAGAAACAGGAACTAGCACCAAGATTAATAGTGTCAGTGATACGTTGCGGTTATTCAGTTTGAATACTGACTCAAGCACCACCTTTAATATCAGGGCAGTCGCAAAACTTATAAACAAATAAATTGGCAAGAGATGGCGAGTTGCTAAGCTATCCATTTTGCTAAACAACCAAGGTGCTGTCGAAGACAGCAGTACAGCGCAACACAGCAAAAGCGCTAGACTAACCAGCATACTGCCTATTAAATATTTATTTTTACGGTTAGAGCGTAAGAGTCTGAGCCCTAAAATCACACTGAAGGCAACAAGAATAGCAAACGATGCCCCGTGGAAAGTAGGAAAGTTCATTGGTGGCATCAGGAACAAATAAACCGCCACATTACTAATGCGCTCAAGAACTATAGAAGGGGAAAGCTGTGCTGAAACCTCGTATAAGCCTAGGTTTGGAAGGCTGCCGTCGATATGAGTAAGGGCCAGGACCGATAGTTTTACAAGTAAATAATAAATTCCTGACAGTAGGCCATAAAAAGCCAGGGTCATAACCAATTCTTTTAATTTGTTTTCGACGCCAATTCTGCCTGCATCTGAACTTGAAAATTTCATTAGCGCCAATGGCAAGACAATAAAGGCAAATGCTGGGTATATCATGCACGCCGTGAGAAATAGTGTGGATGAATAGATTAAATGTTTGTACCTGCTATTGTCGCTGACCAGTGATTCTGTGTGGTGCTTATACGAGGCGGCCGCAAGTAAAACCGAAATCAAAACCATCAGAGCAGGCAACCCCTGAAGATACATAAATGAGTATGCCGGCGCAGTTACGAAAACAGCAGAAACTACTAAAGCGGCGATCACCCCTCCTGTAAATTTCTGTATTGTCCACGACAGATAAATAACAGTCAGAATAACCACTGCCAAAGCTAATGGTCTCAGGTACTTGAAATCGGATATTTTACTAACAAAAGCGTGCTCTAGGCATTCCGTTGGCCAGACAAATGGCCTGCCTGTTTGCGTGTAAAATGAAGGAAGCATCGAAGAGCACTGTGAAAGGCGAGCATAGAATGACTGCTCATCTGCTGGATATCTAAAGGCTCGCCATTGATCTTGTGTCACATAATCAAACTGCAGTGTTGGCAGGTATGCGAAGACAACAAGACTGAGGATGGCAATTATTAAAGTTTTTGTAAGTGTGTCCTGGGACTTCCAGTAATTGAATATATTTTTGTGTTCAAACATTAATGGCTTCTCCAAAACCATAGCTCACGTATGAACTGGAAGTAGTACGCTGCTCCCCATTGAAGGACTTGGAGCTTTCTCTCGCCACCGATTCGGGGCGGCTCATCGCCAGGGATTTCGCTGATCTTCAGTTTTGCCTTGGCGGCACGCACTGAAAGAAGCGGTTCCCAACTGATCTTTGTACGAAACAGCTTTTCCGGCAACGCATGGGCATCTTCCCGATCCAGCCCAAGCTCTTGAGCCATGGCTTTGCGGTAGGCGCGATAGATGACCATTACGTCGGTGTAGTCGCCGCCATGCAAAAGGTTAACGGTACGTGTAAATAGCCAGTTGCCGAAACCGGTGACAATATCGTCATCCTCACTTTTGGCATCACCCAAGTAACGAGAGGCTATCACCATATCGTAGCCTTCTTTCATCTTGGCGATCAGGTCAGGAATTAGTTCAGGTACCGAGTTTCCATCTGGACTGAAGGTGATCACGACATCTCCCCGAACCCGTGGCCATACTTCCATGTAGGCATGGCGGAAGCCTCGTTGTTGCTGCACATAAACCTCATAGTCGTTTTCTTGCGCCCACTCTATCGTCCCATCTTTCGACCCTCCGTCGACAACAATTATCTGATCTACCCAGGAACGATCAACCAGCGGCATAATGGCCTTCATGCCATTGATCTCATTGAGGGTCATCACCAAGAGTGTGGTTTTCATTATTCTCCGATCTTCTTTTGTAAATATTCGAGAAAAATTTGGCGAGCGCTAGAAAAGTCACTGCTGCCGAGGTGATGAGTAGTCCGTGAATAATTTCGTTAACGTCTGCCTGATTTGCAGTGAAGGTTTGCAACGTGTCGCCAATGTAGGCGACCGCAATTGATGGTGGCAGAAGAAAAATAAACGTTGCCCAAAGAAATCCTCGATTGGTAAGCGAGGTAAGGCCGAGCAGATAGTTCAGTGGGCCGGTGGGAATGATGGGGTTGATTCGCGCAAAGGCGACGAATTTCCAGCCATTACGCTCGAACTCTTCCTGAACTCTCTTGGCCCACTTGCTTTCGAATTGATAGGCTAACGGCTGCCCAATCAGCCAGCGCGCAGCGACGAAAGACACCCAGCCTCCGATTGTCACGCCAATAGTGGAGTAGATGCCGCCAACGACGCCCCCCCAAAAAAAACCAGCGGCCAAATTCAGGGGAAGTGAAGGCAAGGCGGCAATGACGACGATTGCGTATACGGCCACGAAAAGCAGGACAGAACCTAACGGATAGTCACTGCGGTAATGCTCGATAATGGCCGGGCTGAGGGCACCGCTTTTATAGTAAATCCAGGCCCAAAGCACAAAAAGTGTGAGCAGCACTAACAGTGCAACGCGTTTGGGGCCGATATACCGCCTAAGCCCCTTTTTTTCCTTGATGGATTTCAGTAGAAATGTCATGCGTCCTTGCCCTGTTCATTGGCGGGGCCACATCACTTTGGAAGTGAGGGCAGGGAATGCCTCTCGCACTCGCGTTGAAAGCAGCTTATCTGATAAGCGCATTTCTGCCATTTCATACGAATTTTATTAAGGGTTTTCGTTTTGCGAGAAGTGGGGAATGCGAAGAATCCCCTGTATCTTGTCCGCATGGCTGTCTTGTAGTGTTCAACCAGACGCCTCTCTCATAGCGAGCATTTTCGCCATAAAAGGGTGTCCGGGCTTAGTTGATCACTACAGAATCTCGCCGCCCCCGCCATTTTTCACCCCGCACCATTCCCTCGCTTTTCTGCTTCTTCCTATCGTTAGTACAGCGCAAAATTCAATATCCTGACGTTGGCTATTTGACGGTTATGCGCCAAGCTAGGCCATGCCAAGACTTTTTTGTTAAGGTGTTCGCCATCCCATAAGACCGCTTAAATCAGCGGCTTTGACGCACAACGAGGTGTCGCTTGATTAGGGTGCTAGTGGTCGATGATCACGATCTGGTTCGAACCGGTATTACGCGCATGCTCGCCGACATCGACGGCCTTCAGGTTGTCGGTCAGGCGGATTCCGGCGAGGAGTCACTGAAGAAGGCCCGTGAAGTCAAACCGGATGTCGTTCTGATGGACATCAAGATGCCCGGTATCGGTGGTCTTGAGGCCACCCGCAAACTGCTTCGCAGCCATCCCGATCTCAAAGTCATTGCCGTTACCGTCTGTGAGGACGATCCATTCCCCACGCGTTTGCTGCAGGCCGGTGCCGCCGGTTACCTGACCAAGGGCGCGGCGCTGGAAGAGATGGTGCAGGCTATTCGTATGGTGTTTGGCGGCCAGCGCTATATCAGCCCGCAGATTGCCCAGCAGCTGGCGTTGAAATCCTTCCAGCCGCAAACCAGTGGTTCGCCGTTTGATCTGCTTTCCGAGCGGGAAATCCAGATCGCCCTGATGATTGCCGGCTGCCAGAAGGTGCAGACCATCTCGGACAAGCTGTGCCTGTCACCGAAAACCGTGAACACCTACCGCTATCGCATTTTCGAAAAACTGGAAATCACCAGTGACGTGGAGCTGGCCTTGTTAGCCGTGCGCCACGGGATGGTTGATGCCACCAGTTGAAATGAGCGAGCCGTTTGACTCCAGCGCGTTTCTAGCCACCAGCAGTGGCCGCCCCGGTGTGTATCGAATGTTCGATGCCGAGGCCAAGCTGCTGTATGTCGGCAAGGCTAAGAACCTGAAGAAGCGCTTGGCCAGTTACTTCCGCAAGACCGGCCTGGCACCCAAAACTGCCGCCTTGGTGGCGAAGATCGCGCAGATCGAAACCACCATCACCGCCAATGAAACCGAAGCATTGTTGCTTGAGCAGACGCTGATCAAGCAGTGGCGGCCGCCGTACAACATCCTGTTGCGCGACGACAAATCCTATCCCTACGTGTTTCTTTCCGATGGCGACTTTCCACGTCTGAGTATTCATCGTGGGGCGAAGAAACTTAAAGGTCGGTATTTCGGGCCATACCCGAGCGCCGGGGCGATTCGTGAGAGTTTGAGCCTGCTGCAGAAGACCTTTCTGGTGCGTCAGTGCGAGGACAGCTACTTCAAGAACCGCACGCGGCCATGCCTGCAATATCAGATCAAACGCTGCAAAGGGCCTTGCGTCCCAGGCCTGGTCGAGGCAGACGAGTATGCGCAAGACGTCCGTCACTCTGTGATGTTCCTGGAGGGGCGCAGCAATGCCCTGACCGATGAGCTCTCGGCAGGCATGGAGCAGGCGGCGATGAACCTGCAATTCGAGCAGGCCGCCGAGCTGCGTGATCAGATTGCCTTGCTGCGCCGGGTGCAGGACCAGCAAAGCATGGAAGGTGGCAATGGCGATGTAGATGTCATCGCGGCGATGGTCAACCCGGGCGGTGCCTGTGTGCACCTGATCAGTGTGCGCGGCGGGCGGGTGCTGGGGAGCAAGAATTTCTATCCGCAGGTGGCGATCGAAGAGGGCGTCGGTGAAGTGCTGGCTGCCTTTCTGGCGCAGTACTACCTCGGCAGTCACGAGCGCGATCTGCCCAGCGAGTTGATCGTCAACACCGACCATGAAGACTTCCCGGTACTGATCGAGGCTATTCATTCGCTCCGCGGCCGTGAACTGGCCATCAGCTACAAAGTACGCGGCACGCGCGCGCGCTGGCAGCAACTGACGGTGACCAACGCCGAACTGGCGTTGGCTTCGCGCCTGGCGGATCGCCAGCACATTGCCGCACGTTTCGAGGCCTTGGCGCTGGCCCTGAATATGGATGAGGTGCCGCAGCGGATGGAGTGCTTCGATATCAGTCATTCCAGCGGCGAGGCAACCGTAGCCTCGTGCGTGGTATTCGGGCCGGAAGGGCCGCTGAAGTCCGATTACCGCCGCTACAACATCGAAGGCGTGACCGGCGGCGATGACTATGCGGCGATGCATCAGGCGCTGACCCGGCGTTTCAGCAAGATCAAGGATGGCGAGGGCAAGTTGCCCGATATCCTTCTGGTCGATGGCGGCAAGGGCCAGTTGGCGATGGCGCGGGATGTGCTGCAGGAACTGGCGGTACCGGATCTGATTCTGCTCGGCGTGGCCAAAGGGGTGACCCGCAAGCCAGGTCTGGAAACCCTGTACCTGAATGATGCCGCCCACGAATTCACCCTGCCGGGCAACTCGCCGGCTTTGCACTTGATTCAGCAGATCCGTGACGAGTCCCACCGGTTTGCCATTACCGGCCACCGTGCCCGCCGCGGCAAAACCCGGCGCACCTCAAATTTGGAAGAAGTGCCAGGTGTGGGGCCCAAGCGTCGGCGCGAGCTGCTCAATCACTTTGGCGGCCTGCAGGAGTTGGCGCGCGCCAGCACCGATGAAATCGCCAAAGCACCGGGAATCAGTAAAAAGCTCGCCGAGTCGATTTATGCGGCCCTGCACAGCGAGTAGAATGCCCGCTCACCTTGCAGCCTAGTTGTGCCGATGAATATCCCCAACCTGCTTACCGTTCTGCGTGTTCTGCTGATTCCGATCTTCCTATTGCTGTTTTATTTGCCGTTTTCATGGAGCTATCTGGCCGCCAGCGCGGTATTTGCCGTGGCAGCTGCGACCGATTGGCTGGATGGTTACCTGGCGCGCAGATGGGAGCAGAGCACGCCGTTTGGCGCCTTTCTCGATCCCGTAGCCGACAAGCTGATGGTGGCTGTTGCTTTGGTGGTGTTGGTGGAAGAGCACCACACCATCTGGCTGACCGTACCTGCGGCGATCATCATCGGCCGGGAAATCGTGATTTCCGCACTGCGCGAGTGGATGGCCGAACTCGGTGCCCGTGCCCATGTAGCGGTATCCAATCTGGGCAAGTGGAAGACCGCCGCGCAAATGCTGGCGTTGGTGATCCTGCTGGCGAGCCCGCCATCGGAAACCTTCCGTGTCGTGCTGGGCTTCGGTCTGTTGATCGTTGCGGCCGGTCTTACCCTGTGGTCCATGGTGCATTACCTGATTGCCGCCTGGCCGCACCTGAACCCTAACAAAGATAAATAAACTTTTTTGAATCAAGGGGTTGACGGGGTGTCTGGAATCTATAGAATTGCGCCCGTCACCAAGACGCGGGAATAGCTCAGTTGGTAGAGCACGACCTTGCCAAGGTCGGGGTCGCGAGTTCGAGTCTCGTTTCCCGCTCCAATTTGTTGACGTTGACGCCGCAGTTTGCGGCGTCTTCGTTTGAGGCCGAGTAGCAAAATGGTTATGCCGCGGATTGCAAATCCGCTTACGCCGGTTCGATTCCGACCTCGGCCTCCATTATAGGAAAGCCCCGTAGATCATTGATCTACGGGGCTTTTTCTTTTGTGTTTTGGGAAAATCCGCCAGGCCTGGAAGCTTGCTTAGCGCGATAGGGCTGTATATATTCCGCCCTCGTCATGTGCCGCAGGCCATGACCGACCCACCATCGCCCGGATGGCGAAATTGGTAGACGCAAGGGACTTAAAATCCCTCGTTCTTTGAACGTGCCGGTTCGACCCCGGCTCCGGGCACCACATTTAAAACAAAGGCTTATCTGTAGCGACGCAGGTAGGCCTTTGTTGCTTTAAACCTCCCCTGAATTTCCCCTGAGCAGCGTTGGGGCTTAGTCCGCGACACTGCGTCGCGCCTGAAATATTCCTCGTTTCCTACAAGAATTTAACTTTGGTACTAGGATCAAAGTGCGCCAGCCCAGTGGGGCGGCGCGTCTTGTTCTTTGTCGATCGAGGTGATTGCTTGGCCAGAGTATTGATCGCGGATGACCATGAGGTCATCCGCTTGGCAACCCGCATGATGCTGGAGAATGCCGGGCACGAGGTGGTTGGGGAGGCCAGCAACGGTGTTGAGGTGGTCAGCAAGGTGCGCACGCTGGAGCCGGAGCTGATCATTCTCGATATGGATATGCCGCAGCTCGACGGTTTCGCCGTTCTGCAGCGCCTGCACGCTGAGCCCAAGGCGGCGAAGATCATTGTGTTTTCCGGTCTGGACGCCAGCCGCTATGCGGTGCGTTGTGCCCGGGCCGGTGCTTCCGGTTTCGTCGCCAAGGACAGCGATCTGAAACAGCTGACCAATGCGGTTCAGGTGGTGCTGTCGGGCTACAAGCTGTTTCCGGTCACTGAATATTCGTCGGTGGACGGCAGCGCGACCCTGGCCTCCGAAAAGGAGCTGATCGAGACCCTGTCCGATCGCGAACTGACGGTGCTGCGAAGCCTCGCCAAGGGCAATCGCATCAAGGATATCGCCGCCGAGCTACTGCTCAGCGAGAAAACCGTGAGCACCTATAAAAGCCGGCTAATCACCAAATTGCAGGTTGGCAATCTGCTTGAACTGGTGGAATTGGTTAAGCGTAACGATCTGATTTGACCAGGACCCTAGGATGGCTGTCGCGGCTGATCCCCAGGCTGCGGCTTTCCTGCGCCGCCACTCGTCTGCGGCTTGGCGGCTGACTTCATAAACGGTTGTGGATCAATGGGCTTGCCCAGATAGCGGACCTCATAGTGCAGGTGCGGGCCATTGGTGGTGCCCGTGTTGCCGCTGAGGCCAATGATCTGCCGTGCTTCTACCTGCTCACCCAAGCGAACCTTCACCTCGTCCAGATGGGCATAGCGGGTGGAAAAGCCGCGGCTATGCCTTAGCACCACGTATTTACCGTAATGGCTATGACCCAGCACATCCACCTCGGCTACCAGACCGCTTGCTGTGCTGAGCACGGGCGTGCCCGGTCGTGCGCTGAGGTCCACTCCTTTATGCAGTTTGAACAGCTGGTTGAGGGGATGAATACGCATGCCAAAAGGCGAGGTGATTCGGCTAGCGACGGCCAAGGGTAGGCCGTATGGAAGGTTTTGCCCGAGGCCGCGATGTTTGAGCAGGGCCTGGGTGGGGCTGATGGAGTAGCTCGCGAGGAGGACAGGGCTGCGGTTTTTCCCCGGTCTGTCCGTCTGCTTCAACATTTGTCTGGCATCCAGTGCGGACTCGATAAGTTCGTTTGTTTCGGTCGGCGAAGCTGGCGTTCGAAGGGATTGCAGGGGCGAGCTGCTGGCGGGCAGCGCGTGCAATATCAGGGTCAGGGCGAGGAGGCTGCCTAGTGGATTTAGACGGATCATTGCGCATGCCGGGGGCTGGAAGTGCGGCGATTCTGGCGACGCTTCAGATGTTGGTCCGTAGGTAGGTCTGACGGGGCTTGTAGGTTTTTCTTTCGTTTCCGTTAACGGTGCGTTGCGCTTGTCACGCTCCTGACTTGTTACTTTCACACGCTTGCCACCGCTTTTCGTTGCAATCGCCGTAACCCATTTGGAGCGTCGGCGATGCAGCTATGTGTGATTGGTGCTGGGTATGTAGGCCTGGTTTCGGCGACCTGTTTTGCCGATATGGGCAATCAGGTGGTGTGCGTGGAAAGCGATCCTTTCCGTCTGGCCCGCCTGCAGGCTGGGGAAGTGCCGATCCACGAACCCGGTTTGCAGACCTTGCTCGACACGCACCTGGCCAGTGGGCAGCTGCGCTTTACCCGCCACCTCGACGAAGGGGTAGAGCACGCGACGATAGTATTTATTGCGGTAGGTACGCCCAGTGAAGAGGACGGCTCAGCCGATCTCAGTCATGTGCTGGCGGTGGCCGAGCAACTGGGTGTCACCTTGCGCCAGCCGTGCCTGGTGGTTAACAAGTCGACGGTGCCGGTGGGGACCGCCGAACGTGTGCAACAGGTGATCAACCGGCGTCTGCGCAGCCGTTGCCTGGCGTTGCAGATTAACGTTGCCAGCAACCCGGAGTTTCTCAAGGAAGGCTCGGCTATCGACGATTTCATGCGTCCGGACCGGGTGCTGCTAGGTTGCAGCGATAGCGCCAGCGAAGAGTTGCTGCGTCGTCTGTATGCGCCCTTTGTGCGCAACAACGAACGGGTGTTGAGCATGCCGGTACGTGCCGCAGAGTTCAGCAAATACGCGGCCAACGCCTTTCTGGCCACCAAGATCTCCTTTATCAATGAAATGGCCGGGCTGTGCGGCTTGCTCGATGTTGATATCGAACAGGTACGCCGCGGGATTGGCAGTGATAAACGCATCGGCACGCACTTTATCTATGCGGGTTGCGGCTATGGCGGTTCGTGCTTTCCCAAAGACGTCAAAGCCTTGATCCATAGCGCCGAACAACAAGGTTTCGAACCAGCCATCCTGCGCGCCGTGGAAGCCCGCAACAGTCTGCAGAAAACTCTGTTGTTCGAGGCCTTGCACGGGCATTTCAGCGGCCATCTGCAGGGACGGCTGGTGGCGCTCTGGGGGCTGGCGTTCAAGCCCGGCACCGATGACCTGCGCGAAGCCCCGAGCCTGGTGCTGCTGGACGCCTTGCTGGCGGCCGGTGCCCGGGTGCATGCTTGTGATCCTGTGGCCTGCAAGGCCGTGGCGGCGCGCTACAGCGAGGCAGTGGCGAGCGGCCAGTTGCAGCTGACGGAGTCGCCCTATAGTGCGGTGGAGGGCGCAGATGCACTGGTGTTGGTTACCGAATGGAAGCAGTTCCGGCAGCCCGATTTCGCCCGTATCCGCGGCCTGATGCGGATGCCGGCGGTATTCGATGGACGCAATATTTACGATTCGTTGGAACTATCTGAGCTAGGGTTTCTCTATCGTGGCATTGGTCGCCCTATGGCAGGCCATTGTAAGGCGAGTGCCGCCTGATTAGACTGCGCGGCACTAACGGTACGACCCTTCTTTCAAGGACTCACATGATCAAGAAATGCTTGTTCCCGGCTGCTGGTTACGGTACTCGCTTCCTGCCAGCGACAAAGGCCATGCCCAAGGAAATGCTGCCGGTGGTGAACAAGCCGCTGATTCAGTATGGCGTTGAAGAGGCTCTGGAAGCCGGGCTTTCCGAGATATCCATCGTTACTGGCCGTGGCAAGCGCGCCCTGGAAGACCACTTCGACATCAGCTACGAGTTGGAACACCAGATCAAAGGCACCGACAAGGAAAAGTACCTGGTCGGTATCCGTCGCCTGATCGACAACTGCAGCTTCTCCTACACCCGTCAGGTAGAAATGAAAGGCCTTGGCCACGCCATTCTCTCCGGCCGCCCGCTGATCGGTGACGAGCCCTTCGCCGTGGTCCTGGCTGACGACCTGTGCGTAAACCTCGAAGGCGACGGCGTGCTGACCCAGATGGTCAAGCTGTACAACCAGTTCCGCTGCTCGATCGTGGCGATTCAGGAAGTGCCGATGGATGAAGTGTCCAAATACGGCGTTATCTCCGGCGAAATGATCCGTGACGATATCTACCGCGTGAACAGCATGGTCGAAAAGCCGAAGCCGGAAGATGCACCGTCGAACCTGGCGATCATCGGCCGTTACATCCTGACCCCGGACATCTTCAAGCTGATCGAAGACACCGAGCCAGGCAAAGGCGGCGAAATCCAGATCACCGACGCCCTGATGAAGCAGGCCCAGGACGGTTGCGTACTGGCCTACAAATTCAAAGGCCAGCGTTTCGACTGCGGCGGTGCGGAGGGCTATATCGACGCCACCAACTTCTGCTTCGAAAACTTCTACAAGACTGGCAAGGCTTACTAAGCCAACCCCCTGTTGTAAAAAAAGGCCACCGCAAGGTGGCCTTTTTGTATCCGCGCCATGCTCACGCTTCTGGATTTCGGCCTGCGCCGGAATGCCGGGATATGGCTACAAACCTGCGAAGTCCCAGCGCAGGCTCGGCCCCAGAAGCTTCTGGCCGGCGTACGGTGCGCCGAAGCCATCGAGCCCGCCGTTGCGCTATGCTGCCCGCCAGCCAAGGAGATTTGCATGACTTACGATTTCGACCTGTTCGTGATTGGCGCCGGTTCCGGTGGTGTTCGCGCGGCGCGCTTTGCCGCTGGTTTCGGTGCCCGTGTCGCCGTGGCCGAAAGCCGTTACCTGGGCGGCACCTGCGTCAATGTGGGCTGCGTGCCGAAAAAGCTGCTGGTATACGGTGCCCATTTTGCCGATGAATTCGAACAGGCCAGCGGCTTTGGCTGGACCCTGGGCGGCAAACCGGATTTCGACTGGGCCACCCTGATCAGCAACAAGAACCGCGAAATCCAGCGCCTCAATGGCATCTACCGCAACCTGCTGGTGAACAGCGGCGTCACGCTGCTGGAAAGCCATGCCAAGGTGGTCGACCCGCACCATGTCGAGGTCGACGGAAAAACCTACAGCACCGAGCACATTCTGATCGCCACCGGCGGCTGGCCACAGATTCCGGAAATTCCTGGCCACGAGCATGCGATCAACTCCAACCAGGCGTTTTTCCTCAAGGAACTGCCCAAGCGCGTGCTGGTGGTGGGCGGCGGCTATATCGCGGTGGAATTCGCCTCGATCTTCAACGGCTTGGGTGCCGACACTACTTTGTTGTACCGCGGCGACCTGTTCCTGCGCGGCTTCGATGGCGCGGTGCGTAAGCACCTGAAGGAAGAGCTGAGCAAAAGCGGCATCAACCTGCAGTTCAATGCCGATATCAGCCGTATCGACAAACAGGCCGATGGCAGTCTGCAGGCCACCCTCAAGGACGGCCGCGTGCTGGACACCGACTGTGTGTTCTACGCCACCGGGCGCCGGCCGATGCTGGATAACCTCGGTCTGGAAAACACCCAGGTACAGCTCGACGAGCGTGGTTTTATTGCCGTCGATGAGCAGTTCCAGACCAGCGAACCGTCGATTCTGGCCCTGGGCGATGTCATCGGTCGGGTGCAGCTCACCCCGGTGGCACTGGCCGAAGGCATGGCCGTGGCCCGCCGCTTGTTCAAGCCCGAGCAATACCGCCCGGTGGACTACCAGCACATTCCCACTGCGGTGTTCAGCCTGCCCAATATCGGTACCGTCGGCCTTACCGAAGAGCAGGCGCGCGGTGCCGGGCACAAGGTGGTGATTTATCAAAGCGACTTCAAACCGATGAAGCTGACCCTCACCAGCAGCCAGGAACGCACGCTGATGAAGCTGGTGGTGGATGCCGACAGCGACAAGGTGCTGGGCTGCCATATGGTCGGCCCGGATGCCGGCGAAATCGTCCAGGGCCTGGCCGTGGCGCTCAAGGCTGGTGCCACCAAGCGCATCTTTGATGACACCATCGGCGTGCACCCGACGGCGGCCGAAGAGTTCGTCACCATGCGTACACCGGCTTGAACATCGAGACGCTGTTTTACCTCAGCGACCTGTTTGGCGTGGCGGTGTTTGCCGTCACCGGCGCATTGATGGCCGGGCGCAATGCCATGGACCTGTTTGGCGTGCTGGTGATCGCCCTGGTTACTGCCCTGGGCGGCGGCACCCTGCGCGACCTGATTCTCGACAACCACCCGGTCAGCTGGATCGGCAATGAGCTGTACCTGGTCGTGGCGTCGCTGGCGGCGTTCGGCACGGTGCTGTGGGCGCGCTTTATCAAGCCGCTGCCGCAAAAGGCGCTGCTGATTGCCGATGCCTTCGGGCTGGCCGTGTTTACCGTGATTGGTACCGAGGTGGCGCTGCGTCATCAGGTACCTGTCAGTACCGCGGTGATCATGGGCGTGATGACCGGAGTGGCCGGCGGCGTGCTGCGCGATGTGCTGTGCAACCAGATACCGTTGATCTTCCAGAAAGAGGTCTACGCCACCGCCTGCATCGCCGGCTCGCTGGTGTATATGGGCTTGCTGCATCTGGGGGCAGGGCACTGGGCGGCGACCGGGGTAGCGATGCTGGTGGTGCTGGTGACGCGGATTGCCGGCATATATTGGGGGTTGGCGCTTCCGCGCTTCCACCTGATGGAGCGTAAAAAACATTGAGGCTGAAGCGGGGTGCCGGCTGGCCGACCCGGCGAGGTCGCACAATCCTGATGGGTTGGTCTTGACCCTATGGGCTTTAGCCGCGCGCGTTTGATCTTGAAAACTCGCGGCTGAAGCCCCTCCCAGATTTTCTCTGCTTGGCCCTGACATCGCCTTTTGCAGGGATCGCGGCTGAAGCCGCTCCTACGGTTTTACCTTTACCTGGAGTGGCTGGTTTCCAGCCTTCTCGAACTGCAACGTCAATGGCAGGCTATCTCCCGCGGCCAGCGGCCGCTTCAACCCCAACACCATATGCGTATGCCCCGGCGCCAACACCTGCTGACCCCCGGCGGGAATACCAATGGATTTGAGTGGTTGCACGCTGCTCACCGAACCCAGTTGCACGGTGGTCAGCAGCTTTACCGAGCTGGCCAGCGGGCTGCTCGCGCCAATCAACCGGTCCTGCTCGGTCCCCGCGTTACGCAGGGTCAGATACACCTCAGCTTGCTGGCCGCTGACTGTGGCCCATGGCTCGATCACCTCCAGCGAACCCGCCGCCAGCACCGCTGAGCTCAGCAACAGCGCGGCGACCATCGGCGCGCAGCGCCTCATTTATTCGGTGCCTGTTGCAGCTCGGGATCATCCGGGTTCTGTTGTTCCAGTTCGGCCTGCAGTACCTGCACCTTTTGCGGCTGGCCGGCTTCGTGCCAGTAGCTGATCAGCGCCATACGCGCATTGCGGTTGGTGGGTTGGCGTTTGAGCAGCGCTTCCAGCTGATTGCGTGCTTCTTCCGGCTTGCCCAGGTCGTGCAGGGCGATGGCGTAGATATAGGTGAACTGCGGATCGTCCTGGGTCAGCTGGGCGGCCTTGGCCAACGCCGCCAGAGCCTGGTCGCGTGCGCCGGCACGAATCAGCGCCAGGCCCAGGCTGTGCTGCAGCAGGCCGGAGTCTGGGTGCTTGGCGATGGCTTCGTTAAGCATCTGTACCGCCGGCCCGTGCTGGCCCTGGGCGTCGAGCAACTGCGCCAGGCTGACCAGCGCTGGCAGGAAGTCCGGGTTGCGCTGCAGTGCCTCACGCAGGGCTGCTTCCGACTGCCCGCCACGGCCGGTGTTCTGGTACAGCATGGCCAGGTTGAGATTGGCTTCGGCGCGCTCGCGCAGGGAATTCTGCGCGGCTTCGTATTCCTCAATCACCGGTTGCCACAGCGTGTTGATCGAGGCCCGTTGCTGGGCCGGGATATTCGCCAACTGCGCGGCCGCGGCCATGCGCACGGCACGCACCGGGTCGCTCAGGCGTGGGGGCAGCAGGCTGATGAACTGCTCGGCCGAACCCATGCCGGCGACGGCGTCGATGGCGGCGCTACGCACCTGAGGGTCTGGGTTATTCAAGGCAATCGCTGCCTGTTCCAGGGCGCGCTGACTGGGGTAGGCGGGCAGTTGCGCAAGCACCGTGGCGCGGCGAATCGCCGGCAGATCGCTGCGGGCCAATTGCTGCATCAGCATGCGCGCGGCACCGGGTGAACCATGGCGGGCGGCAAAAATCGCATCGGCATAACCGCCATCCTGCAGCGTGGTGTCGCCGTACCAGATCTTGAATTGCTCGGCGATCTTGTTGCTCGAGCCCTTGTGGCAGGCGGCGCAGGCATCGGTGCTGGCAATCTTGGCGGAATGGGCGGGGTTGGGGATGCTCAGGCTGTGGTCGTGGCGGTAGTCGTTGACCATGTAGAGCTTGCCCGGCATATGGCAGTCCACGCATTGCGAGCCGGGTTGCCCGAGCTTGTGCTTGGTGTGCTCCGGTGCTTCGTAGTTCTTGGCCTTGAGCCCGGCACCGTCGATGCCGGCCCGCGAGGCTTTGCCCAACGGGTTGTGGCACTGCAGGCAGACGCCATTGCCCGGTGCTTTCAGCTGGTTGCTGTGGGGGTTGTGGCAGTCGGTGCAGGTCACGCCCTTGGCGAACATCTTGCTCTGGGTAAAGGAGCCGTACTCAAACACCTCTTCCTTGATCTTGCCGTCCACCTGATACAGCTCGGCGCTGAGGGTGGCGGGCAGGTAGTCATCCATCAGGCGATTCTTGTGGCTGTAGCCGTCGCCCAGGGGCGCACGCCGCGCATGGCAGCGGCCGCAGGTTTCCACTTGGGTCAGGGCAGCGCGGCTGTTCAGGGCCACGCCGAAGCCTTTATCCGGCTGTTGCTTGTTGAGGTTCTCGCCAGCGCTCCATTGCAAATGGCGCGAAGCCGGGCCGTGGCAGCTCTGGCAGCCGACGCCGAGGTTGTTCCAGGTGCTGTTGAAGCTGTCGGCGCTGAGGCTGAAATTGCGTTTGAAATTGGTGGTATGGCATTCCACACACATAAAGTTGGCGTTCTGGCTGGGTTTGCTCCAGTGCAGATCGTCGCGGAAATCGACCTTCTCCCCAGGGTACAACTCGAACCAGCGCTGCTTTTGGGTATCCCAGGCCACGCCTGAGGCCTGCAGGCGGCCGCCGGGCATTTCCAGCAGGTATTGCTGCAAGGGTTCGATACCGAAGGTGTAGGCCACCTTGAAGTCGGCAGCCAAGCCATCCGGGCCCGGGGTGTTGATCCAGTAGGCACCATCGCGCTGGCTGAAGTGGCTGGTTTCCACCTCGCCTTGGTAGCGGGTGTTATTGAAGTCGCCGCGAATGTTTTGCGCACTGGCTGGCAGCATGGCCATCTGGTGATGGGAGCCGGTCCAGGCCTTGGCCTGTTCGCTATGGCAGCCCTGGCACCGAGCTTCGTCAACAAAGGTTGCAGGCGGTTGAGTACTGGCGACTGGTGCGGGGCCAACGGTTGCCGGAACGACCGGCGTCGCCGTGTGTGGGCGGTACAGCCAGATCGGTAGGCTGATCAGCAGCACCACGGCGAAAATGATCAGGGGCAGGGGGCGTTTGTCAGGTTTTTCCGCGGCGGCAGCGGGGGTAACGGGAGGGGCAGGGGGCTTGGTCTTGTTCTGCTGCTTCGGCATGCAAACATCCGTTGTTCTGACGAGCGCGTATCACGGTTGGCTTGCAGCTTCGGTGAGGCGGGCGTGGCTGTCAAACATTGTCATTAACGCATGGCGCTCTCCTGCGGGGTGATGTTTGGCTTATAAATAGCCGGCTAACTAGATTTTCTCGCCCGCCGATTTCCCGTACCCTGACCGGCCTTTTCTGCTGTCCTGTGACGAGCCTTTTGATGAGCCCCACAACCCTGACCATGACCCGTGGCATGGTGCTGCTGTTTGCTTTCTGCTGCGGCGTGATCGTCGCCAACATCTACTACTCGCAACCCATCATCGAGCTGATCGCCCCGGACATCGGCATCTCGGCAACGGCGGCCAGCCTGATCGTGTCGCTGACCCAGATCGGTTATGCCCTGGGCATGCTGTTTCTGGTGCCGCTGGGCGATCTGCTGGAAAACCGCCGGCTGATGATCATCACCGCACTGGTGTCGGTGGCCAGCCTGTTGGCCGCCGCCTTTACCACCCAGCCCCATGCCTTTTTGCTGGTGTCGCTGATGATCGGCCTGAGCTCGGTGTCGGTGCAGATCCTCATTCCCCTGGCCGCCCACCTGGCGGCAGAAGAGTCGCGGGGCCGGGTGGTGGGCGGCATCATGGGTGGCCTGCTGCTGGGTATTTTGCTGGCGCGGCCGCTGTCCAGCCTGATCGCCGACCACTTGGGATGGCGCGCAGTATTTATGATTGCGGCGGCGGTGATGAGCGTGATCGTGGTGATTCTGGCCACCACCATGCCCACCCGTCAGCCCGCTCACACGGCCACTTACGGCCAGCTCCTGCTGTCGCTGGGCAAGCTGTTCAAACGTGAACCGGTGCTGCGTCAACGGGCCTTGATGCAGGGTTGTATGTTCGCCGCCTTCAGCCTGTTCTGGACCGCTGTGCCGCTGGAACTGGCGCGCAACCATGGCCTGTCGCAAACCCAGATCGCCCTGTTTGCCCTGGTGGGTGCCATTGGTGCAGTGGCGGCACCGATTGCCGGGCGTCTGGCCGATGCCGGGCATACGCGGGTGACCACCCGTTTGGCGCTGCTGCTGGCGACCTTGTGCTTTCTGCCGGCCTTTATCCCGCCGAGCAACACGGTGATCGCCCTGGCATTGACCGGCGTGGTCCTGGATTTCTGCGTGCAGATGAATATGGTCCTTGGCCAACGGGCGATTTACGCCCTGGATGCGGCCAGCCGCGGGCGCCTCAATGCGCTGTATATGACAGCGATTTTTGTCGGCGGGGCATTGGGCTCGTCTCTGGCCAGTGCGCTGTTCGATCACACCGGCTGGCTGGGCATCGTGGCGCTGGGCAGCGCTTTTCCGTTGCTGGCGTTGGGGATTTTTCTGCGGGCGGATCGGAGATCCTGAAACGCGGAGCGTAATTCGTAGGATGGGTTGAGCCGCAGACGAAGCCCCATCGTCGTCGCAGGTGGTTGGGCTCCACCGTTGGCGCACAGGGAGCCAAACCGATTTACGATTGAAGCTCCGCTAAATTCTCAAACAGCTGCAACGCCTCGGGATTGGCCAGCGCATCGGTGTTTTTCACCGGCTCACCGTGCACCACATTGCGCACCGCCAACTCGACGATCTTGCCGCTGATGGTGCGCGGAATATCGGCCACGGCAAGCACCTTGGCCGGCACATGGCGTGAGGTGGTGTGGGCGCGGATCACTTCGCAGATGCGCGCTTTCAACGCTTCATCCAGCGTCACGCCCTCCCGCAGTCGCACAAACAGCACCACCCGCACATCGCCCTGCCATTGCTGGCCGATGGCGATGGACTCCAGCACCTCTTCAACTTTTTCCACCTGCCGATAGATTTCCGCCGTGCCGATGCGCACGCCGCCCGGATTGAGCACCGCATCCGAGCGACCGTGAATGATCAGGCTGCCGCGCGGAGTTTGTTCGGCGTAGTCGCCATGGGCCCAGACGCCGGGGAAGGTGTCGAAGTAGGCGGCGTGGAATTTCTCGTCGTCGGGGTCGTTCCAGAAACCCACCGGCAGGCTGGGAAAGTGCTTGCTGCACACCAACTCGCCTTTTTCGCCAATCACCGGTTGGCCATCGTCATTCCACACTTCTACCGCCATCCCCAGGCCCTTGCACTGCAACTCACCGCGATATACCGGCAACACCGGGTTGCCGAGGGCAAAGCAGGAGACGATATCGGTGCCGCCGGAAATCGACGACAGGCATACATCTTTCTTGAAGGCGCGGTACACGTACTCGAAGCTTTCGTGGGACAGCGGCGAGCCGGTGGACAGAATGGTTTTGAGCCCGCTCAGGGCATGGCTCTGGTTGGGTACCACATCGGCTTTTTCCAACGCCGCGAGAAACTTGGCGCTGGTGCCGAACACGCTGATGTTTTCCCCATCGATCATGTCCACCAACCGCTCAGGCCCCGGTTGAAACGGCGAACCGTCGAACAACACCAACCTGGCCCCGAGGGCCAGGCCGGAGACCAGCCAGTTCCACATCATCCAGCCGCAGGTGGTGTAGTAGAACAGGGTGTCGTCGCGGGTCAGATCGGTATGCAGGCCATGCTCTTTGAAGTGCTGCAGCAACACGCCGCCGGTGCCATGCACGATGCATTTGGGCACCCCCGTGGTGCCGCTGGAATAAAGGATATACAGCGGATGGTCGAAGGCCACCGGGGTGAATTGCGGCTCGCCGCCGGGCTGGAAAAATTCGCTCCACAGGGCGACGGCGGCGCTGCTCTGGTAATCCGCCACGCATGCTTCAGGGCGCGAATACGGCACCACCAGCAACTGCTGCAAGGTGGGCATCTGCGCCAGAATTTCATTGAGCTTGGCGGTCTGGTCGTTGTTGCTGCCGGCATAGCGATAACCCCCTGCGGCGATCAGCACCTTGGGCTCGATCTGGCCGAACCGGTCGATCACCCCCTGGGTGCCAAAATCCGGCGAGCAGGACGACCAGGTCGCCCCCAGGCTGGTGGCCGCCAACATGCCGACCACGGTCTGCCAGGTATTGGGCATCATCGCCGCCACCCTATCGCCCTGGCCCACGCCGATCTTGGCCAGCGCCTGTTGCAAACCGGCCACCTGGGCGGCGAGCTCGCGGTAGGTAAGCACCTCGCGGCTGCCGTCCTCGCCGATGGCCACCAGGGCCGGGTGATCGTCACGGCGACGCAGTAAATGTTCGGCGAAGTTCAGCCTCGAACCCGCAAACCAGCGCGCGCTGGGCATCTGCGCGCCTTCTTCCAGCACGGCCGTGGGCGCCGTACTGAAATGCACCTCGAAGAAGTCGACAATGGCCTGCCAGAACCCCTCGCGCTCAGCCACGCTCCAGGCATGCAACTGCGGATAATCCGCCAGCTGCAAACCATGGCGCTGATTGATATAGCGCCGGAAGGCATCCATCTGCGTGGCGGCGATGCGGCTGGCGGAAGGGGTCCAGAGCGGCTGGGGCATGGCGAGATTCACTGGCGTCGTCTTGTCGGAATACTTAAGGCCTTGAGAATGCAAAAGCGTTCGGCCTGATTGCGGGAGGAGCATCGACTCAATGGCGGCGCTGTTCCGCTTCGTAATGGCGAGTCTGAAGGGGCAGGAGCGTCTGCACTTTTGTCCCCAGCCCCTCTTCAAGCCCCCAGCGTATGGCTAGAGCATCGACGCGACGGTGCGCGTCGCTGAGTGGTTCACCAGTGGGGGGCACATAAGGTTGCAGCTGTTTGAGACCTTCTTCCGCCTCAGACGCGCGCTCGGGTGTAACGCACGAAAAACGGGTCAGTCGTTCCAACAGATACCCGGCGCGGCGCAGCTCAAGCAGGGTGCGCTCTACGGCGAGAAACGTTGCCAGTTCAGCCGAGAGATCGTTATCGGAGTACCACAGCTCGGTAGCAGCGTCTTGCAAGGCGGCGCTGTCCGCCTGATTCAGCGGCTTTTTCGTCAGGGTATCCAGCGCCACAGAAAAGACGTGGCCATCAGGGCGCTTCGTCATTTCGATCTCCCAGGTAATCGTCTAGCAGCAGGTGCAACACCGTTGCCGGGGCATGCCGGTTGCCAACATAACAATCAATGGCTTCAGCTGCCAGGCGTCGCAGTTCTGCCACATCAATGAGGCCCTTTCTGAGCATGGCGGCAATGTCATCAAGATCATGCTGCTGTGCTCGTCCCAGCTTGGAAATAGCAACGTCCACAGGGGCTGCGACATAGACATGTACCGCCGAATCATCGGCAAACTCGGTCATGCGAATGCCACGTTCCAGGTAGCCCTCGTGCAAGGGGCCCAGGGTGGTAGTGAAGCCGAGGTCCCAGTTCAGTTCCAGGGTACGCCCGGAATGCGGGTCAAAAAATGGCTCAGGGAATTCAGCCAGCAAATGGGTGGCCTGCACACCTTGCAGGTCAAGAGTCTCGAAGACCTCGCCGTCAATGTCGGTACTGACCCTGTGGCCCGTGTACAGATGCACAGCGCAGCCACCAAAAAATGATCAGTTTGATCGCCCCTGGCGGGTGATCTGGTATCTCCATCGCCACATTTTGAAGCAACGAGATCAGGGCCTTCGCCAGAGGTGTGCGGGTGTTTAGCGTCGGTGGAATTATGTTGGGCAACATGGGACATGATCCTCCTTGATCCGCTGTTGGCCGACTCAGCGCGCCAACCACCCACCATCCATATTCCACGCCGCACCACGCACCTGCACGGCCGCGTCGCTGCACAGGAACAACGCCAGTTCGCCCAGTTGCTCAGGCGTAACGAAGTCCAGCGACGGCTGTTTTTCCGCCAGCAGATCATGCCGGGCCTGTTGCGCATCGCCGCTGGCCTGGGCGCGGTCGTCGATCTGTTTTTGTACCAGTGGCGTGAGTACCCAGCCGGGGCAGATGGCGTTGCAGGTGACGCCAGTGGTGGCGGTTTCCAGGGCCACGCTTTTGCTCAGGCCGACCAGCCCGTGTTTGGCGGCGACATAGGCGCTTTTGCCGGCGGAGGCGGCCAGGCCGTGGGCCGAGGCGATATTGATGATCCGCCCCCAGTTGCGCGTGCGCATACCGGGCAGGGTCAGGCGGGTGGTGTGGAAGGCCGAGGTGAGGTTGATGGCGATGATCGCGTCCCAGCGCTCCACCGGAAATTCTTCCACCGGTGCCACGTACTGGATGCCAGCGTTGTTGACGAGGATATCGACGCCGCCGAATTCCCGTTCAGCGTAGGTGATCAGGTCTTCGATTTCAGCGACCTTGGAAACGTCAGCCGGATGGTGGCCGACCTTGCCGCCAAACGCCGCCACTTCATCGATGGCTGCCTTGGCATCGCCAAAGCCATTGAGCACCAGGTTGGCACCGGCCTTGGCCAGCACCAGGGCGATGCCCAAGCCAATGCCGCTGGTGGAGCCGGTAACCAGTGCGGTTTTGCCGTGCAGACTCATACATATCTCCTTAGTGCCCGGCTGGCCGCAGCCCGCCAAGCCTCAGTCAAAACGGTTAAACGATGCCGGTGGCGTAGAAAGTGCCAATCACCACAAATACCGCCAGAGTCTTGATCAGGGTGATGCAGAAAATGTCTTTATAGGCTTCACGGTGGGTGAGGCCGGTAACCGCCAGCAGGGTGATCACCGCGCCATTGTGCGGCAGGGTGTCCATGCCGCCGCTGGCCATGGCCGCCACGCGGTGTAGTACTTCCAGCGGGATATTGGCGGCGTTGGCGGCTTCGATAAAGGTGTGCGACATGGCCGCCAGGGCGATGCTCATCCCGCCGGAGGCGGAACCGGTGATGCCGGCCAGCAGGGTGACGGTCACCGCTTCATTGACCAGCGGGTTGGGGATGGTTTTCAGCGCGTCGGCCAGCACCAGGAAGCCCGGCAACGAGGCGATCACGGCGCCGAAGCCGTATTCCGAGGCGGTGTTCATCGACGCCAGTAGCGCGCCGCCGACTGCCGTTTTAGTGCCTTCAGCGAGTTTTGATTTGATCGCGCGGAAACCACAGATCAACACCAGCAAAATACCCAGCAGCAACGCCGCCTGTACCGCCCAGATGCCGGTGAGCTTGGCCACTTCGCTGGTCACTGGCTGGGCCATGCCGGCCAGTTGCAGGGTGTGGGTTTTGCCATAGAGTTCCGGAATCCAGCGGGTCAATACCAGGTTGGCGACGCCCACCAGAATCAGCGGCGACAGCGCCAGCCAGGGGTTGGGCAGGGCGATGTCTTCAGCGGTTTCCGGCTCGTTGCGCAGCTCGGTGCCGTAACCCTCACCGGCGGCCTTGGCTTTGCGCAGCTGGCGGCGCAGGTAGAGCATGCCGGCGATAAACACGAACACGGTACCGACCAGACCCAGCCACGGCGCTGCCCAGGAGGTGGTGCCGAAGAAGGTGGTGGGAATGATGTTCTGAATCTGCGGGGTGCCGGGCAGGGCGTCCATGGTGAAACTGAATGCACCCAAGGCAATCGTGGCCGGGATCAGACGCTTGGGAATATCGCTCTGGCGGAACATTTCGGCGGCGAACGGATACACCGCGAATACCACCACAAACAGCGACACGCCGCCGTAGGTCAGCAAGGCGCAGACCAGCACGATCACCAACATGGCCTGGCGCGTGCCGAGCAGGCGGATGGCGGCGGCAACAATCGAGCGCGAGAAGCCGGAAAGCTCGATCAGCTTGCCGAACACCGCGCCGAGCAGAAACACCGGGAAGTAGAGTTTGACGAAACCCACCATCTTTTCCATAAACACCCCGGTAAAGGCGGGTGCCACGGCAGAAGGATCGGTGAGCAATACCGCGCCCAGGGCGGCGATGGGTGCAAACAGAATGACGCTGTAGCCGCGGTAGGCCGCGAGCATCAACAGGGCTAAGGCGGCGAGGGCGATGATCACACTCATAAAGCGATCTCCTGATTCCGGGCGGGGCCGCCGCCCGGTGTTTTGTTCTTATTGATGGTGAAGCCGTGTTTTATGGAGTAGCGCAGCGGCAAATTGATTCCAGTCGCTGTGAAAACGCCGCGCTTAGTCGGCCTGTTTTTGATGGAGTGGGTATGTAAGGGTTGAGATAGACAGGGCGCAGGTGACGAACGAAACGGCGAGGCTGAGCGGATGGCTCATGGGGATCTCCAGCATATTGTTGTTGTTTTTCGATTGCGGTCTGTGCCGCGTCGGGAGCTATAGCGAGATGCGTGCCAGTTATATAACTGCATGAAAAATAACGAAATATATGTTTGTTTGAAGCGCGGCAGAGCCTGCCAGTCTCTGACTGGAGACAACTGGGTGCAGGTGATAGGGCGATAGCGTCTGTGTTGCTACAGTCTCTATTTGGAGAATGTGTCTATTTTGTGAGAGATCAGGCGTCAGGCCTGGCCAATCGCGGTTGAAGCCGCTCCTACCGATGGGCAATTGTAGGATCGGCTTTAGCCGCGATGCTGTTGCTCTGACGTTACACGGCTAAAAAGGCTTATCACCCAGAATCGTGGCGCGCTGCATCACCCGGCGCTGGGGGCGGTAGTCGTCGACGGCGTAGTGCTGGGTGACGCGGTTGTCCCAGAAGGCCACATCGTTTTCCTGCCAGCGCCAGCGCACGAAAAATTCCGGCTTAGTCGCATGGGCAAACAGGAAGCTCAGCAGCGCCTGGCTTTCTGCCGGCTCCAGCTCGTTGATCTTGCTGGTGAAGCCTTCGCTGACGAACAACGCCTTGCGCCCGCTGACCGGGTGGGTGCGTACCACCGGGTGCGATTGCGGCGGGTGCTTGCGCCGGGTTTCATCCCAGCGAGCGTAGTCCTGCGGGGTGCTGCCGTAGCGTTCGAGGGGGAACGAACGAGTGAAATCGTGGGTAGCACTGAGGCCGTCAAGCAGGCCCTGCAGGGGCGCAGACAGGGCGTCATAGGCAGCGATACCGCTGGCCCACAGGGTGTCGCCACCTTTGGTCGGCAGCAGTTTGGCGCTGAGCACTGCGCCCATGGCCGGTTCTGGGAGAAAGGTCACGTCGGTGTGCCAGATGGCGTTGTCGCGCACATCGGTAACGGCGGTATCCAGAATCAGCACTTCTGGCTGCTCCGGCACATTGGGGTAGATCGGGTGGATATGCAGGTCGCCAAAACGCGCGGCAAACCGGGCTTGCTGCTGCGGGGTGATCGGCTGGTTGCGGAAGAACAGCACCTGGTGTTCAAGCAAAGCGTGTTCGATGGCGCGCTGGTGGGCGTCGCTCAGCGGTTCGCTGAGGGTGATGCCTTCAACCTGGGCACCGAGGGCGGAACTCAGGGGAGTGATGTGCAGGCTCATGGTCTTTCTCGTACGTGGCAGTGGGTGGTGCAAAACAAGGCGGTTAAGTGCGCGCCGGTCATGGCCGGCGCGTCATGGAAAAAACTAGTGGCTCTGGCCGTGCCAAGGCACCAGGCGACGCTGCAGCGCGCGCAGGCTCATCTCCAGGGCAAAGGCGATCACCGCGATCACCAGAATCCCCAGAATCACCACATCGGTGACCAGAAACTGCGCCGCCGACTGCACCATAAAGCCCAGGCCGCTGGTGGCCGCGATCAGCTCGGCGGCCACCAGGGTCGACCAGCCCACACCCAGACCGATGCGCACACCGGTAAGGATGTCGGGCAGGGCGCTGGGCAGAATCACATGGCGAATCAGCTGGCTGCGGCTGGCACCCAGAGACTGCGCGGCGCGCAGCTTGGCCGGGTCGACAGTGCGCACGCCGGTGGCGGTGGCAATGGCGATGGGGGCGAAAATCGCCAGGTAGATCAGCAACACTTTGGACAGCTCGCCAATCCCGCACCAGATCACGATCAGCGGCAGATAGGCCAGCGGTGGAATAGGCCGGTAGAACTCGATCAGCGGGTCGAGAATGCCCTGGGCAATGCGGTTGCGGCCGATGGCGATACCCACCGGAATGGCGGTCAGCACGGCAATCAACAGGGCCAGGCCGATACGTCCGAGGCTGGCACCGAGGTGTTGCCAGAGGGTGGATTCCATATAGCCGCTAGTCGCCAGCAGCCAACCCTTTTGCAGCACTGCCGAGGGTGGCGGCAGGAACAATGGCTCGATCAGGCCAAAGGCCGTAACCGCCCACCAGATCGCCAACAGCGCCGCAAGGGTCAGGGCGCTGATCAGACGGGTACTCAGGGTCGGGCGCAGGGCCTTGGCATTGTCCGCCGGCAGCGCGCCAAGGGCGTCGGCGGTGCTGTCTTTGCCGCTCAGACTGGCTTGATAGCTGCTCATACGTTGGCCTCCGCTTGAATTGCCAACCGTTGGGAAAACACCTGCGCCAATACATGCTCGCGGGTTTCGATAAAGCGCGGGTCGGATTTGATTGCCCGAGCCGGCTCGCCAGCGGCATAACGCTGGCCGAAGTCCAGCTGCAGGCGCTCGACGACTCGCCCGGGGTTGGGTGCCAACAGCACCAGATCAGTGGCCAGAAACACCGCTTCTTCAATGTCGTGGGTGATCAGAAACACCGGCTTGGCGCTGCGCTGCCAGACCTGCAGCAACAGCTCCTGCATCTGCTCGCGGGTAAAGGCGTCGAGGGCGCCAAAGGGCTCGTCCATCAGCAACACCCGTGGGTCGGCGGCCAGCGCGCGGGCCAGGCCGACACGCTGCTTCTGCCCGCCGGACAACTGCCAGACCTGGCGCTGTTCGAAGCCGGCCAGATCCACCAGGGCCAGCATTTCGCGGGCTTTGGCCTCGCGCTGCGCACGCGCCACACCGGCCAGCTGCAGGCCGAAGGCGACGTTATCCAGCACGTTTTGCCAGGGCAGCAGGGCGTCGTCCTGAAACACCACACCGCGCTCGGCGCTCGGCCCTTGCACTGGCACGCCGTCGAGGCTGATGCGCCCGCTGCTGGGGGCCACGAAACCGGCAATCAGATTGAGCAGCGAGGTTTTACCGCTGCCGGAAGGACCGAGGGCCACCAGCAATTGCTGTGGCCCCAGGGTCAGGGAAATATCGGCCAGCACCGGTGCGGTTGTGCCCGGGTACTGTGCGCTGATGCGCTCCAGTTCTAGTAAGGCCATGTGACTGTCTCGCTCTGTGTGGTTCTGGTGGACTTTCATCGGCGTAGCAGCGGCTAGCCGCGCTGCTTTCAAGATCAAGAACATCGCGGCTGAAGCCGCTCCTACGGCGGCACCGACAACGGTTTATTGAACGTATTTGCTGCTCACATACGGCGAGTAATCCGCCAATACGCCATCCGCTTTGCCCTGTTCCTTGAGGAAAACGGCGGTAGCGGCGATGTCCTTGGCCGTCTGGCCATTGAGCAGGGTTTTCTGTTCAGCGCTTTCCGGGAAGGTCGAGCCGGCCAGCAGTTCCGGTACGTCTTGGGCATTGGCACCAGTCAACCTGGCGATTTCTTTGACTTGCTCGGAGTCGGCAGTCCACGCCGCCTTGTTGGCGTTGTAGGCGGTGTAGGCATCGATGCTGACCTTGGCGAACTTGGCCAACACGTCCGGGTGCTTCTCGGCGAAGTCTTTACGCGCTACCCACACCTCGAAGGTTGGAGCACCCCAGGTGCCGACTTCGGCGGCGTCGGTGAGCACCTTGCCGTCTTTCTTGATTTCACCCAGGGCCGGCGACCAGACAAAGGCCCCGTCGATATCGCCGCGCTTCCAGGCCGCGGTGATCTGCGCCGGGTTGAGGTTGACGACTTTTACCTTGGCCGGATCGATGTTCCAGTGCTTGAGCGCGCCGAGCAGGCTGTAGTGCGAGGTGGAGACAAACGGGGTGGCGATGGTTTTGCCGATCAGGTCTTCGGGTTTTTCGATCTTGCTGCCTTTGCGCACCACCAGGGCTTCAGCCGAGTTGATCTGCGCGGCGACCACAAAGGTCACGATCGGCAGGCCGCGGGTGGCGGCTGCCGCCAGCGGGCTGGAGCCCAGGTTGCCGATCTGCACGTCGCCCGAGGCAATCGCGGTCACCACTTCGGCACCGCTGTTGAAACGACGCCAGTCCAGCTTCTCGCCGATGGCTTTTTCATAGCCACCGTTGGCTTGCGGCACTTTGCTCGGGTCGATACCGGTCTGGTAGCCGATGATGATGTCGTCGGCTTGCGCCGCAAAACTGAGGCCGGCTACTACCAGGGTGGCGAGCAGGCGACGGGAAAAGGAAAAGCTCATGGTCATGCTCCAACGCAACAACCCCGCTGGCGAACCAGCCGGGGTCTGGGAATTGATCCGTTACTTGACGAACTTGTTGCTGACGTATGGCGAGTAGTCGGCCAGCACGGCCTCGACCTTGCCTTGTTCCTTGAGGAAGCCAGCAGTGGCGGTGATCGCTTTGGTGGTCGGTTCAGCCAGGGCGGTCACCTGGTCGCCCTTGAGCGGGAAGACGTTACCTTCCAGCAGCACCGGGATGTCTTCGGCTTTGGCACCGGACAGCTTCACCACCTTGGCGACGTTGTCTTTGTTGGCGAGCCAGGCCTTCGGGTCCTGGCGGTAAGCGGCGTAGGCATCGAGGGTGGTTTTGGCGAAGGCGCTGACGATTTCCGGGTGTTTTTCGGCGAAGTCTTTACGCACGATCCAGGCGTCGAAGGTCGGCGCGCCGAGCTGGCTCAGTTCACCCGAGGTGATCAGCACTTTGCCGGTTTCCTTGGCTTTGCCCAGGGCCGGGTCCCACACGTAGGTGGCGTCGATATCGCCACGCTGCCAGGCAGCAATGATGGCCGGTGGTGCCAGGTTAACGATCTCGACTTTCTTCGGATCGATGTTCCAGTGTTTCAGCGCAGCCAACAGGCTGTAGTGGCCGGTGGACACAAACGGCACGGCGACTTTTTTGCCGACCAGGTCTTGCGGCGAATTGATGCCGGAGCCATTGCGGGCCACCAGGGCCTCGGCGGCACCGATCTGGGTGGCGATCAAAAAGGTTTCTACCGGCAGTTGGCGGGTGGCCGCGGCAGCCAGCGGGCTGGAGCCGACATATCCGATCTGTACATCGCCAGAGGCAACGGCGGTGATCACTTCGGCACCGCTGTCGAATTTGCGCCAGTCGATTTTGCTGTTGCTGGCCTTTTCATAGGCTCCGTCGGCCTGGGCCACTTTGGCCGGATCGACGGTGGTCTGGTAGGCAACGGTGAAGTCGGCAGCGTGCGAACTGATGGCAAAGCCACTGAAGGCCAAGGCTGCCAGCAGGCGGAGCGGGGTGAGCGCTTTCATTTTTATACTCCTCAACGGGCTCCGCGACGCGCAGTTGAGCGGGCGGACCACTGGACGGTAACTAGGAAGAAAAGATGTCCGGTGGTCCGGTGAGGCTGAGAATAAAGGTTCTAAGAATTTAAAAATAAATACTATTTGGTTATTAGCTTAGGTGTGACGATGGGCTCGCGCAGCCCGGCAGCAGGGGATTGATGGTGAAATGCCTGCGCTTGAAGCAGCAGAGGCTTTAGCCTGCGGCTTTCACGAGCAACCGCTGGCGGCTGATGCCCTGCCACAGGGCATCCAAACGGGGATTTTTGCTGGCTGTAAAAGATTTGTTGAACCGAAAGAAACCGCTCGATATCTCAGTTGTGCAAGCTAGAGGCCACGGCTGGCCTAGGGCCAGCTCGGAAAAATTTGTTTGGCTTGGTTAGCGGTAGTGGAGTTTCTCTACTACGTTCTCCTAGTCGATTAATCGCATCATTAATCTGCGCACAATCTAAATGGGGACTTTACGGATGAAACTGCAAAACACCTTAGGCGTTGTAATCGGTTCGCTGATCGCCGCCAGCTCTTTCCAAGCGTTGGCTCAAGGCCAAGGTGCGGTAGAGATTGAAGGCTTCGCGAAGAAGCAATACTTCGACACCACACGTGATTTCAAAAATGACGGCAACCTGTTCGGTGGCTCGATTGGCTACTTTCTGACTGACGACGTAGAGCTGCGACTGGCTTACGACGAAGTTCACAACGCCGTCTCCAACGACGGCCAGGACGTCAAAGGCGCCAACGCTGCCCTTGATGCCTTGTTCCACTTCAACGCCCCGGGTGACACCCTGCGTCCGTACCTCTCTGCTGGTTTCTCCGGCCAGAGCATCGACCAGAACGGCAGCGGTAGCCGTGATCACTCCACCTTCGCCAACGTGGGTGGCGGTGCCAAACTCTATTTCACTGACAACTTCTACGCCCGTGCCGGCGTCGAGGCTCAGTACAACATCGACCAAGGCAACACCGAGTGGGCGCCTAGCGTCGGTATCGGTGTCAACTTCGGTGGTGGCAAGAAAGCCGAACCGGCTCCAGCGCCAGCTCCGGAAGTGTGCTCGGACAGCGACAACGACGGCGTCTGCGACAACGTCGACAAGTGCCCAGGTACCGCTGCCAACGTGACCGTCGATGCCGATGGTTGCCCAGCAGTTGCCGAAGTGGTTCGCGTTGAACTGGACGTGAAATTCGACTTCGACAAAGCGAAAGTCAAAGAAGAAAGCTATGGCGACATCAAAAACCTGGCTGACTTCATGCAGCAGTACCCAGACACCTCCACCACTGTTGAAGGTCATACCGACTCCGTCGGCACTGACGCCTACAACCAGAAACTCTCCGAGCGTCGTGCCAACGCCGTTCGTGAAGTACTGGTCAACCAGTACGGTGTAGGTGGCGAGCGTGTCAACGCTGTGGGTTACGGCGAATCCAAACCGGTTGCCGACAACGCCACCGAAGCGGGCCGCGCAGTAAACCGTCGCGTAGAAGCAGAAGTAGAAGCCCAGGCCAAGTAATTAGCCTGACGCTTTGAAAAAACCCGGCCTCGGCCGGGTTTTTTTATGCCTGCAGAAAAAGCTGATGGGACCGCTAGGACGCGCATCTGCATGTGCGCACATGTCACCATGCAACCCGTGCGGTTTTTACCGATAATCCCCGGTCATTGAAACGCAGTGGAGTAGTGGCATGGAGCATGGCGATAGTTTTCTGCAGTCAGGAGTGGTGTTCCTGCTGGCCGCCGTGCTGGTAGTGCCATTGGCCAAAAGGCTGCAGCTGGGGTCCGTGCTGGGCTATCTGCTCGCCGGCGTGTTGATCGGTCCCTCGGCGCTGGGCCTGATCGGCAAGCCGCAAAGCGTCGCGCAGATTTCCGAGCTGGGTGTGGTCTTGCTGCTGTTTATCATCGGCCTGGAACTATCGCCCCGGCGTCTGTGGGTGATGCGCAAATCGGTGTTCGGCGTCGGTCTGGCTCAGGTGCTGATCAGCGCCCTGATCATCGGCGTCATCGCCTTTAGTTTTTTCGATCAGCGCTGGAACAGCGCGGTCATTCTCGGCCTTGGCCTGGCGCTGTCGTCCACCGCCTTTGGCTTGCAGATCCTCGCCGAGCGCAAGGAACTGAATAAACCCCACGGTCGCCTGGCCTTCGCCATTCTGCTGTTTCAAGACATCGCCGCGATCCCGCTGATCGCCCTGATTCCCATGCTCGGCAGCGCCCATCAGGGCACCTCGACCGGTGATGAAATCGGCCAACTGGCGAAGATCGTCATCAGCATCAGCATTGTCGTGATTGGCGGCCGTTATCTGCTGCGGCCGGTGTTTCGCGTGGTGGCCAAAACCGCTCTGCGCGAGGTGTCCACCGCCACCGCATTGCTGGTGGTGCTGGGCACGGCCTGGTTGATGGAACTGGCCGGTATTTCCATGGCCCTGGGTGCCTTTCTCGCCGGTCTGCTGCTGGCCGACTCCGAGTACCGCCATGAGCTGGAAGCGCAGATCGAGCCGTTCAAAGGCCTGCTGCTGGGCCTGTTCTTTATGAGCGTGGGGATGACCGCCGACTTTGCCTTGCTGATGCATGAGCCGTGGGTGGTGCTGGGTTTTACCCTGATTCTGATCTGCGCCAAATTGCCGTTGCTGTACGCCGTCGGACGTTGGATGGGGGAGTTGGATAAGCGCTCGGCATTGTCACTGGCGGTGGTGTTGGCGGCCGGCGGCGAGTTTGCCTTTGTGGTGTTCAAGATGGCCCACCAGCATGGCTTGTTCAGCGACCGCTTGTTGGACCTGGTGGTGCTGTCGATCACCTTGTCGATGGCGGTGACCCCGCTGCTGTTGCTCGCCGTTGGCAAATTGTTCAAACCGCAGTCGGTGGCCGAGCGTGAAGCGCCGGAGGAGTACCGCCAGTTCGACGCCGATGCGCCGCGTGTGGTGATTGCCGGCATGGGCCGTATGGGCCAGATCGTCGCCCGTGTGCTGCGCGCCCAGCGGGTGCCCTTTGTCGCGCTGGACACCTCAGTGGAAAGCGTCGAGCAGCAACGCAACCTTGGCAGTATGTCGATTTTCTATGGCGATCCGCTGCGCCCGGAAATTCTGCATGCCGCCCATGTCGAGAAAGCCGAGCTGTTTATCGTTGCCACCGACAACCCGCAAACCAATATCGAAACCGCCCGCCTGGTGCGCAAGCTGTACCCCCATATCAAAGTCATCGCCCGCGCCCGCAACCGCCAGCATGTGCACCATTTGGTGGACCTGGAGGCCACGCCAGTGCGGGAAACCTTCCATTCCAGCCTGGAAATGGGCCGCCTTATCCTGCTGCATCTGGGCCTGAGCAAAGACCAGGCCGAGGCCCGCATCCGCCGTTTCCGCCACCACGATGAAGAAGTGCTGCGCCAGCAGCACCTGGTTTACAACGATGCTGCCGCCGTGATTCAAACCGCCCGCGAGGCGCGTGCCGAACTGGAAAACCTGTTCGAAGCGGATGTGATCGAAGAGCGCGCGGCGGTGGGACCAACCTTGCCGTGAGTACCGCAAAAGCTCGCGGCTAAAGTCCTCTCACATGGAAACTCGATCCTTTGTGGGAGGGGCTTTAGCCGCGATGCTTTGGATTTTTACAATGTTTACCTGAGACGTAACTAAACATAGTCAGATTTGAATTTAAGCCAGCATCATCCTTGTGTGACTCTGCCAAGCATCTGTTTACAGAGCCTTTCTATTGAGCACCTCGCTTCCCATCGAATTGGCTTTCTGGGCCTTGTGGCACTGCCGCCATGCCCGTCCGCCAGACGCCGCTTCTCTCTGATCAGGCCCAGCGCCTGTCCACGTGCCTCTGCACGTTTCCTGCATAGCCGCTTACTTCGCCCGACGCCTTGATGGCTGTTCGTTGGTGCGCGGCTGTTTGCCCGTGGCTTTGCCTACGGGCGTCAAAAAGAGAGAGCCCCATGAGTTTTTCCACGCCATTTGCCAGTGCGCAAGAAGCCCGCGATTTTCTGCAACAGAACCCCGATATCGAGGCGTTCGAGCTGTTTATCATCGACAACAACGGCGTGCCGCGGGGCAAGTTGCTGCACCGTGACGAGTTGCTCGCCGTGTACGAAACCGGCCGCCCGCTGCCCAGCACCATCCTGGGTCTGACCATCAATGGCGATGACGTGGAAAACTCCGGCCTGGTGTGGGATGTGGGCGATATCGACTGCCGCGCTTACCCAATTGCCGGCAGCCTCACCCGTCTGCCCTGGCGCCTGATGCCTACTGCGGCCGTGCAGGTCAGCATGCATGGCGAGCAGGGCATGCCGGCGGCGATTGCCGACCCGCGTCGCCTGCTGGAAAAAGTCGTCAACGAACTGCAAGCCGACGGCTACTACCCGGTGATGGCCGCTGAGCTGGAGTTCTACCTGCTGGACCAGAAACGCGATGCCCATGGCCGCCCGCAACCGGCGCTGGATGCCGACGGCGGCCGCCCCTACAGCACCCAGGTCTACGGCCTGCGTGAGCTGGAGCAGATCGAGCCGTTTCTCGCCGACCTTTACGCCGCCTGCAAGGCCCAGGGTATTCCGGCACGCACAGCGATTTCCGAATACGCCCCCGGCCAGGTGGAAATTACCCTTGAGCACCGCACCGACGCTCTGCAAGCCATGGACGAAGCGGTGCGCTACAAACGCCTGGTCAAAGGCGTGGCGCACAAGCATGGGATGACCGCCTGCTTTATGGCCAAGCCCTTCGACCATATCGCCGGCACCGGCATGCATATGCACGTCAGCCTGGCGGATAAAGCCGGCAATAACCTGTTCGCCAGCGAGGCCCCGGAAGGTACGCCGCTGCTCAAACAGGCGGTGGGCGGCATGCTTTCCACCTTGCTGGATTCGCTATTGTTTTTCTGCCCGAACGCCAACTCCTATCGCCGTTTCCAAGCCAACAGCTACGCGCCACTGGCACCGACCTGGGGCGTCGATAACCGCACCGTCAGCCTGCGTGTACCGGGTGGTCCGGCCAATAGCCGGCATATCGAACACCGTATCTGCGGTGCCGATGCCAACCCGTACCTGGCAGCTGCGGCCATTCTCGCCGGCATCCACCGCGGCATTCGCGAGCAGCTCGATCCGGGCGCGCCGATTGAAGGCAACGGCTATGCCCAAGCCACCGAGGTGCTGCCCACCGATTGGCTGACCACCTTGCGCGCCCTGGAGAAATCCGCCTGGGCCCGTGACGCCCTGGGTGAGGACTTTCTGCGGGTATTTCTCGCCGTAAAAAACGCCGAATACCGCCAGTTTATGGGCGAGGTCGGTGAGCAAGACTGGCGCTGGTACCTGCAACAGGCCTAAGCGACTTTTTCGTCGCAGCGGTCAGCCTCGCGGTTTTGGAGCGCGGCGCTGCGGCATTGATGGGGATATTTCTATGACTTCGCAACGCAGCAATTCCTACTACACCGCCACCCTGAATCAAGAAACCAGCTACCCACGCCTGGAAGGCGAAGTACGGGTGGACGTGGCCATTATCGGCGGCGGTTTCACCGGGGTTTCCACCGCCCTGGAGCTGGCCGAGCGCGGCCTGAAAGTGGCAATTATCGAAGCCAAAAAGATCGGCTGGGGTGCCACCGGGCGTAACGGCGGTCAGGTCACCGGCAGCCTGTCCGGCGATGAAGCGATGCGCAAACAGATGCGCGCCAGGCTTGGCGAGGACGTCGATGATTTCATCTGGAACCTGCGCTGGCGCGGCCACGAAATCATCAAAAAGCGCGTGGAGAAATACAACATCCAGTGCGACCTCAAACACGGTCACCTGCACGCCGCCTACAAGCCCAGCCATATGGCAGGTTTGCAGGCCAACTACGACGAAGCGGTACGCCGTGGTATGGGCGATGACGTGCGCCTGGTCAGCGCTGCGCAGATGCCCGGCCTGCTGGAAACCGACATCTATCACGGTGCCCTGCACAACAAACGCAATATGCACCTGCACTCACTGAATCTGTGCCTGGGCGAAGTACGGGCGGCCGAAAGTCTCGGTGCCCTGGTGTTTGAAGAGTCGCCGGTCGTCGACATCATCCACGGCGACCTGCCGGTGGTCGTTACCGAACACGGGCGGGTAGTGGCCAACTCGGTGATCCTCGCCGGCAACGCCTACCACAAGCTGGAAAAACCCAAGATGGCCGGCATGATCTTCCCGGCCTCGGGCGGCATCGTGGTCACCAAGCCGCTGGGCGAGGAGGTGGCCGCCAAGCTCAATCCGCAGGACCTGGCGGTATACGACTGCCGCTTTGTCCTCGACTACTACCGCCTGACCGCCGACAAGCGCCTGCTGTTCGGCGGCGGTGCCAACTACTCCGGCCGCGACTCCCGCGATATCGCCGGGGAATTGCGCCCGGCCATCGAGCACACCTTCCCACGGCTGAAAGGGGTGGAAATCGAGTTCCAGTGGAGCGGCATGATGGGCATCGTCATCAACCGCATTCCACAGTTGGGCAAGCTGTCGAAAAACGTCTGGTACGCCCAGGGCTACTCCGGTCATGGCGTGGCGACCACCCATATCGTCGGCGAGATCATGGCCAACGCCGTGACCGGTTCAATGGAAAAATTCGACACCTTTGCGGGGGTAAGCCATATCCGTCTGCCGTTCGGCGACTGGGTCGGCAACCAGATGCTGGCCGTGGGCATGTGGTACTACCAGATGCTCGAACGCCTGCGCTGATCCGGCCGCCCTTGAGCCTGGCAGACAGATAGCCAGGTTCTAGGGTGCTATTCCCGCCAACCGTGCGAGCCGTCCTATAGGCAAGCTGAGCCTGAGTTTTTACGGTTGACCGATATCCAAACGAATGGAATCGGTCATGAATGCACATTGTTTTCGCCTGATCTTTAGCAAGGCCCTGGGATTTCTGATTCCTGTCGCTGAGAGTGCTCGGGCGCAGCGCAAGTCGGGTCAGTCGCGTTCCATCCTTACCGTTTTTCCCTCCGTGTTATCCCTGCTGCTGGCCGCAGCGCCAGGTTGGGCTGTCGCTGGCCTGGTGGTGGATGCCAGTAGCCCCACAACTGTCATCAGCGCCGCCAACGGCGTGCCGGTGATCAACATCGCCAACCCCAATGCCAACGGCCTGTCCCATAACCGTTTCAACGAATTCGATGTGCAGCAACCCGGCGTGGTGTTTAACAACAGCCAGGTCAATGGCGTTAGCCAGTTGGGCGGGGCGATGCTGCTTAACCCCAACCTCAAGCAGACGGCCTCGGCGATTCTTACCGAGGTGACAGGCAATAAACCCAGCTCCCTGGCGGGCACTCTGGAGGTGTTTGGTGGCAAGGCTGATTTGCTGATTGCCAAGTCAATTTGATTTCGCCAGCCGCAACGATATTACCTCATCCAATTTAGGCAGGTGGATCAGTACAGATGGGAAGTGGAAGATAGGCATGCCGGAGGCTCACGAAAAAGTTGCGGAACAACTTGCGGCGAGGCGGCCTGAGTTATTTGAAAATCTATTGGTTCCTTATGAGGTTGAGGACATAAAGACACTGCCGTCCGACAGCGATGCGCCGGTAGTAAACAATGCGACTGCTGCGAACAATCCAGCTAGCGATGTGCCTGCCGCTGGAAATGCGACTGCAGCGAGGGATAAATCGCTCAATATCGAAAGTCTTTTACCGCACACAGTACTGGAGTACTTACCGCACACAGTACTGGAGTACTTATCGCTCAAGCAGGTTGCCCAGCAGTATGCAGAGTTACCGCCTGAGCGAAGAACCGTAAAGGGCAGGAAAATATTTGCGGAAGACCACGGTTATTCCGAAGAAGAACTCGATCGTTATGTGTCGCCCTATGGCGTTTTAACCGAGCGGCCCATGGCCGAACCAATAGAAGCGGGGTCGACCCGACACATTCTTTTGCGAGCAATATTAGGCGGCAGGCTGGTGGTCCAGCCAGGTGCCACCCCCAAACCACCCGCCGATACCCTTGCCAAGCCTGTGGAAGCGGATGCTTTTATCGATACCAACGCGCCGCCCGTGCTGCGTCTGGATACCGACAACGATGAGCACCTGGCCCAGGCAGAAAGTCCGCCAGCGGTTTCATTCCGTGCGCCCAGCCCGGATGTAATTGAGCTCCCCGGTGGGCAGGCAGGTCTGTTCAGGCCCTGGATAAAACCCGAGCCCGTGTCCCCACCTGAACCAGTCCGCGAGCCTTCCCCTGAGCCGATAGCGGCTGACGCGCCAGTCAAGGTGGAGCCACCGATTGTTCGCCACCGCATCGACAACCGCGTGCCGATTCTGCAAGGCCCGAACGGTGAAGACATCCTTTTGAGCGCGCTGCAGCCGCCGCAAAAAAACCGCCAGACCAACAACCTGGCCGACCTGCTCGATCAGAAAAAAGCGATCTTTGGTGCAGTCACCAAGCAGGCCATCGACCTGGAGGCGGCGAAGGTCGGAGCCGGAAAATCGCAGGAGAAACGACGGATCAAGGATGAAATCGCTGAAAAAGCCCGTTGGTTGGCAAAAATCTCGGGTGAGGAGCGGGCCCAGTACATGGAAAACTGGATGGAGACAGAAGAGGTTCCGGGAATGGGTTGGGGCGTAAAGGCCGCGCGGGATATTCCGGTCTTTACGGTATTGGCACCTTACGCCGGAAAACTGCTTAAGGGAGAAGCCGTGGCTGACGAATGGGATAAGGTTGGGGGATTGAGGTTTACCGAATACTCTTTTGGCACCACCAGAAAAGACGAGTTGATCAGTGCCTTTGGTGACGGTGTGGGCAATATCTCCAGCCTGATCAACAAAGGTGACACGCCTGAGCAGAACAACCTGACCATCATGCGTTTGGGCGGCAAATTGAACTACTTCATGAGCGAAAGCCCCATCAAGGCCGGCGCGCCCTTGCTCTACGACTATGGGCGCGACTACGACTACAGCGGCTGGTCACGTTACCCCATCTGGGTGCAAGACTCGGAGTCTTCCGATGACAGTGCCACGGAGTCGGGCAGGGAGTAAGGCCCGCCGGTTTTTCCCGGCTTTTGCGTTGCCCGCCACGTTTCCTTACAGCTGAAGCGCTGCAGAACCTTTGCCGACGCGGCTCACCCCGGTAGCATCCGGGGTTCGTGGACTAAGGGGTACTGCATGCATACCAAACTCGACGCCTGCCTGGATGCGGTCAATCAGATCCTGCTGGGCAAGGAGCCTCAGGTCCGCCTGGCCCTGACCTGCCTGTTGGCGCGTGGCCATCTGTTGATCGAAGACTTGCCCGGCATGGGCAAGACCACCCTCAGTCATGCCCTGGCCAATGTGCTGGGCTTGAATTTCCAACGTATTCAATTCACCTCCGACCTGTTGCCCGGCGACATCCTCGGCACGTCGGTGTTCGATAAGGACAGCGGCCTGTTTGTGTTTCACCCGGGGCCGATCTTTGCCGAACTGGTGTTGGCCGATGAAATCAATCGCGCCACGCCGAAAAGCCAGAGTGCTTTGCTCGAGGCGATGGAGGAGGGCCAGGTGACCATCGAGGGTGCCACCCGACCCTTGCCGGAGCCGTTTTTTGTGATTGCCACGCAGAACCCGGTGAGCCAGGGCGGCACCTTTGCCTTGCCGGAATCCCAACTCGACCGTTTTCTGATGCGTCTGTCCCTCGGTTACCCGGCCAAGGCGGCGGAGAAAGCCCTGCTGCTGGGCGAGGCACGGCGGGAAATGCTGCCGCGTCTGGATGCGGTGCTTAGCCATAAACAGCTGGCCGAACTGCAAGCCGAAGTGCCCAAGGTGCGCGCCAGCGATGCCCTGGTGGATTACGTGCTGCGTCTGGTCGAAGCCACCCGCACCCAGCCGCAATTTGCCTGGGGCCTGTCGCCACGGGCGAGCCTGGCACTATTGGCGGCCGCCCGCGCCTGGGCGTTTCTGGCCCAGCGCGATTATGTGATTCCCGAGGACGTGCAAGCGGTGTTGCCTTCGGTGGTTGGCCACCGTCTGCGGGAACGCGCCGATCCTGCCGGTCATGGTGGCGGCGCTCTGGTGCAATGGTTGCTGCGCGAAGTGCCGGCGCTTTGAGGGCGGAAAACTGATGGCGCTGTTCAAGCAGCGCTGGCAGCGTTGGCTGCAACGGCGAATTCCGCCGGCCACCAGTGTGCTGCTGACCCAGCGGCGGATTTTTATCATCCCCACGCGGATCGGCGCCGCCTATGGGCTGGCCCTGGCGCTGATGCTGATGGCCGGGGTCAATTATCAGAACAGTCCGGCCTATGGCCTGACCTTTCTGCTGGCCTCGGTGTTTATCGTCGCCATCTTGCACACCTACCGCAATCTGGCCGGGCTGACCCTGCAGGCGGCTGGCGGCAGCCCGGTGTTCGTCGGTGAACAGGCGACCTTGCGTATCCGCCTGAGCAGCAATGGGCGCGCCCATCATTCGATTGCCCTGGGGTGGCCGCCGCTTGAGCTGGAGCGTTACGACGTGCCGGTCAATGGTTTGTGCGAGTGCGAGCTGCGGGTGCCTGCCAAGCGCCGGGGCTGGTTGCGGCCCGGGCGCATGCGGGTGGAGAGCCGTTTCCCCTTGGGCATTCTGGTGGCCTGGAGCCTGGTTGATCTGGATCAGGCACTGCTGGTGTATCCGCGCCCGTTACCGGGTGAATTGCCCCTGGCCGCCGGCACCCGCGATGACGATGACGAAGACCAGGGCGCACGGGTGCTGGGTCTGGGCGCTGACGATTATCAAGGGTTGAAAACCTATCAACCCGGCGACTCGAAACGCCGTCTGCACTGGAAGGCCTATTCCCGCGGTCATGGCCTGTTGGTGAAAGACTTTGCCGCCCTGGCTGGGCGTGACCAGTGGCTGGATTTCGCCGCTCTGGACGGCGATACGGAGATGCGTTTGTCGCTGCTCTGTCATTGGGTGCTGACCTTGTCCGAGCGCCAGCAACCTTTCGCCTTGCGCCTGCCGAATGCGGTGTACGGGCCGGACGGCGGCGAAACCCATCGCCAAGCCTGCCTACGCGCCCTGGCGCTGTTCGAGCAGGAGGGCAGGTCATGAGTGCGGTGCAACCGATTCCGCGGGTCAGCCTGTTGTGGCTGCTGGTGGCGCAGGCGCTGGTGATCATTCCGCACCTGGAGCATCTGCCGCCATGGATCATCGCCTTGTGGCTGGTGTGTGCCGGCTGGCGCGTGCAGATCTACCGCATGCGCGCGCAGTATCCGGCCACCTGGCTGAAGTCCGGGCTGACAGTGGGCATCGTCGGCGGGGTGTTTTTATCCCGTGGCAGCCTGATTGGCCTGGACGCCGGGGTGGTGCTGCTGATCGCTGCGTTTATTTTGAAACTGGTGGAAATGCGCAGTCGCCGCGATGCCCTGGTGCTGATCCTGCTGGGCTTTTTTGCGGTGGTCACGGTGTACCTGTTCGACGACCGCATGACCACGGTGATCTTTACCCTGTTGCCGGTGATGGGCCTGCTGGCGGCGCTGATCGGCCTGCAGCAAAGCCCGCAGCAGCAAAGCCCGTGGCCGACCCTGAAGTTGGCGGGTGGCATGCTGGCGCAAGCATTGCCGCTGATGGTGCTGCTGTTTCTGTTCTTTCCGCGCTTCGGCCCGCTGTGGTCGCTGCCGATGCCGGAAAACCAGGCGGTGACCGGGCTGTCCGACAGCATGGCGCCCAACGATATCGCCGAACTGAGCCGTTCCGATGCCTTGGCTTTTCGCGCCAGTTTCGACGGCCCGCTGCCGCCGCGCAGCCAGCAGTACTGGCGGGCGCTGACCCTCGACCAATTCGAAGGGCGGCGCTGGTCGCAGTCGCTGGATACCCGCTTTGCCCGGGAGCCGAACTGGACGCCCAAGGGCGAGCCGCTGAAATACCGGATCATCATGGAGGCCAGCCACAAACCCTGGCTGTTCGCTCTCGATCTGGCCAGCAGCGAGCTGGAGGATGCGCGGCTGATGGGCGACTTCCGTCTGGAGCGGCGCATGCCGGTGGACCAGACCCTGGTCTACCGCGTGACCTCCTGGCCCGAGGCCCTGCGCGAGCCGCAGGCGAGCAAGCCAGCACTGCGCCGGGCCATGCAACTGCCCAAGGACGGCAACCCGCAAAGCCGCGCCTGGGCTCAGCAGCTCAAAGACCAATACCCCGAGCCGCAGGCCCTGGTGCAGGCGCTGCTGCAGCACTTCAACCGCGAGCCCTATAGCTACACCTTGCGCCCGCCAGCAGTGGGGGAAGACAGCGTGGATGATTTCCTCTTCGACACGCGCGCCGGCTTTTGTGAGCACTATGCCGGGGCCATGGCCTATGTGTTGCGTGCGGCGGGCATTCCGGCGCGGGTGGTGGCCGGTTACCAGGGCGGTGAATTGAACCGCGCGGGTCAGTTTATTCAGGTGCGCCAGTTCGATGCCCATGCCTGGGTCGAGTACTGGCGCGAAGGCGTCGGCTGGACCACGGTCGATCCGACTTTTCAGGTGGCGCCTGATCGCATCCAGCGCGGCCTGGAGGAGGCCATGGCAGGCGAGCAGAGCTTTCTGGAAAACTCGCCGCTGTCGTTACTGCGCTATCGCCATATCAACTGGGTAAACCAGCTGCGCCTGAGCTGGGAAGAACTCAACTACGGCTGGCAGCGCTGGGTGCTGGATTACCAGCAAGGCACGCAGCTGGAGTTATTGCAGCAATGGTTTGGTCGCCTGGACTCCCGCGATCTGGTCCTGAGCCTGGTGGGCGGTGGCGGGGCGGTGCTGATGCTGATCGGCCTGTGGCTGTTCAAACCCTGGCGTCGTGAGCGTGATGTGCAGCAGCGCCTGTATCAACGCTTCGAGCGCCTGCTGGCCAAGCATGGCGTGCGGCGTCAGCCCGGGGAGGGCGCTCGCGCCTTTGCCCGGCGCGCGGAGCTGGCGTTACCGGCGCAGCTGGGGCACATTCGCGCCTTTGCTGACGCCTTCGAGGCGCAGCGTTATGGTGGCACGCCGGTTTCGCCGCAAACCCTGCAGCGCCATGTGCGCGCTTTGCGCCGGGCCTTGCCGCTGCGCTGGATGCAACGCGATTGATAGCTGAGGTGGTGGTTAATGTCTGAATTTGTCGATGCCCTGGTGGGCCGTGTGCTGCAGCTGGAAATCAGCCTGCTGGCCGGCCGCGAACGTATGGCTGCGGGCACCGACAGCGAAGCGCTGCACGATGTGCGCATCGCCGTGCGCAAACTGCGCAGCCTGTTGCGGCCGTTTCGCAAGGTGGTGGAACACGACCCCCTGGTAGATGCCGCCGCTGCCTTGGGAAAAATCAGCAGCCCGGTGCGCGATAGCGAAGTGCTGTTGGCCGAACTGCGTCGGCATGCCGGTATGCAAGCGGTAAGCGCTGCTTATCAGCGCAACCTGCCGGCGCAATACCAGCAACTGCTCGGCAGCGCCGAAGCCCTGCGCTTGAAGCGCGCGCTGGACCTGTGGCCGGGGTTCTTTCGCCAGTCGCTGCACGACGCCGCGCCGGAACACCTGAAAGCCTATATCAGTCGCAAGCTGGGCCAGGAAAGCAAGCGTCTGAGCGACGCCATGGCTGATCCGGCCCATGACCGTCATCGTCTGCGCATCCTGATCAAGCGGGTGCGCTACTGCGCCGACACCTATCCCGACCTGGTGGCACTGCCCGCCAAGCACATCAAAGCCTTGCGCCAGGCGCAAAACGCCCTGGGTACCTGGCATGACCGTCTGCAATGGCTGGCGCGGGCCGAGCAGGAAAGCCAACTGGCACCGCTGGTGGCGCAGTGGCAGCAGGAGCTGAGCGAGGCCGAGCAGCATTCGGACCTGGCCCTGGAACGTCTGGCAGGTTTTTACGCCTGAGGGTGCAAAGGTCGTAATTCCCCGGCCAATTGGCTAAACCGGCACTTTCCGCGCCTTTCGTCCTGCTGCTTACTTCCCCTACCATCAGCGACGCATTCTTTTTTGTCCGAGATTTCTATGACCTTTTCCGAGTTGATCAACGCCGTTCGCGCTAATCCACAGGCTGTGGTGGTTCCCGCCGAATGGGGGCAGGGCCGTGCCGGTTTCGGTGGTTTGGCAGCAATGCTGGTGTACGAAGCCATGCGTGCTGCGGTGCCGGCAGACCGCCCCGTGCGTTCGCTGGCCATCACCTTCGTCGGGCCGTTGGCGGTGGACACCCCGGTGAGCCTGGAAGCCGAAGTGCTGCGTGAAGGCAAAGCGGTCAGTCAGGTACTCGGCCGTGCGGTGCAAAACGGCCAGGTGGTCACCATCATTCAGGGCAGCTTTGGTGCCGGGCGGGAATCGGCCATCAGCGTCGCCGCCGAACCGGCACCGAGCATGAAAGCCGTGGACGACTGCCCGGAGCTGCCTTATCTCAAAGGCGTGACCCCGGAATTCACCCGCTACCTGGCCATGCGCTGGGCAGTCGGCGGTATGCCGTTCAGCAATACGCCTTCGCGGGAAATGGGCGGCTATGTACGTCTGCGTGGTGAGGACCAGGTGAGTGCGGTGAATGAATCCCACCTGCTGGCCCTGGTGGATGCCTGGCCGCCGGCCGTGTTGCCGTTCCTGAAGAGTCCTGCGCCTGGCAGTTCGCTGACCTGGACCATCGAATTCGTGCAACCAGTACCGAAACTGACCACCGATCAGTGGTGCCAGTACCTGGCGACGATCGAATACGCCCGCGATGGCTATGGCCATATCGCCGCGCAACTGTGGACCCCCTCCGGTGAACTCGTGGCCTTGAGTCGCCAGACTGTTACCGTTTTCGGTTAACACCTCCCGACTGGCGTAGGAGTGGCCGGCTGCTCCTACGCGATTGCCCGCCCAATCTGATTTCCACATAGCCACTATCAAGCCGACTGATTTCCGCCCAGCCCGGGCGGTCAGTAAGGTAGCCCCCATACAGAGTTCTGGAGGCGGTTATGGCCCACATCAATATCATGTCCATGGTTGGCAGCGCAGTCCCGGCGACCTTACGCGCCGATGGCTTTCTGGCGTGCTGGTACGTGATGGTCGATGGCGTGCAACGCTCCGGGCCGTTCACCTCGTTCGAGGCGGCGGCACTGAGCAAAACCCTCTGGACCTTCGAATCCCTGCTACGCAGCAAGCCCGTTGTGGCGCTCGCTGCCTGACGATTTCACGCTGCTCCCCCGGCGTACTTGGCAACTCCCCGGTTGCCTGTTTTTTTCCGCGTTGCTCCGCGCATTTAGCCCGCCTTATGGCGGGCTTTTCTTTGCGCGGGCGTTAAACTGCCGGCTTCTATTCGGGAAGCCTCAGCGTGAAGTGGGACATTTTCTGTAGCGTGGTGGACAACTTCGGCGACATCGGCGTGACCTGGCGTCTGGCCCGGCAGCTGGTGGCGGAGCAGGGCTGTGCAGTGCGTCTGTGGGTGGACGACCTGACGGCCTTCGCGCGCATCTGCCCGCAGGCCGATGCCGGCCTGGCGCTGCAATGGCAGCAGGGCGTCGAGGTGTGCCAATGGCCGTCGACCTGGCAGCCGCTGCCCGCCGCCGATGTAGTGATCGAAGCCTTTGCCTGCACCTTGCCAACGGCCTATATCAGCGCCATGGCCGAGCGTTCCCGACCGTCGCTGTGGCTGAATCTGGAGTACCTGAGCGCCGAAGAGTGGGTGGAAGGCTGCCACGGCTTGCCATCGATGCAATCCAACGGGCTGCAGAAATTCTTCTTTTTCCCCGGCTTCAGCGCCAACACCGGGGGCCTGTTGCGCGAACGCGAACTGCTGGCCGAGCGCAATGCGCTGCAACAGGATGGCGCTGCACGCCTAGCCTTTCTCGCCACCCTGGGGGTAGAGGCGCAGGCCGCAAGCCAGCTGATCTCGCTGTTCGCCTATGAAAACCCGGGCCTGGGGCAATGGCTCGATAGCTTGGCCAATGCTGTCACTCCCAGTCATCTGCTGATACCGGAAGGGCGAGTGCTCGGCGACGTGCAGCGCTGGCTGGGCGTGGCCGCGCTGGCGGCGGGCGATGTGCAGCAACGGGGCAATCTGCGGGTGCAGATTCTGCCTTTCGTCTCGCAGCAACAATACGATCGTCTGCTCTGGTGCTGTGACTTCAATGCCGTGCGCGGCGAGGATTCCTTTGTCCGTGCGTTGTGGGCGGCACGGCCCTTGGTGTGGCATATCTACAAGCAGGAAGAAGACGTGCATCTGGATAAGCTGCAGGCCTTTCTCTCGCTGTATCAGCAGGGTTTGTCGCCGGCGGCGCAGGCGGCCCTGAGTGAATTCTGGCTGGCGTGGAATCGCGGTGAGGGTTTGCCAGCGGGTTGGGAAAACCTGCAAAGGGTGCTTTCCGAGCTGGCCGAGCATGCTGAGCAAAAGGCTCTGCAATGGGCCTCACAGGCCGATCTTGCGACGGCGCTGGTACAGTTTTACCGAAATTGGCTATGATACGCGGCCTAGAATTCTGTACCTCCATCCAAATTCGGATACTCGTATGAAAACCGCACAAGAAATGAAGCCTAACAGTGTGGCCCTGATCGACGGCCAACCTTGGCTTATCCAAAAGGCCGAATTCACTAAATCCGGTCGTAACAGCGCCATCGTAAAAATGAAGTTGAAGAACCTGCTGAGCGGTTCTTCCACCGAAACCGTATACAAAGCCGACGACAAGATGGAACCAGTAATTCTGGACCGCGTTGCCGTGACTTACTCCTACTTCAGCGAACCGAACTATGTGTTCATGGACGAAGAGTTCAACCAGTACGAGCTGAACTCCGAAGACCTGGAAAGCGTTCTGCCGTTCATCGTTGATGGCATGACCGACGTCTGCGAAGCCGTGTTCTTCGAAGGCAAAGTGGTTTCGGTAGATCTGCCGACCACCATCGTTCGCCAGATCACCTACACCGAAGGTTCGGCGCGTGGCGATACCTCGGGCAAAGTGATGAAGCCAGCCAAGCTGAGCAACGGCACTGAAGTCAAAGTTGCTGACTTCTGCGAAATCGACGACTGGATCGAAATCGACACCCGTACCGGCGAGTACAAATCGCGCGCTAAAGCTCCAGTTTAAATCTGGCTTTACCGGCGACATGAAAAAGCCCGACCTAGGTCGGGCTTTTTTGTGCCTGGCATTTGCTGCCAGTTACACGGCGATGTTCAGGGTTACCTGGATATTGCCGCGGGTAGCGTTGGAGTAAGGGCACACCTGGTGAGCTGCATCCACCAGCGCTTGCGCTTCGATGCGATCAAAGCCCGGCAGGCTGATGTTCAGTTCCACTTCCAGACCGAAGCCGCCGGGGATCTGGCCGATGCCGACTTTGCCGGTGATCGAGCTGTCTGCCGGCAGTTGTTTCTTCTGCTGACCGGCGACGAATTTCAGCGCGCCGATAAAGCAGGCTGAGTAGCCGGCAGCGAACAGTTGTTCCGGGTTGGTGGCTTCACCGCCTTGGCCGCCCAGTTCACGCGGGGTGGTGAGTTTCACGTCAAGAACGCCATCGGAAGAAACGGCGCGGCCGTCGCGGCCACCGGTGGCGGTTGCAGTAGCGGTGTACAGGGCTTTGATGGTTTGCATGATGATTCTCCACGTAGCTAGTCAGTTTGTTTACAAAAGTTTTGTGCGCTAAGCAGCGCGTGGAATTAAAGTTAGTGTCTATTTAGTTTGCGCGCAAGATAAATAATTGGATCGATTCGCTCTAGAAAATCGATAAATTTGGAATAAGCCTCTAAACCGCCGTTTGCAGGCTGTCGCGCAGGGCAATCAGATCGCTTTTCAGCTCCAGCAATTGCGCCGGTTGCTGCCCGGAGGCTTTGAGGATGCACGCCGGGACGCTCAGCGCCTGCTCCTGCAGGGCGCGACCTTTGTCGGTCAGGTGCAGTTGCACCACCCGTTCATCCTGGCTGCTGCGGGTGCGCGTCAGCAGACCCTCGGCCTCCAGGCGCTTAAGCAGCGGGGTGACGGAACCGGGGTCGGTGAGCAGATGCTGGCTCAGTTCGCCGACGGTAATCCCGTCACCTTCCCACAACACCAGCATGGCCAGGTACTGCGGGTAGGTAAGGTTCAGCGCCTGCAACAGCGGCTTGTACACCTTGGTCATCAGCAGCGAGGTGGAATACAGCGCGAAGCACAGCTGGTTTTCCAGTTTGAGCTGATCGGGAGTGGCCATCGGTGCCTCCGGGCTGGGTGGGTGAGGGAAGAACGGGTAACGTTAGCGCGCTTGAGTTTAATGCGCTATGGATGTTTCCAGGAATCGCGGCTGAAGCCCGTAGGAGCGGCTTCAGCCGCGATTGCCCTTGATCTGCTACAGACGGAACCCTTCAACAATATGCTCGGCCAGGCAATCGCTCACCGCCGACTGGGTACGGCTATTGCGCAGCAGCACGATGCTGCACAGCGGCAGCTCGGGCAGCCCTTCGGCTTTGCCGAGGATGCGCAGATCCGGGGTGATCAGGCTTTGCAGCTGCGCTGTTACCGCCAGCCCGGCGCTGACCACCGCCATCAGCGCTGACAGGCTCGGGCTGGTGTACGCCACCCGGTAATCGCGGCCCTGGGTTTCCAGGGCGTTGCAGGCCCAGTTGCGGCAGAAGCAGTCGTTGTTGAACATCGCCAAGGGAATAGTGGACTGCTCGTGGGGGTTGAAGCCCAATGCTTCGGCCCAGACAAAGCGTTCCTGGCGCAGCAACTGGCCAATTTCATCACCCGGCATACGGGTGACGATGGACAGGTCGAGATCCTGGCGCTGCAGCAACTGCGCCGAGGTTTCGCAATGCACTTCCACCTGCACCATCGGGTAGGCCTGGGCGAAGCGCGAGAGGATGCCGGGGAGAAAACGCATCACATAGTCGTCCGGCGTGCCGATGCGCACCGAGCCCACCATATGGGGCTCACGCAGGGTGTTGATCACCTCGCCATGCAGCTTCAGGATCCGCCGCGCATAGCCCAGCAGCACCTGGCCCTCGGCCGTCAGCCGCACCTGGCGGCCATCGCGCTCGAACAACGCGCGCTGCACCACGTCTTCTTCCAGGCGCTTCATCTGCATGCTCACCGCCGACTGCGTGCGGTTCACTGCTTCGGCCGCGCGGGTGAAACCGCCAAGATCGGCGATGGCCACAAAGGTGCGTAACAGTTCGCTGTCGATGCCGACGTAGCTGCTCATGGCGTAGCTCTCAATTCAGTGATGCGCTCAATTCATCAAGCCAGAGAATGGATCGCATAAGAAACATTCGTTGGATTGATCTTAGCGGCGGGCAGAAACTTGCGCCATCCCCTAAGCGTTGCAGTTCGTCGCACACCTTACGGGGGCACTGCACATGGAGAGCTGAATCATGAAAGCACAAAAAGGTTACGCCATCGCCGCCACCCTGCCACGGGCTCGTCCGGGTGCTGCTGAAGGCCTGTTGACGCGGATCTGCAAGCAGGTGAAACGCTGGAATGAACTGGCGGCCCAGCGCCGTCTGCTGGCCAGCATGCCGGACGCTACGCTGAAGGATCTCGGCTTGTCCCGCGCCGATCTGGAGCATGAAGTGGAGCGCCCGTTCTGGGACGATCCGCTGCGCCGCTAAGCTGACCCTCAACGCCACCAAGGAAGATTGCATGAGCTCTACGTACCACCTGGCGCAAGTGAATATCGCCCGCACCAAAGCCCCGCTCGATGACCCGTTGATGCGGGGCTTTGTCGAACAGCTGGACCCCATCAATCAACTGGCCGAACGCAGCCCCGGGTTTGTCTGGCGGTTGCAGACGGAAGAGGGCGATGCCACCTCGATCCAGTTGTTCGATGATCCGCGCATCATCGTCAATCTATCGCTTTGGGTCTCCTACGAGGCGTTGAAAGACTACGTCTACAGTGGCGATCACCTGACCGTGCTGAAAGCCAAGAAAAGCTGGATGGAAAAGCTCGACACGCCCTCGCTGGCCCTTTGGTGGCTGCCGGCCGGCCAGTTGCCGACGCCTGAAGAGGCGCAGCGGCGTCTGCAGCAGCTGGAAAAAAATGGCCCCTCGGCAGCGGTATTCACCTTCGCCAGGCCGTATCCTGCACCGCAAGCCGAACAAGGTGCAGCCGATGACCAAACCGCTATCGCTATCCCTTAACCAGGCCCGCCGCCTGGTCCTGAGCGCGCAGGGTTTTGCCGGGCGCAGCCGTGCCACCGCGGTCAAGCCCGCGCGCCTCAACCAGTTGATCGAGCGCCTGGGGGTGGTGCAGATCGACTCGGTCAACGCCGTGGTGCGCTCCCATTACCTGCCGCTGTTTTCCCGCCTTGGTGCCTACGCCCCCAGTTTGCTGGAGCAAGCCGCCTGGGGCTCCGGCAAACGCCGCACGCTGTTTGAATACTGGGGCCATGAAGCTTCGCTATTGCCCCATGCCCTCTATCCGTTGATGCGTTGGCGTATGCAGCGTGCCGCTCAGGGCCAGGGCATCTACAGCCAATTGGCGAGTTTTGGTCGTGAGCAGCAGGCCGTGGTACAGCGGGTGTTGGCCACCGTGCGCGAGCAAGGTGCCACTGGTGCCGGTGCCCTCACTACTCGCGTCGAGCGCGCCGGCCCCTGGTGGGACTGGAGCGCAGAAAAAATGGCCCTGGAATGGTTGTTTGCCGCCGGCGAAGTGACGGTGGCCGGGCGGCGCGGCTTCGAGCGCCTGTACGACCTGCCGGAGCGGGTACTGCCGAGCGCCTGGCTGCAACATCCGGAAGTCGCCGAAGACCAGGCGCAGCGCCAATTGCTGCTGCATTCGGCCAGGGCACTTGGGGTGGCGACGGAAAAGGATCTGCGCGACTACTTTCGTCTCGAGCCCAAAGACAACCAGATACGCCTGGCCGAGCTACTGGACGCCGGCCTGCTGCAGGCGGTGACGGTTCAGAGCTGGGACAAACCGGCCTACTGCCTGCCCGAGCCAAGCCTTCCGCGGGCAGTGAACACCTCGGCCTTGCTGTCACCCTTCGACTCGCTGATCTGGGAACGCGCGCGTACCGAGCGCCTGTTCGATTTCCGCTACCGCCTGGAGATCTACACCCCGCAGCACAAGCGGGTGTACGGCTATTACGTGCTGCCGTTTCTGCACAACGAGCGGTTGGCCGGGCGTGTGGATTTGCGCGCCGAGCGCAGCAGCGGACGCCTGTTGGTTCATGGGCTGCATGAGGAAGCGCAGGGCCTGGATGAAGAAGGTATGCACGCCCTGGCGCGTAATCTGCTGGAGATGGCGCGGTGGTTGGGGTTGCAAGAGGTGTGGGTGAATTGCCCGAAGGTGGAGAGTGAGAGGTTGCGACACGCGTTGTTGGGATAAAACAAAAGCATCGCGGTGAAGCCGCTCCAACAGGAATGCAGGCTCCGTAGGAGCGGCTTCAGCCGCGATGCGGTTAAAACCTACGGCTGAAACGGCGACTTGCTTAGCACCACCCCCGTCTCCGCCACGTACTGGTGCCAATGCTCCAGCAGCTCTTCGAGTTTTTTCGGCTCGCTGTTGGCCAGGTCATGAATCTCGCCCGGGTCTTTGCTCAGGTCATACAGCTGCCAGGTAGCCGGGCCGACCGGGGCGGGAAGAAATACCGCTTTCAGGTCGCCTTTGCGAATGGCGCGCATACCAAACAGCTCCCACCCGGTCACCGTGTTCTGATCATGGATCTGCTCGGTCTCGCCGCTCAGATAGCCCAGCCAGGATTTACCGCGCGGTTCGGCCACCTCGCGGCCGCGCCATTTCTTGCCGGGATGGCGCACGCCGGCCAGGTCGAGAATGGTCGGGGTGATATCCATCACCGTGCTGAACTGCCGAACGATCTGCCCTTGCCGCTCAAAGCCCGGATAGCGCACCAGCGCCGGCACGCGAATGCCGCCTTCGGTGGTAAAGGCTTTGTACAGACGCGACGGCGCGGTCGCCGCCTGGGCCCAGCGCGGGCCGTACCAGACGTAGGAGTTGGCGCGGCCGATATTCTCCAGGCTGTTGTCGTAGTAAGTGTCGAGGTAGGTCAGCAGGCTTTCGCCAAACAGCGGGAAGGCCTCCAGCAGCAGGCCTTCGGCACCGTTGTCGGACATAAACAGCACAAAGGTGTTATCCAGCTCGCCCTGTTGGCGCAGGTAGTCGACCACGCGACCGATGTTCCAGTCCATGCGCTCGACCATCGCCGCATAGGTTTCCATGGTGCGTGCGGAAATCGCCCGTTGCTCGTCGCTAAGCTGCTGCCATTCTTTGTTCTGCGCCAATACCGGGTGGGCTTCCACGTCCTGTGGCACCAGGCCGAGTTCCTTGAGCTTGGCCAGGCGTTCCTGGCGTAGCACTTCCGGCCCGGCGTCGTAGCGGCCCTTGTAGTTGGCCACCACCTCGGCCGGTGCCTGCAGCGGCCAGTGCGGCGCGGAGAAGGGCAGGTAGGCGAAGAACGGCCGGGCCTGGTCGCGTTCTTTCAGGTACTGCAGCAGCTTGTCGCCAAAGGCATCGGAGGAATAGAAATCGTCCGGCAGGTTGTCGACGAATTGGTCGTCCTCGATATACAGCACCGGCGTGCCTTTGATGATGCCTGGGGTGTTTTCGTCCTCGGGCGGCTCGTAACCGTAGTGGTTTGCCGCGCCGGGCAGCAGGGAGAAGGAGCGCTCGAAGCCACGGGCGTGGGGTGCCAGGTCGGCGGTCAGGCCCAGGTGCCATTTGCCCGCCATCAGGGTTTGGTAACCGGCTTCGCGCAGCAGCTCCGGCAAGGCCACCACGCGGTCATTCAAGTAACCCTCGTAACCGGGTTTGCCCTGTTGATCGGGGTGGATGGCTTCGGCCATGGCGCCGATCCCGGCGATATGGTGGTCGGTTCCGGTCAGCAGCATTGAGCGGGTCGGCGAGCAGGTGGGCGCGGTGTGGAAATCGGTCAGGCGCACGCCGGCGTTGGCCAGCGCATCCAGGTTCGGCGTGGCGATCTCGCCACCAAACGAGCCGAGGTCGGAAAAGCCCAGGTCGTCGGCGACGATCACCAGGAAGTTGGGGCGTTTACTCATGGCAGACAGTCCTTTCCCTTTTCAATAAGCGATATAGGCCAGCGGCAGGTCTTCCACGCGCACTACCGGCGGTGCCACATAAGCGCCGTCGCTGGTCAGTTCATGCAGCAGTTCTTCGCGCAGCTGATGGAACTCGAAGCTGCTGCGGGTGCGCGGGTGGGGCAGGTCGATATTCACCACGCGCTTGATCCGTCCGGGTCGCGGCTCCATCACCACCACCCGGTCGGCGAGGAAAATCGCTTCTTCCACATCGTGGGTGACCAGCAAGGTGGTGATCTGCGCACGGCTGCGGATGGCCAGCAGCTCGTCCTGCATCTGCTGGCGAGTGAGGGCGTCGAGGGCACCGAAGGGTTCATCCAGCAGCAGAATCTGCGGGCTGGCCACCAGGCCCCGGGCAATCGCCACGCGCTGGGCCATGCCGCCGGACAGCTGATGCGGGTAGGCGCGCTCGAAGCCTTGCAGGCCCACCAGTTGAACAAACTCATGCACCCGGCGAAAGCGTTCAGCCTGGGTCAGGTGTTCATTCACCAGCCCCAAGCCGATGTTCTGTTCCACCGTCAGCCAGGGGAACAGCCGGTGCTCCTGAAACACGATGCCGCGGTCGCCGCCGATGCCTTGCACCGGCTTGCCGGCCACTTCGATATGGCCGCGGAACTCGCCATCCAGGCCCACCAACAGGCGCAACAGGGTGGATTTGCCGCAGCCGCTGGAACCGACGATGGCGACGAATTCGCCGGGAGCGATATCCAGATTGAATTCGCGGATGGCTTCCAGCTCACCGCCATCGACGGCAAACAGTTTGCCGACATGGGTAAAACGCACCAGCGGTGCCGCAGGGTTGGGGGAGGCGAGGTGGGTCATGCGGTTCTCCAGCGTGTGGCACGCGCTTCAATAAATTGGCCAAGGGCATTCAGGGCGGCACCGGTGAGGCCGATCAGCAGCATCGCCGCCATTACCTGGTCCATGCGGAACAGCTGCTGGGCACCGATCATCAAGGTGCCGATGCCGTAGCCCGAGGCCATGAAATATTCGGCACCGATGGTGCCCAGCCAGGCGTAGATCAGGCCCAGGCGCAGGCCGGCGAAAATCGCCGGGGTCGCGCCAGGCAGAATCAGTAAGCGCAAACGTTGCGGCAGGTTCAGGCGCAGCGCCTGGGCGGCTTCGCCCAGTTGTGGCGAAAGGCTGCGAATGCCCCGTTGGGTGGCGATCAGCAACGGAAAGAAGGCGGCCAGGCCGACAAACACCAGCTTGGCCAGCTCACCCAGGCCGAACCAGGCGGTCAGCAACGGCACCCAGGCGAAAATGGCGATCTGCCGGAAGGCCGACAGGCTCGGGCCGAGCAGTCGCTCGCTGCGATTCGACAAGCCCAGTACCACACCGAGAACAAACCCCAGGCCGCCGCCCAGCGCCAGCCCGCCGACGGTACGCAGCAGGCTGCTGCCCATGGCGCGCGGCAGGCTGCCGTCGCTGAAGCCTTCGTAGGTGCTGAGCAGCACTTGCCAGGGGCTGACCAGAATATTGCTGTCCACCCACTGCATCTGGCTGGTCAGTTGCCAGAAGGCAACAATCGCCAGCGGCAGAAACCAGGGCTGCAGCCGCTGCCAACCTTGGCCCAGCGGGCGACGGCGGAACTCGGCGGTGGGCGGGTGGGGCCAGAACAGCAGTTGCTGGTCGAGCAGGTTGATGCCGCGGTCCATCAGCACGCCGACTACGCCAATCACCAGGATGCAGACGAACACCACATCGAGCATAAACAGCTGCCGACCCCAGACCATCAGGTAGCCAATGCCTTCGCTGGAAGCCAGCAGCTCCACCGCCAGCAGCGACGACCAACCGGTAGCCAGCGCCAAGCGCAGACCGGCCATAAACGAGGGCAGGGCTGCCGGCAGCACCAGGCGCCAGATCAGCAAGTAACTGGGCAGCCGCAATACCGCTGCGGCTTCGCGCAGCTTGGGCTGGGCGTCCCGCACGCCGACCAGGGTATGGATGGTCACCGGCACAACTACAGCCTTGACCAGCACCACCAATTTGAGGGTTTCGCCGATGCCGAACAGCAGCATAAACAACGGAATCCACGCCAGTGTGGGGATCTGCGCCAGGGCGCTGAAGGTGGGGAATACCAAGCGCTCGGCCCGTGGGCTAAAGCCCAGCGTCGCCCCCAGCACGGCACCAATCGCCACCCCGGCGGTCAGGCCCCAGGCCAGGCGTTGCAGGCTGATCCACAGGTTGCTGAGCAAATCCTGCTGGCCCAGTTCCAAGGCGCTTTGCCACACCAGGCTTGGTGCCGGCAGGGTTTGCGCGGACATCCAGCCGTAGCGGCTGGCCAGCATCCACAACAGCAGCAACAGCGCCGGCACTACCCAGGGCAAGAGGGTATGGCGCAGGGTGGCTGCATTCAGATTAAAGCGGCGAGTGGGGGCTGGCAGACTGGCGATGCGGCTGGCGGTCATATCATTTACCCCTGGGCGCAGGTGCGGTGGAGGAGGGCTTAGATATATTCTTCATAGATATATTAAATTCGGTTATCTAGGCATTTAATGGCTAAGAACCGCATTTAATGAGCACGCCTGCAACCGGGCAAATGCATTCGCTGAATAATTTTTATGCCTTTTGTGCATCTTCTCCCCAGGCCTTGATCAGCGTTGTATATGTCTAATAGTTACTAAAAAATAATTTAATAGTATTTATGGTTTTGTTCGGGATGTGCCTTATTTCGCCGCAACGGCCCGCAGCGCGCGGGTCTTACCCAATTTTGCGGCGGAGCCTGACCATGAAAGCCTTTTTTGACTCGGCGTTAAGCCTGTTTGCCTCTCCTTTATTGGCTGGCCTGCTCGGTGCCTTTCCCCTGGTTGCCCACGGCGCGCCCGAGCCGTTGAAGGAAGTGCGGATTGCCGTGCCGGATCTGAGCATCGTTGCTACCCACGCCGGCGCTGGCCTGGTGGATGTGGTGCGCGAGCAGCAGCTGTTCGAAAAAGCGTTGGCCGCCGATGGCATCAAGGTGCAGTGGAACTTCTTCAAGGGCGCTGGCCCAGCCATTAACGAAGCCTTTGCCAACGGTCAGGTAGACCTGGCCTATCTGGGCGATCTGGCGGCCATCGTCGGCAAATCCAGTGGCCTGGATACCCGCCTGCTGAGCGCCACCGGGCGGGATATCAAGCTGTACCTGGGCGTGCAGCCTGGATCGGAGATCAAGACCCTGGCGGATCTGAAAGGCAAACGGGTGGGGATTTTCCGTGGCACGGCGGCGCAGCTGTCGTTTGATGCCGCCCTGGTCAGCCAGGGCCTGACGGAGAAGGACCTGAAGGTCATCAACCTGGACTTGTCCGCCGCCGCTTCGGCGCTGGTGGCCAAGCAGATCGACGCCACCTGGGGCGCGTCCAACCTCACCGCCTTGCGGCTTCGCGGGCTGGTGGATATTCCCCTGACCACCAAGGACCTGAACGGCGCGGGCAGCATCCAGAGCGTGCTGGTCGGTTCCGGTGCCTTTGTCGATGCCCATCCGGATATCGTCAAACGCCTGCTTGCCGCCCAGCAAACGGCCTTGCAGTGGGTCAGCGAGGACGCCAACAAGGACGCCTATATCCAGCTGGTGTCACGCCTGGCGGGCTACCCGCCGGTGATTCTGCAAAGCGATCTGGGCGACGAAAAGCTGGGCGAACTGTTCCAGACCCAACTGGATGCAGAATTCCTCAGCAAGCTGGATGGCTCGGTGAAACTGGCCAGCGGGCAGCGCTTGATTCGCAAGCCGTTCAGCACGGCTGAATGGCTGGCCAAGCAGGTGGTGACGCCACAGCCGGCGGTGGCCGCGCAATAGCGCGCCTTGGGCCATCACACCATCGGCGGTAATCGCCGCTTCACTGGGGTTTTCTTGACGATCGCGGTATTGGTTTCGGCGTAGTGATTAAGGCGGTCGAGCAGGGTGTCTAGCTGCTCCATCGAGCGCACATGCAGACGGGCGATAAAACAGTCATCGCCCGTCACCTTGTCGCATTCGGTGAATTCGCCGATGGCCTGAATCTGCCGCTCCACTTCCTGCAACTGGCCCGGCAGCGGGCGGATGCGCACTATGGCTTGCAACTGGTAGCCAAAGGCTTTGGCGTCGATGTCGACCGTATAGCCGGTCAACACGCCGCGTTCTTCCAAGCGGCGCAACCGCTCGGCGACGCTGGGCGCGCTGAGGCCGCTGAGCTGCGCCAGGGCCTTGAGCGAGCGGCGCGAATCTTCCATGAGTGCGGTGATCAATTGCTGGTCGATTTTATCGGTCATGGCTGTGCGTTTTTCAAAGAAGGCTGTTGGGCTAAATCCGCCTTGATAAAAAAGGCTCCCGGCGATTCTAGCCTTGTTTTCGCCATGGAGAGCCCCCGTTTACCTTCGGCATACTGAGCCCACTGATTTCCGAACGGGGTGGGCTTGGCGATGGATACAACACAGCAGGCAATGGCCACAACACAACGGCGCGGCATGTTGGAAATGGTCGCCGCCATGCTGATTTCCGGCACCATCGGCTGGTTTGTGCTGGTGTCCGGGCAGCCGGTGCTGGAGGTGGTGTTCTGGCGCTGCCTGATCGGTGCCGGCACTTTGCTGGTGATCTGCGCGGCCATGGGCTTTCTCCGCGCCGGCCTGCTGACCCGGCTGACCTTTGCCCTGGCGGTGCTTAGCGGGGTGGCCATAGTCGGTAACTGGCTGCTGCTGTTTGCCGCTTATTCACGCGCCTCCATCGCCATTGCCACGGCGGTATACAACGTGCAGCCGTTTATGTTGGTGGGTCTGGCGGCGCTGTTTCTCGGTGAGCGCATCACCTTGCTGAAGCCGTCCTGGCTGGGGGTGGCCTTTCTTGGCATGTTGGCGATTGTCAGCGCCCATGGCAGCAGTGGCGGCAGCGGCACGGAGTATTTATTGGGCATCGCCCTGGCCTGCGGCGCGGCGTTTCTGTACGCCATTGCGGCGCTGATCATCAAGCGCCTGACGGGCACGCCGCCACATCTGATCGCGCTGATCCAGGTCTGCACCGGGGTGCTGATGCTGGCACCGTTTCTGGCCAGTAGCCCACTGCCCAGCGGCAGCGTGGCCTGGGGCAGCCTGTTGACCCTGGGCATGGCGCATACCGGGGTGATGTATGTGCTGCTCTATAGCGCTATCCAGAAACTGCCCACGGCGCTGACCGGCGCGCTGTCGTTTGTTTACCCGATTGCCGCGATCCTGGTGGACTGGCTGGCCTTCGACCATCGCCTCAGCGCGCTGCAATGGCTGGGGGTCAGCATGATTCTGCTGGCGGTGGCTGGCATGCAGCGCGGCTGGGGGCCTAAACCACGGCGAGCGGTCATCGCGTAGGTTGGGTCGGCCCATGTTGGGCTTCGCTGCGCTCAACCCAACCTACCGCAGAAGGGATTAATTCAGGAGGCCTTGCGCCCGGCCATATGGCGCAGATAGGCGATCAATTGCTGCAGCTCGGTGTCGCTGAGCACCTGCGCGGAAAACCCCGGCATCTTGCCCTGCGGCCAGCGCCGCAGGCTTTGCGGGTCGCGGATATAGCGGGCGAGGAAGTCGTCAGCGAAGTATTCGGTGGGGTTGTGCGGCAGGTTGAGGTCAGGGCCGAACTGGGCATCGCCGGCGCCATTCAGGCGATGACAGGCCAGGCAGTTTTTCTGCAGCTGGCTAAAACCGGCCTGCACCTCGGCGCTGGCATCGGTGGCCGGGAGCAGCGCGGGAAAACGCTCTGCAAGCGGCGCGAGGCGGCTGATTTTGGCTACCTGAAAGGGCCACTGCTCCGGTCCGATATGGTCGATTTGCGGGTCACTCCACACCAGATAGAAGGGGCCGGCACCGGGTTTGTCCTTGCCCAACGGCGGCCAGGGCGCGGCCGGGTCTTCAATCGCCAGCCAGGCGCGGCTGCCGCTCCTTTGCAGAAGAGGGCCGGCCGGCAGTTCCGCGGCAAAGCCGTCGAGCGCCACCATCTGCAGGTGATCACTGGCTTTTACCCCGTCCAGTAACGCCGCAATGGGTATGGCGCGGTAGTGCATTGGCCGCTCATAAGCCACGTCGTTGGGTATGTCCAGGCTTTGCAATTGCGGGTGCTTGAGCAGCTCGGCGCTGCTCAAGGTGCGGGTGCCGGAGGGCAGGCTGAGGGTAAGCTCGGCTGCCAGGCTCGGCAGGCTCAGCAGAAGCAGAAAACCAGTGAAAAGCGCACGCATGCAACCGCTCCATCGGGGGATGTGGCGCAACCCTAGCACAGGATTTGGCGTGAAAAGGAGGTCGCTTTTCCTGTGGGAGGGGCATTAGCCGCGAGCGTTTCAACATCAAAAGCATTCCGGCTAAAGCCCCTCCCACAAAAGCGCATGCAATCAGCTGATCAGCCGCGAGAGGTTGGGAAGTATCAGAACGACCGTGGTGGCAACGAGTATCCATCCGGCCTGGCGGATTTTCGGTTTTTTAAACATGGCAGACAGCCTTTGTTCTTGTTGGCAGCGGCCCAGCCCAAATCCCTTCGGCCCGGCATGCCTTGGCTCAGTAGAAAAATCGCGCCGGCAAGACCCGGCCGCGACGCCCTAGCTCTGTAAACCTTAGGGGCCACGTCACATGCCGCTTAGAAGACTTGGTATCAAGAAAGCTGCTGCTTGTTCGCCTTGGTTATGCCAAAAGTTGATATCAGCAACCAACCCTTGCGCCAGACGCCTCGCTGCCCAGCCAGCGACTCGGGTAAACAGCCGACCGTTCGTCTGAGCAGTGTGGTCAATGGCCCTGAGCATTTCGGTCATTGAGCCTGGGGCGTCTGGGGGTAAGGTGTAGCGGCATACAACAACAGGTGCGTCGCGCACCGATAGCCAGTCCTTCAGCAGAAGGCCAGAGGATGTCATGACCGAAGCATTCATTTTCGACGCGGTGCGCACCCCGCGCGGCAAGGGTAAAAAGGACGGCGCGTTGCACAGCGTCAAACCCGTCAACCTGATGGCCGGCCTGCTTACGGCGCTGCAAACGCGCAACAACCTCGACACCAGCCAGGTGGATGACATCGTTCTCGGTTGCGTGACACCGGTGGGCGATCAGGGTGCCGATATCGCCAAGACCGCACCCATGGTGGCCAAGTGGGATGTGAGTGTATCCGGCGTGCAGATCAACCGTTTCTGCGCTTCGGGCCTGGAAGCCATCAACCTCGGCGCGATGAAAGTGCGCTCCGGTTTCGAAGACCTGGTGGTGGTCGGCGGCGTCGAATCGATGTCGCGGGTGCCCATGGGGTCGGACGGCGGTGCCTGGGTTATGGATCCGGAAACCAACCTCAGCACCAGCTTTGTGCCGCAAGGCATCGGTGCTGATCTGATCGCCACCCTCGAAGGTTTCAGCCGCACCGATGTCGACGCCTTCGCCCTGCGTTCGCAACAGAAAGCGGCCCGCGCCAGCGCCAATGGCTCATTCAATAAATCGCTGATTCCGGTCACTGACCAGAACGGCATCGTGCTGCTCGACCACGACGAATTTATTCGTGGCGATTCCACCCTCGAAGGCCTGGGTTCGCTGAAGCCGAGCTTCGAAATGATGGGCCAGATGGGCTTTGACGCCACCGCCATCCGCCAGTACAGCCATGTCGAGCGCATCAACCACGTGCACACCCCGGGCAACAGCTCCGGCATCGTCGATGGGGCCGCCGCCATGCTGATCGGCTCGGAAGCCAAGGGTAAGGAGCTGGGCTTGAAAGCGCGGGCGCGCATCGTTGCCACCGCCGTCACCAGCACCGATCCCACCATCATGCTCACCGGCCCGGCACCGGCCACCCGCAAAGTGCTGGCCAAGGCTGGCCTTGGCGTTGAAGACATCGACCTGTTCGAAGTCAACGAAGCCTTCGCCTCGGTGGTGATGAAATTCATGAAAGACATGGGCGTCAGCGAAGAAAAGGTCAACGTCAACGGCGGCTCCATCGCCATGGGCCACCCCTTGGGTGCCACCGGTTGCGCGATTCTCGGCACGCTGCTGGACGAACTGGAGAAACGTAACTTGCGTTACGGCCTGGCCACCCTTTGCGTGGGCGGCGGCATGGGCATAGCCACGATCATTGAACGCATCTAAGGAGCTTTCAGAAGCTACTGCGCTTGATCAGGCTGCGTTGGAACCCGTTTCGGAATGCTCATTGGCTACAGCCAACTCCGCTTCCTCAGCCGGCTTCCGCCTTGCCTGCGCTTCGCTTCTGAAGAGCTCCCCCAACATCGGGGTAGCAAAGAAATGACTGACGCCATCCGTTATGAAAAAGGCCAGGACAATATCGTCGTCCTGACCATCGATATGCCCGGCCAAAGCGCCAACACCATGAACGCCGTGTACCGCGAAGCCATGGCCGCCACCGTCGCGCGCCTGGAAGCGGAAAAGGCCGAGATTGCCGGGGTGATCGTTACCTCGGCGAAGAAAACCTTCTTCGCCGGCGGCGACCTGAATGAGCTGGTGAAAGTCACCAAGGCCGACGCCAAGCACTTCTATCAGATGATCCTCAATATCAAGGCGCAACTGCGTCGTCTGGAAACCCTCGGCAAGCCAGTGGTCGCCGCCATCAACGGCGCGGCCCTGGGCGGCGGCTGGGAAATCTGCCTGGCTTGCCATCACCGGATCGCCCTGGACAGCAGCTCTGTGCAACTGGGTCTGCCGGAAGTGACCCTCGGCCTGTTACCGGGCGGCGGCGGTGTGGTGCGCATGGTGCGCCTGCTCGGTCTGGAAAAGGCTCTGCCATACCTGGCCGAGGGTAAGAAAGTGCGCCCGGCCGAAGCCCTCAAGGCTGGCCTGATCCACGACATCGCCGCTGACCGCGACGAGATGCTGGCCAAGGCCCGCGCCTTTATCGCGGCCAACCCGAGCGCGGTGCAGCCGTGGGATGTAAAGGGCTACAAGATTCCCGGCGGCACGCCGTCGAGCCCCAACGTGGCGCAGATGCTGGCCATCGCCCCCTCGGTGCTGCGTGACAAAACCAAAGGCTGCTTCCCGGCACCGGAAAAAATCATGTGCGCCGCCGTGGAAGGTGCCCAAGTGGATTTCGACACCGCGCAGTTGATCGAAGCGCGTTACTTCACCGAGCTGACCACCGGCCAGGTGGCAAAAAACATGATTGGCACCTTCTGGTTCCAGCTCAATGAAATCAACGCCGGTGGCTCGCGACCCAAAGACCAGCCCAAGTACGTCACCCAGAAAGTCGGTGTGCTCGGTGCCGGCATGATGGGCGCAGGCATTGCCTATGTCTCGGCCGTGGCCGGTATCGAGGTGGTGCTCAAGGATGTGTCGCTGGAAGCCGCCGAGAAAGGCAAAAGCTACTCGGCCACCTTGCTCGACAAGAAGGTCAGCCGTGGCCAGATGAGCGCGGAAAAACGCGACGGCATTCTGGCCCGCATCAAGCCATCGGTAGACGATGCCGACTTCGCCGGTTGCGACCTGATTATCGAAGCCGTGTTCGAAGACCGCGACCTCAAAGCCAAGGTCACTGCCGCCGCCGAACGCCATGCCCTGGCGGATGCGGTGATCGCCTCCAACACCTCGACCTTGCCAATCACTGGCCTGGCCAAGGCGGTGGAGAAACAGGACAAGTTTATCGGCCTGCATTTCTTCAGCCCGGTGGACAAGATGCCACTGGTGGAAATCATCAAAGGTGCGCAGACCAGCGACGAAACCCTGGCCCGTGGTTTCGACTACGTTATGCAGATCAACAAGACGCCGATCGTGGTCACCGACAGCCGTGGCTTCTTCACCTCCCGTGTGTTCGGCACCTTTACCAACGAAGGCCTGGCCATGTTGGGTGAAGGGGTGAACGCGGCGATGATCGAAACCGAAGCGCGCAAGGCTGGTATGCCGGTGGGGCCGCTGGCGATCAGCGATGAAGTGTCGATGAGCCTGATGAATCACATTCGCCAGCAGACCGTCAAAGACCTTGCCGCTGAAGGCAAACAGATCCCCGAGCACCCGGCGTTCGCGGTGGTCGATCTGATGCTCAACGAATACAAACGCCCGGGCAAAGCCGCTGGCGGTGGTTTCTACGAGTATCCGGCGGGCGGCAAGAAACACTTGTGGCCCGAGCTGAAAAGCCGCTTTGAACAGGCCGACGCGCAGATTTCCCCGGAAGACGTGCGCGACCGCATTCTGTTTATCCAGGCCATCGAAACCGTGCGTTGTGTAGAGGAGGGGGTGTTGCTATCCACCGCCGACGCCAACATCGGCTCGATCTTCGGCATCGGCTTTGCCGCCTGGACCGGTGGGGCGCTGCAATTTATCAACCAGTACGGTCTGCAGGACTTTGTGGCGCGGGCGCAATACCTGGCCGAGCAGTACGGCGAACGCTTCCTGCCGCCGGCGTTGTTGCTGGAGAAGGCGGCCAAGGGGCAGGGGTTCTAGGCTGTGTTGTCTTGACGAATCTGGATCCCAGCCTGCGCTGGGATGACGGTGGTCTTCAGAAAAGCTCCGTCATCCCAGCACATGCCTGGGCACCGCAGATTAACTGGCTGAGCGCCTGCCGCTCAGTGATCTGGGTGGGCATCTTCAGGGTTACCAAATGGCCATCCAGCAACTGGATGGCCAACTCGGTTTCAAAGTGCAAACCGCTTTCGTCGAGGGTGGCGTAGGTCACGCCATAGGCGTTTTCGGAGGTGGTGCTGTACATGCTGCCCATGGCGTTCTCCTAGGTTCTACGTGGCTAAGCACTTCGCTCAGTGGCGAGCCGGTTTCTGTTCGGTTTTCACCGGGGCGGGGTGTTTGTCGGCGGCGCGATACAGCTCGGCATTCAGGTGGCTGGCGAATGCAGACGCGGCTACAAGGCTGGCGATGGCTCCGAATTTGTTCATGGCGATAATCCTCATCTGGGGTGGGCGGTGTTGCCCGATGGGTTGCATGATTGCCGAGCGGCAGGAAAGCCAGAAGTGAATGGTCGGCATGGTGACTATCGAAGCCAGTGATACCGCGCAGCGGCACTATCGACTGGCGGATATGAAGGGCGGCAGGCAGACCGGCTGGGGAGGCGAATTGCTCAGAAAACTAACCGGTTCGTAAAATTTTATTGACGAATGCAGGCGATGCCTTTCCGCGCGCACTTTCACAAATAAAACAGCGAAAGCAGGGCAGCCAGCGGTTTATGGGTTCCTTTGTGCGCGCTGCTATGTTAAATAAAACGCACAGCTGGCCTTCACCTTCATCGCTTCAGGAAATCCCCTATGTCGTTACGTATCTGCATTCTGGAAACAGACATTCTGCGTCCGGAACTGGTTGACCAATATCAAAGCTATGGCCGCATGTTCGAGCAATTGTTTGCCCGTCAGCCCATCGCCGCCGAGTTCATCACCTACAACGTGGTGGACGGTGACTACCCCGCAGATGACCAGCGTTTCGACGCCTACCTGGTGACCGGCAGCAAGGCTGACTCGTTCGGCACCGACCCGTGGATTCAAACCCTGAAAACCTACCTGCTGGATCGCTACCAGCGTGGCGACAAGCTGCTGGGTATCTGCTTCGGCCATCAACTGCTGGCCCTGTTGCTGGGTGGCAAGAGCGAACGTGCCCACCAGGGCTGGGGCGTTGGCACTCACCGGTATCAGGTAGCCGAGCAACCAAGCTGGATGAGCCCGGCGATGGAAGAGCTGACCCTGTTGATCAGCCACCAGGACCAGGTCACCGCGTTGCCAGACAACGCCACAGTGGTGGCCTCCAGCGCCTTCTGCCCGATTGCCGCCTACCGCATCAACGACCAGGTGCTGTGCTTCCAGGGCCACCCGGAATTTATCCACGACTACTCCCGCGCACTGCTGGATATCCGTCAGCAGCACCTCGGCGAGCAGATCTATAAAACCGGCATCGACAGTCTGCAGCACGACCACCACGGCACCGCAGTGGCCGAGTGGATGATGCGTTTTGTCGCGCAGGACAAGGCGGCGCAGCTGGCCTGATTTCCGCCCTCAAAAACAATCGCGGCTGAAGTCGCTCCTACGGATTGTGCGATCCCGTGGGAGTGGCTTCAGCCGCGATGCTTCTAAGTTTCAAGCGCTGATATTGCTCAGCGCCTCCTCGGCAATACCTGGCTCTTGCAGAATTGCCGCGCTCATTTCCTTGGCGCTGCTGTCCGAACTATGGGTGTCGGCGGCGAGCAGTTGCCCTGCTGTCTGGCACCAGCGGTCACCAGACGAAATAAGGAAGCCCATGGACTATCTCGATTTATTGCAATGGCCAGCCATGGCCGTGACGGTGCTGGCCGCCTGGCTGATCGGCGCGCAAAGCCCGCGTCGGCGTATGGCGGGTTTCTGGGTGTTTATTGCCAGCAACGTGCTGTGGGTGGTCTGGGGCCTGCACAGCAGCGCCTTTGCCCTGATCCTTTTGCAATTCTGCCTGTGCGCCATGAATTGCCGGGGCCTGAAGAAAAATGCCGACGAGGTCACGCAGCAATAGGTGGCGGCGTTTTGCCAGCGTCTATAGTCATGACTTACTGCCGAAACAAAAGAGGTCCGCAATATGGACTGGCTGGTCACCTATAAATACGAGAACGTCGAACGTCATCTGCAGCTCCAGGCTCGTACCGTGCCGAATATTCAGGTCGTGGCGTTTCGCGCGGTGATGGAGGTGTTTGGCGAGAAGCCGCCGGTGGATAAGGTGGCCGGTCAGCCGGTGCTGGAATGGATGCGCGCCTGTGGGGTGGATATCACTGATGTGATCTTGTTGCGGCGCAACAGCAAGCCGGTAACGGCAGATAGCGCAGCACATCTGCAGGGAAATGGTTGACCTGAAACGCTGAATCCCCGCGAAGGCGGGGATTCAGCGTTTCGAGTGGCCGTTACTCAGCAGGCCACAGCCTTTTGCACACGGCGCTGACGCAATTCCTGATTCGAGCGGCGGGCCAGGGTTTTCGCCTTGGTCACATGAATCGGACCTTCCACATAGGTTGGCAGCTCGCGCTCCACCCAGGCGGCCTCATCGCCACGCCAGCGCAGCAGACCAGCCTCGATCTTGATCTCACGGTGCAATTCGCGAATCAGCGATTGCATACGCACCGGGCTGAGGATCTCCTCACTCTTGATCGCCTTGCACAACGGTTTGCCGTTCTCACCCACCAGCGACAACAGCAGGCTGCCGTCCGGGCGTGGTTTGATCGCTACGCGGTGGTTTGGGAAGGCGTCGAAGAATTCTTTTATGGCCAGTTGCATTCCATGTACTCCATCGATTCTTTTCAGATGGAAGTACTAGAGCAGATGGCATGCCAGAAATTGCTCTCGATAAAAAAGCTTATAAAACAATAGGTTATGTATTTTTCTTGGCGCTTCGGTCGTGCACTTTGCATGATCGGCGCAAAGCCCACCTTGCAAAGTGCAAGCTCGCCTAGCTGTCGGGCTGCTGGAACGGGGTTTTGACCGGCAGATCCGGCCCCAGCTCATCGGCCTCGAACACTTCCGGGATATAGCTGCGCCGCAGCGGTTTGCGCGGTGCGCGCAGGGCGACTTGCGGCAGGTGTTTGAGCTGATAACGCGGCGGCAGCTCGCTGCTGGCACGGCCCAGGCCGCGGTAGATGGCCACCGAACCGAGGACGATATCCGCCGCGCCAATTACACCCTTGACCGCCATACCCTTGCGGATCAGCAGAATGCCGCCAGCCACGGCGAGCAAGCGTTCGAGATAACCGGGATTGTTCATGGGCAGCTCCTGTTCTGGCGCGGTGGTTAAAGCTTCTGAATCGAGCCTCGCCAGGAGAGTTCAGGTTTTTCCGCGAACGGTCATCCGCCTGGGCAAAATTGTTGAACTCTCGCGCCCATCTGCACACCTATCCAGTAGGGGGCCGGTCAGCCAATCGCTCAAGCACCAGTTATTGCGCGCAGACTCGATGGTCGACTGGCTTCAGTCATTGGTAACGGTCCCCTGCAAATCTTCCTGCTGCGCGGGCTTTCGGCAGGGGAAAGGAGACCGGGAAACGGGGACGAGGAGCACGGCAATGAAGAGAGATTGGGAGCTGGTACGCGAGATGTTGCTGGAGATCGAAGGCCTGGACAAAGGCCACCATTTTTTTCCCCACCGTATCGATGAACATTCCACTGACAGCGTCAGCTACCACTTGCACTTGCTGGAGCAAGCCGGCCTGGTGGAAGGCGCTGACCACCGTCCACTGAGCGGCGAGCTGATACGCATCGGCAAATCCCTGACCCTCACCGGGCATGACCTGCTCGACCTGATTCGCGACGAAAACCTCTGGCTGGTGAAGAAAGCCTTTCTCACCGAGCACCTCGGTGGCATCACCATCGATGCGCTGAAATCCACCATGGCCCTGTACCCCAGCGACAGTGGCGGCTCGTTCCATGTCTCGCGTAACGCGCAGAACGACGCCATTTTCAATTGATCGGCACGATCACCCCAAGGCGTCGGTAGCCCGCGGTTACCGCCTGCCTGCGGCACTGGTCGCTGCACTAGTCGCCGAATCCGCTCGCGCTCACTTTATCTGACCGAGGCACCGCCCATGTCCGCCGAACGCAAGCCGCAAGATGCGCCCACTTCCGCCAGCAGCGCGGAGGTCGAGGCGTTCAAGCAAGCCATTCTGGCCAAGCTCAAGTACGCCGTCGGCAAAGACCCGGCCAACGCCTATATCCATGACTGGTTCGAAGCCATCGCCCTGGCTGCCCGTGACCACCTGGTGGACAACTGGGAAGAGTCGGAAGCACGGGTTGACCGCAAGCCGCAGAAACGCGTGTATTACCTGTCGCTGGAATTTCTCATCGGCCGCCTGCTGGTGGATTGCCTGAGCAACCTGGGCCTGCTGGATACCGCACGCCTGGCCCTGGCCGAGCTGGATGTCGATATCGAGCGAATCCGCGAAGTGGAGCCCGATGCGGCGCTCGGCAATGGCGGTCTCGGGCGTCTTGCCGCGTGCTTTATGGAAAGCATGGCCACCCTCAATATCGCCGGTCACGGTTATGGCATCCGCTACGAGCATGGCCTGTTCAAGCAGGTGATCAGCGATGGCTGGCAGCATGAGCACACGGAAACCTGGCTGGACTTCGGTAACCCCTGGGAATTCGAACGTCCGGAAGTCAGCTACAACATCGGCTTTGGTGGCAGCGTCAACACCGTCACCGAGCGCAATGATGTGCCGCGCCAACACTGGCAACCGACCGAAATTCTTCGCGCCATCGCCTACGACACCCCGGTAGTCGGCTGGCGTCGCGCCGGGGTCAACACCCTGCGGCTGTGGCGGGCCAGGGCCATGGAAGATCTGCAGCTGGAACGCTTCAACGCCGGTGACCACATGGGCGCGGTCGCCGATGTGGTGCGCGCGGAAAGCATTTCCCGGGTGCTGTACCCGGCCGATAGCACCGAGGCTGGTCAGGAACTGCGCCTGCGTCAGGAGTTCTTTTTCGTCTCCGCCTCGCTGCAAGACCTGCTGCACCGCCATATGCGCCTGCATGGCGATATCCATTCGCTGCCGGAGAAAGTGGCGATCCAGCTTAACGATACCCACCCGGCCATCGCCGTCGCCGAGTTGATGCGGCAACTGGTGGACGTGTACCGCATCGAGTGGTTCCAGGCCTGGGAACTGACGGTGGCAACCCTGTCCTACACCAACCACACCCTGCTACCCGAGGCGCTGGAATCCTGGCCGGTATCGCTGATGGAGCGCCTGTTGCCGCGGCATATGCAGATCATCTACCTGATCAACGCCTACCATATCGACTCGTTGCGGGCCCAGGACATCCACGACTTCGACCTGCTGCGCTCGGTGTCGCTGATCGACGAAGAGCACGGTCGCCGGGTACGCATGGGTAACCTGGCGTTCCTCGGTTCCCACAGCATCAACGGCGTTTCCGGGCTGCATACCGAACTGATGCGCCAGACCGTTTTTCGCGATCTGCATAACCTCTACCCCGAGCGCATCCGCAATAAAACCAACGGGGTGACCTTTCGCCGCTGGCTGTACCAGGTCAATCCGCAGCTCACCCAGTTGCTGATCGACAATATCGGCCAGGGCGTGCTGGACAGTCCGGAAAGCTCGCTGATCAAGCTGGAACCCTTCGCCGACAAACCGGCCTTTCGCAAACAGTTCATCGCCCAGCGCCATCACAATAAAACGGCCCTGGCGCGACTGGTGAAGGAGCGGCTGAACATCGACCTGAACACCGAAGCGATCTTCGATGTGCAGGTGAAACGGATCCACGAATACAAGCGCCAGCTGCTCAACCTGTTGCACACCGTGGCGTTGTACCAGGCGATCCGCAACGAGCCGACCACCGATTGGGTGCCGCGGGTAAAAATCTTCGCCGGCAAGGCGGCCGCCAGTTACCACCAGGCCAAGCTGATCATCAAACTGGCCAACGACATCAGTCGCACCATCAATGACGACCCCACCGTGCGCGGCTTGCTCAAGGTGGTGTTTATCCCCAACTACAACGTCAGCCTGGCCGAAGTGATCATTCCGGCCGCCGACCTCTCCGAGCAGATTTCCACGGCCGGCATGGAGGCCTCGGGCACCAGCAATATGAAGTTCGCCCTGAATGGCGCGCTGACCATCGGCACCCTGGATGGTGCCAACGTGGAGATGAGCCAACTGATCGGTGCCGAGCATATGTTTATCTTCGGCATGACCGCCCAGGAAGTGAAAGCGCGGATGAACAATGGCGACTTCGACACCATCCATGTGATTCAACAGTCCGAACGCCTTAACGCCGCGTTGGAAGCCATTAGCAAAGGGGTGTTTTCCCCGGATGACCCGGAGCGTTATGTCGGCTTGATCGACGGCCTGGTGCACCACGACCGCTATATGCTCTGTTCCGACTTCGACTCCTACTGGGACGCCCAGCGCAAGGTCGATGAGCTATGGCAAAACCCCAATCAGTGGTGGCGCTCGGCGGTGCTCAATACCGCGCGCACTGGCTGGTTCTCCTCGGACCGGACGATTCGCGAGTACGCCGAAGATATCTGGAAGGCCATGCCGGTGGAGAAGAAGGGTAAGTAATCTTCGTTTTCAGGCCTGACCAATCGCGGCTCAAGCCGCTCCTACGAACCGCACATTGCCGTAGGAGCGCCGCGATGCTGTTGATCGCTAGCTGGCCTACCAGAACCCGGTCGCGTGCTGCTTGGCGATATAGTCCGGCTGCAGGCCAAAGGCAGTCTGGAAGAAGCCGGCCAGTCGGGTGTGCAGCACCATCTGGTTGATCGAGGTGAGCGTGCCGCGCTGTACCCGGCGCTGTTTGCTGTCGCTATAGAAGTCTTCGTGCAGCACTTTCTGCTGCTCGGGTTCGGCGGTGATGCAGCAGCTGTTGAAGCTGTGTTCCAGTTGCCCGTCGGGGTACGCCACCAGCAGGCATAACCCGGGGCTGGCTTTTTCCGCGCCGTGCAGTTCCACCCGCACTTCCAGCCCCGCGCTCTGGGCATAGGTTCTGGCTTCTTCGAACAACGGCATGGCGCACTCGTGCAGCAGCGTCATAAACGCATCGAGAAACGCCGGGGTGTCGACCGCCTGTTTATCCATCATCCGCAGCTCCCCTCAATGGCCCGCACGGGCCGGCTTGTGCCGCGTAGGCAGCGCACGCAGGGCAGGGCGCGCCGCGGCCTTATGGTGGCGGCGGGCAATGCGCAGCATCCCCCACAAGGTGGCCGCTGCAACCAGCAGCCAGGTTCCGATCAATAGCAAAACAATGCTTTCCGGTGGCATAGGGCCTCCTTCAGCGGCCTATGGCTGGGGCATCACGTCGATATCGGTCTGCACCGTCTGGCTTGCCTGACTGTGAATGCGAATGCGCTGGTGCATGTTGTCGGCATGGCAGACCTCGTCCACCACCTGTCCGGCAAAGCTGCCCAGCTGTTGCACATCGTCGTCGGCCGAAGGAGCGTCGAACAGGGTCCAGACCACCGGGCTGCCGGTGAGCCGGTCCTGCAATTGCTGCAATGGCTCGCTCAAGCTCGCAGTGCTGTCGTCCAGCCAACTGAAATCGCCCACCAGCAGCAGGCGTTTCACCCCGGCGACCGGCAAACCGTCGAGCAGGGCGGCCACTGCTTTGAAAGTCTGGTGAAACCTGGTGTCGGCGTTGCCGGTGGGCAACACACAGACCACCGCGTCCTTGCCGGCAATGCTCTGGCTGACGCTGATGGGGTCGAATAGATCGCCCTGCACGGTGCTCAGACCGGGGCGCGCAGCTACGGCGTTAAGGTCATCCAGAACCAGCGTGGTTTCGAACTGCCGCGCCAAGGCTTCAACCATCAACGCGTTGCCAACGCTGCTCTGGGCTCCATAAACGGCGAGTTTTACCGCAGGCGTTTCGAGGTTTTTCATCAGGGCGTACTCGTGGTTGTGGTTGTTATAGAGGGGGGCAGCGCTCAGGACGCTTGCTGACGTCCTGGCTGACTGGGGCCGCCGTGTTGCCCGGCGGTGACGCTGATATCCGTGATATCGCTGCTTGTTACTGAGCTGTGCAAGGACTCGACATGGCTGCGCGCCTGCTCGGGGGTAAAGGCTTCGCTGTTGCTCTGTACCTCGACGCTCCTGGCCTGGCCATGCAGCCGGTAATGCACCACAAACGGGTAGGTGCCACTCATCTTCAAGGCCTCTCCAACGGGGGGCAGTTACAGACTTTGGCCCCCGCGCAGGGCAAAGGGTTCAGCTTTTTTGCCGACCGGCGCTACCGTCTATCTCGCCACTTTTGCCGGGCTTTTCTGCGGTTTTCGCTGCCGCCTGGGTAAAAATCGTTAAACCAAACGAAACGGCCGCCAGTCGATAATTGGGTAGCCCCCGGAAAAGGGGTGTCCCGAAACTTGCGGCCGAGCCCGCAGGAGGTGGTGAGATGACCTTTATGTGCTTTTTAAAGGGTTGTACCTGGATGGAAGCCACGCACGAGCTGTTCGGTACTGAACTGCTGCTGTGCCAATGCTGCTCACGCTGCGGCGCTCATCGTTACCTGCCGCAAACGCCGACGGATTCCGGAGATCCCGCTTGAGTGTCTGGGAGACCATTCTCGCCACCCTGAGCAGCGAGTTTTCCGATCTCAATGATGTCGAGCACACCACCCGCGTCACCCTGCGCATGGCCCTGGCCACCATTCTCGGTGGCTTGCTCGGTTGGGAGCGTGAACAACATGGCAAGGCCGCCGGGGTGCGCACCCATATGCTGGTGGCCCTGGGCCGCGCGCTGTTTGTGATTGCCGCCGAACAGATGGGCGCTGCCGACGACGCCATGAGCCGAGTGATTCAGGGCGTGGTTGCCGGTATCGGTTTTCTTTGTGCCGGCACCATCCTCAAGGGCCGCGACCCCAGCCAAGTGCAGGGCCTGACCACCGCCGCCGGAATCTGGCTGACCTGCGCCATCGGCATCACCGTGGGCCTCGGCCGTGAAGCCACGGCGTTGCTGGGGACGGGTTTTGGTTTGATCGTTCTCAATCTGCTGCCGCATGTGATCAGTCGCTTGGAAAAGACCCCGGACGACAAGCCCTAAGCGTGGTACCCAGCGACACGCCAGCACTGTGGCAATCCACCGCGCGGGCCCGGCTGTCGCGCGGCAAAACTCGGTGCTAGAGTCGCCCCCCATGAACCTCACCCGTACCCCACGCACCCGCTCACTGACCGCCTGGCTGCTGTATGCCAGCGTGCTGTTCAGTCTGTTCGCCTGCGGTATTCACCATGGCCAGATGAGTGGCCTGAGTCTTAGCGGCCTGGGGGGTGGTTTCTGTTCCATGGAGGGCGAGGGCGGCCCGGCCATCGATGCCAGCGGCACCGACCAGCAGGCACCGCACCTGGATCAAGTCAGCTGCCCGCTGTGTTCCTCCTTCGCCGCGGCGGTGGCGCTCAATAGCGCCGGTTGGTCGCTGACCTACACCCCGGCCATCGCCGTTACCCTGCAACTGACCAACAGCTGGCCGCAAGCGCCGCCGCGCTATAGCTGGCCTTCGCTTAATCCGCGCGCATCGCCCTTCGTTTGATCGTCTCGGCGGCTGATTGCCGGCCGCCTTTTCCCTTGAATTCCCTGGTCGACCCCGGCCCACGGTTGCGCCTGGCACCAGGGATTCTGACGCTCACGAAGTACGCAAGGATTTCCCCATGCCGTTTAAAAAGGTCTGTCTGCTCGCTGCCCTGGCTCCCCTCACCGGCATCGCCAGCGCCGACACCACCAGCGAAGATCACAGCGCCCACCAGCACGACAGCAATGAGCTGCAAACCACCATCATCACCGCCGTGCAGCAGAGCTCGCCGCTGACCGTAGTGACCAATCCCAAGGACGCCCGCCAACCGGTACCGGCCAGCGACGGCGCCGATTACCTGAAGACCATTCCCGGATTTTCCGTGGTGCGAAATGGCGGCAGCAACGGTGACCCGGTGCTGCGCGGCATGTTTGGCTCGCGCCTGAATATTCGCACCAATGGCGGGCTGATGATGGGAGCCTGTCCCGGGCGAATGGACGCACCCACGTCCTATATCTCACCGGAAACCTTCGACAAACTTACCGTGATCAAAGGCCCGCAAACCGTGCTCTGGGGCCCTGGTGCTTCCGCCGGTACCGTGCTGTTCGAACGTGAACCGGAAACCTTCAGCGAGCTTGGCGGGCGTTTGAACGGCAGCCTGCTGGCCGGCTCCAACGGTCGTTTCGACCAGGTGCTGGATGGTGCCGTCGGCAGCCAACTGGGCTACCTGCGGATGGTCGGTAACCAGAGTCATGCGGATGATTACCAGGATGGCAACGGCGACACCGTGCCCTCGCGCTGGGACAAATGGAACGGCGATGTCGCCCTGGGCTGGACCCCGGACCCCGACACCCTGGTCGAACTCACCGCCGGCAAGGGCGATGGCCAGGCTCGCTACGCCGGCCGCGGCATGGACGGCACCCAGTTCCAGCGCGAAAGCCTGGGGCTGCGGGTGGAAAAAACCAACCTCAGCGAAGTGCTGAGCAAGGTCGAAGCGCAGGTTTACTACAACTACGCCGACCATGTGATGGACAACTTCCGCCTGCGCGATCCCGACCCCACCAGCAGCATGCCGATGCCCATGGCCGCGCAAGTGGACCGCCGTACCCTGGGTGGCCGCCTGGCCGCCACCTGGGAGTGGAGCACGTACGAGCTGGTGACCGGCGTCGACGCCCTGCGCAGCGAACACCGCGAACGCAGCTCCAGCTACGCCATGATGACCCGCCAGTACACCGACGCCGACCAGTTCCCCTGGAGCAAAGACGCCGTGTTCCACAGCTACGGCGCCTTCAGCGAACTGACCTGGAACGCCGCCGAACGCACCCGCCTGATCGGCGGCGCGCGGCTAGACCGCAGCGAAGCCAGCGACTACCGGCAAACCGTAGGCATGATGAACATGGCCAACCCGACCGCCGACAAAACCCGCGGCGACACCTTGCCCAGCGGCTTTGTGCGCTACGAATATGACCTGGCCGATTCACCTACCACGCTCTATGCCGGCCTCGGTCATGCCGAGCGCTTCCCCGATTACTGGGAGCTGTTTTCCGCCACAACCGGACCTAGCGGCAGCGTCAACGCCTTCGCTGGCAGTCAGCCGGAAAAAACCACCCAAGTGGATTTCGGCGTGCAATACGGCGGCGAAAAACTCCAGGCCTGGGCCTCGGGCTATGTCGGCCAGGTGCGCGACTATCTGCTGTTCACCTACAGCCCCGGCATGATGGGCGACAGCACCCAGGTGGAGAACATCGACGCGCGGATCATGGGCGGCGAACTGGGTGTGGCGTATCAGTTGACCAGCAACTGGAAAACCGATGCCACCCTGGCCTATGCCTGGGGCAAAAACAGCTCGGACGACGAAGCGCTACCGCAAATGCCACCGCTGGAAACCCGCTTCGGCCTTACCTACGAACAAGCGGCCTTCAGCGCTGGGGCGTTGTGGCGCGTGGTCGCCAGCCAGGGACGGATCGCCGAAGGCAAAGGCAACGTAGTGGGGCAGGACTTCGGCGAAAGCGCGGGCTTTGGCGTGTTCTCCCTGAATGCCGCCTACCGCCTGAACAAACAGTTCAAAGTCAGCACCGGGGTCGACAACCTGTTCGACAAGGCTTACGCCGAACACCTCAACCTGGCGGGCAACGCCGGCTTTGGTTATCCGGCGGATGATGTGGCGATCAACGAACCGGGGCGCACGTTCTGGACCAAGGTGGATTTCAGTTTTTGATCGGATAACGAAGCAAGGTCCGAAATTATGGATCCCAGCCTGCGCTGGGATGACGGGGATACTGGGGTCACGGTGATAGCGCTAAAAACACCGTCGTCCCAGCGCAGGCTGGGACCCAGAATCTCAAGGGGTAATGCGGTCTAAAACGACACCCCCTTCCTGCGCAACACCAACAAAAACTGCCGACTCCCGGTCGTCCACACCAACGTCTGAAAATCCCCCTCCCGCAGCCCAGTCTTGTTATAGGCATTGGCCTGATGCACCGCATTGCCATCGGCCAGGGTCTGCGCCACCACCACCTCACTCATCACCACACCTTCCGGCGTACCTGGCTGCAGGTTGGGGGTGAGCACAATCGAATAGCCCACCCGCAACGGCTGCGGCTGATTGACCAGCGTGCCGTTCTGGCGCACCGCCTGGTTGCGTTGGGTATCGACAAACGTGGAGAGAGTGGCCGAGCTGCCGATTGCTGCCACGAATGGCTGCAGCGCTTGCAGCTGGTAGTTGTCGTTGCCGGCGATGCGGTCGACCAGGCCCTCGGCGGCGACCTCCGCAGTACCGTGCAGCAGGCTGGCCTCGCGGTTGGCGCGGGCCTCCAGATTGGCCACAGGCACCTTGATCTCCGCCAACGCCGCGCGCCATTCCACCTGCTGCACCGGCCACGGCGCGGGGGCGGGGAGGTTGGGGTCGAGGTCAGCGCAAAATGCCAGGGGGCAGACCAGCAGGCAGGTGAGGACGGTGAGCAGCTTCATGGGCGCAAAGATTCGAAGGGGCGGCCAAGCACTATACCCACGAAGTCCGGTAGAGACCGACATCGTACGGCATGTTTGGAGTGCCGGCGTTCGGTGAGCGGTGGCATGCCCAGCGCTTTGGTAGACGCCTTACGGGGGGCGGCTGTTTAACACGCCAAGGCAGCGCAGCGGAAATATTTTTCGGGCACCTGCAAAATGTATCAAGATTGAAAAAAACTCGGTTATAGTTCGCCATCACTTTGCGAAAGTGTATGGGTTCGTAGTGGGCGATGGAATGTCGGCTAACAAGCAGTGAACGTTATTACCCCCCCGTTCATTAAGGATGACGCTTATGTCTACTATTCAGACAGCGATGCTGGAACCTTCCATGGCCAACGTGCCGGTGCCACAGTTAGCGAAAGTGGCCATTCTTCTTTGTACGTATGATGGCCTCCTGTATTTAACCGACCAGATGGAATCTTTCGTCCAGCAGACACATACCAACTGGGAAGTCTGGGCGTCGGATGATGGCTCCAAAGATGGCACTTTGACGGCACTTCATGCCTATAAACAGCAGTGGACTGCCGGTCGATTGTCGGTTCATCGTGGCCCCGCTAATGGGTTTGCCGCCAATTTTCTGTCTTTGACTTGCAAGCCTGGTATCGAAGCCGATTACTTTGCTTACTCCGATCAGGACGATATTTGGGAAGCGGATAAATTGGCCCGGGCCGTGGCCTGGCTTGAAACCGTACCTGCTGATGTTCCCGCCCTGTATTGCTCGCGTACTCGCTTGGTGGATGCCGATAACAATGAAATCGGTATCTCCCCGCAGTTTCACAAACCACCCAGTTTTGCCAATGCTTTGATGCAAAATATTGGCGGTGGCAACACCATGGTGTTCAACAACGCTACGCGCCAGTTGTTGCTCGAAGTGGGCGAGAACAACACCATTGTTACCCATGATTGGTGGGTCTATATGGTGGTGACCGGCTGTGGTGGCCAGGTGTTCTACGATAGCAAACCGTCGTTGCGTTATCGTCAGCATGGCTACAACGTGGTTGGCTCGAGTTCCGACTGGGCCTCACGTTTCAAACGCATTGGCATGCTATGGGAAGGACGGTTTCGTCATTGGAGTGATAGAAATATCGCTGCCCTGCGGGCTCTGGAGCACAAGCTCACGCCACAAAATCGTGAAACGCTGGAGCGCTTTGCCCAAGCACGCAGCAGAAGTCTGATCCCAAGGCTGGTTTATCTGAAGCGTAGTGGGGTTTATCGCCAAACTTTTCTGGGTAACATTGCGTTAATTGCCGGTGCCGTATTAGGGAAAATTTGAGCGATGTTTCTTTTGCAGTCTGATTCAGTTGTTATAGATGGTGGTTATTGGAAATTGCTGCGCTGGATGGGGATTGTGGCCTGATGCGAAATTTTTCCGCCACCCCGCGCGAGATGATTGCCAGTGTCTGGCGTTACCGTGAACTGGTAAAGGTTGCCTCCAAACGCGAAGTGCTGGGCCGCTACCGCGGTTCGGTACTGGGTATTCTCTGGTCCTTCTTCAATCCACTGCTGATGCTGACCGTCTATACGTTTGTATTTGGTTTTGTATTTAACGCACGCTGGAGCGTGGGCAGTGAATCGAAAATTGAATTTGCGTTGTTGCTGTTTGCCGGTTTGTTGGTTTTCAATCTGTTTGCTGAATGCATCAACCGGGCGCCTACCCTGGTTACTGGCAATCCGAATTATGTAAAGAAGGTTATCTATCCCTTAGAAACCTTACCCGTCGTCGGCGTTTTATGTGCGCTGTTCCATGGCTTGATCAGCCTGCTGGTTTGGCTGCTGGTATACGTGATCGCGGTGGGTCTACCCCATGCCAGCGCTTTGTATTTGCCGCTGATCATTCTGCCATGGGTACTGTTAATTCTCGGCGTGAGTTGGGTATTGGCTGCGTTGGGCGTATTTCTTCGGGATATTTCACAGTTGATTGGCGCTATTACGACGATCCTGATGTTCCTGAGCCCGATTTTCTACCCGGCGACGGCGTTACCGGAGAATCTTCGTCACCTGCTTTACCTGAACCCGCTTACCACTGTCATTGAGCAGACGCGCGCTGTGCTGTTCTGGGGCAATGCCCCGGACTTTCAGGCACTGGGGCTGTTGTGGGTGGCGTCTGCGCTTATCGCCTGGCTGGGCTTCGCCTGTTTCCAGAAAACGCGGAAGGTGTTCGCCGATGTGCTCTGACGTAGTAATTCAGGTCGAGAACCTGAGCAAGTGTTATCAGGTTTACGAGAAGCCGCATGACCGTCTGAAACAGTTCTTTCTGCCGCCCCTGCAACGCTTGCTCGGGTTGCCGGCGAAGCAGTACTACCGCGAATTCTGGGCGCTGCGCGATGTGTCGTTGAAGGTCAATAAAGGCGAAGCAGTTGCCATCATCGGCTACAACGGCAGCGGCAAATCGACGCTTCTGCAACTGGTGTGTGGCACGCTCAATCCCACCACCGGAAGTGTTCAGACTGCCGGCCGGGTTGCCGCGCTACTGGAACTGGGCTCGGGCTTCAATCCGGAGTTCACTGGCCGTGAAAACGTTTACCTGAACGCCGCCATTTTGGGATTGAGCAAACAGGAAATCGATTCTAAGTTTGCCGCGATTGCGGAGTTCTCCGAGATTGGCGAGTTTATGGAACAGCCGGTCAGAAGTTACTCGTCTGGTATGTACGTGCGTTTGGCTTTTTCGATTATTGCCAATGTCGACGCTGACGTATTGATCATTGACGAAGCATTAGCCGTAGGCGATATCCAATTTGCGCAGAAATGCATGCGCTTTTTGCACGAGTTCAAAACCCGTGGCTCCTTACTGTTTGTCAGCCACGATCCGGCAGCGGTGCTGAGTTTGTGTGAACACGCCCTCTGGCTGGAAAAAGGCATTCTCAAAGGGCAGGGGGTAGCACGCTCGGTAACCAATCAGTATCTCGCCGGTCGTTATAACTCACCGTCTATTGCTGCCGGCTCCACTGCAGTTGATGCGGCGAGCAATGCAGTCGAATCGCAAGGCGTTTCAACAGCGAAGCACGACATGCGCATGAAGTTTATTAATGCTTCGAACTTGCGCAACGATTTGCAGTTGGTCGAATTCAATCCGCACGCCAATGGTTTTGGTGATGGTGGTGCGGTCATTACCCAGGCGCAGTTTCTCGATGCAGAAAAGCAACCTTTGGCCTGGGTGGTCGGCGGGGAGTGCGTCAGCATTGTTGTCGATGCCTCCATTCACTCCAGCAACAGCCATTTGATCGTCGGTTTTCAAGTTAAAAATCGACTGGGTCAGGTGCTTTTTGGCCAGAACACCTATCTACCAGGTTTTAACGCGCCGGTAAGCGCCGAAGCCGGCGATGCGGTGCGCGCCGTGTTTACTTTCGATATGCCGGTGTTAGCGGTGGGTACGTATTCGGTGGATATTGCCATCGCGCAGGGCATCCCTCCGGATGTTCAACAGTTGCAGTGGTTACATGATGCGCTCGTTATCGAATCGCGCACCAGCAGTGTGGTGTCCGGCATTGGCCTGCCATATAAACAAATTACCTTGGGTAAAATTTAAGGAATGAACATGTCACTCAAGCCGGCGCTGTTTTTGCACATTCAAAAAACCGCGGGCACGACCATGGTCGGTTTGGCGCAGCAGCACTATGGCCGCGAGAATGTGGTGAGCCATAGTGACTTTGTTGTTCGCCATGGCCTGTTCGGTGCCGATGCCTTTGGCTCGCCAGAGCACGTGCAATTGAAGTCCGTCGCCGATTATCAGAGCCTGCCCTTTGTGTCTGGGCACTTTGGTTTCGACTATGCCAAACCATTGATGGACGGTCGTTATTCATTTACGTTTTTGCGTGATCCGATAGACCGGATCTTGTCGTTTTATTACTTCTGCAAAGCGGGCGATCCCAAGCAACTCAGAATATATGCCTTGGCTCAGCAACTTTCGTTGGAGGAGTTCCTGGCACTGGGTTTTACCGATCCCGAGGTGAAAGCGTTCATCTGGAATAACCAGACCTGGCAACTCGCCAGCGGCGTTGGTGTTTCCAACTGGAAAGCGACCGTGGCGATCCCACCCGAACAGCTGTTGGCCTCGGCGCTGGAAAATATCGAGAAGTTTTCATATGTAGGCTTCAAGGAAACATTCGCGAAAGACCGCGATGCCATTCTTCGTGACTTGGGTATCGCTATTGCGCAAGGCGATGTCGTCGACAACGCCAATGAGTGGGGCCGTTTAGTCCACGAGCTATCGGCGACCAGCCGAAACCTGCTGTACGGGCTTACCGAGCTGGATCGGCGTCTGTATGAGGCAGCATGGGCGAGAAAAAATGCATCCTCACGGCGCTTCACCGAAATCACCCAACGCTTCGAAAAGACCGCGCCGTCAGCTTTGACTGAGGCAGGCATTGGCCCACAACGCGACTACTACCTGAGTCTGTTGCAGCAGTGCCTGACGGGCACGCTTTACAGCGATGTTTCGTTTGCGCCTTTTGGCTCCCGCAGTTTTGACCAGAGCGCGCGCGAGCATGGCCTGGATTGGCCAGAGCGCGCACAAACCATGGTGGGCGACAAGCGCCTGGCTAATTTGCGCGAGCTGATTGCCACAGCCCTGCAGGAAAGAGTTCCTGGTGACTTTATCGAGACGGGAGTGTGGCGCGGCGGCTCGTGCATTTTGATGCGCGCCATCCTGCTCGCTTTCGGCGTAACCGATCGCCGAGTGTGGGTGGCCGATTCGTTTGCCGGCTTGCCCCCCGGTGACGAAGGGCTTTATCCCGCCGATGCTGGGTCGGACTTCCATGTCTACGAGCAATTGGCTGTTTCGCTGGAAACGGTGAAAAACAACTTCCGCGATTATGGGCTGCTTGATGCTCAGATCGAATTTCTTCAGGGCTGGTTCAAAGATACCTTGCCCAGCGCGCCCATTCAGCAACTGGCGTTGATTCGTCTGGATGGCGATATGTATGAGTCGACAATGGACGGACTGGTCAGCCTGTACCCGAAGCTGTCGCAGAACGGCTATGTGATTGTCGATGACTACCATGTGGTACCGGCCTGCAAATTGGCCGTGCACGACTACTTCGCCAGCCTTGGCATAAACCCGCCCCTGATCGAAATTGACGGCGTGGGTGTGTATTGGAAAAAGACCGAGCCGGCGTTGCAACCCGCGGTGCCAAACGCCGAACCGGTAGCGGACGCCGAGTTGGCTGCTGGCCTGAATGCCGCGCTGCAGCGGCTCAACCAGGTCGCCATCAGGCAGCTGGTGCAGTCGATGGTCAAACGCGAAATTGATCTGGCCCGCTATCAGACGATTGAGGCAGAGAAGGACGCGGCGATAGAGCGTTTGATCGTGCAGTTGCAAGACCAGACTCAGGCTGTCTCGTTACTCCACAACAGCCTGTCATGGCGAGTGACGGCACCTTTACGCACGTTGCGGGACAGGTTTCGCAAGGTGGGAAGCGGCCAATGAGTAGCGATCGCCACACCTACGAGTATGACGTCGACCCGGCCTCGCAAACGGCGCCAGCCCATGTGATCCGCATGGTCGGCGAGCACAAACGCGTCTTGGAGATGGGTTGCGGTCCGGGCTCTATTACCAAGCTGCTGGCGCAACAGGGGCAATGCCGGATTACGGGGCTGGAAGTGGACCCTGAAGCGATCAAACGGGTCACGCCGTTTTGTGAGTCCGTGATAAGCGCCGATCTCAACGCCAGCGACTGGCCGCTGTTGCTGGCCCAGCATGAGAAGTTCGACGTAGTGGTAGCTGCCGATGTACTGGAGCATCTGTACGACCCCTGGCGTACCTTGCAACGCATGGTGCCGCTGATCAGCGCTGACGGTTATCTGGTGATTTCCCTGCCACATGCCGGTCACGCGGCAATTTCCGGCTGCTTGTACGACGGCGATTTCGATTACCGCGACTGGGGCTTGTTGGACCGCACGCACATTCGCTTCTTCGGCCTGAAAAATATCGAAGCGCTGTTTGCGCAGGCCGGGCTGAAAATCATTGAAGCGCGCTACGTGATCAAGCCGCCAGAAGAAACCGAATTCGCGCCGGTGTGGGCGACCCTGCCTGGCAGCGTGCGCAAGGCGCTTTCCAGCAGCCGCCACGCGCACGTCTATCAGGTGGTGGTGAAGGCCGTGCCTGTCGCCTATGCCGGCGCCGCCGTTGCCCTGCTGCCACCTGCGCCCAAACCCACGCGGATAAGCAGCCATACAGCGCTGAGCATGCGCGTGCGACGCGCGCTGGGCCCACGTGCCAAGCAGTTCCTCCGCAAGGGTGCCGGTCTGCTTGGGATCAAACTGTGATGCCTTATTCCACTCGTGATTCCGCTGACAAAAAAATAATGAATACGCCAACCGAACATCACCTGCTCAATCAACCGGCACCGGCACGACTGATCGCCTTCTATCTCACCCAGTTTCACCCCACCGCTGAAAACGATAAGTGGTGGGGCAAAGGCTTTACTGAATGGACCAACGTCACCAAAGCCGAGCCGTTGTATGAAGGCCATTACCAGCCGCATCTGCCGACTGACTTCGGTTTTTATGATCTTCGCTTGCGCGACACCCGACGTGATCAGATCAAGACGGCCAAAGAGTATGGGGTCGACGGCTTTTGCTATCACTACTACTGGTTTTCCGGCAAAAGAATATTGAATCAACCGCTGGACGATATGCTCGCCGACCCGCAAAGCGACATGCCATTTTGTCTGTGCTGGGCCAACGAAAACTGGACCCGGCGCTGGGATGGTGCCGACCACGAAATACTGATCGCGCAGCAGTATCTGCCGACTGACGATGTCGACTTCATCAAGTCGCTGGTACCGATCTTTGAAGACCCGCGCTACATTCGCGTGGACGGCAAACCGCTATTGATCGTCTATCGGCATCAGCATCTGCCTGATCCCTCGAACACCCTCAAGGTATGGCGCGACTACTGTCGCGAAATTGGCTTGGGCGAGATTCACCTGTGCGCGGCACTGACCCACGGCAACGAAAACTACCAGCTGCACGGGTTTGATAGCGGCGTTGAATTCCCACCGCATAACCTCAAGCATGGCAACGCCAACCATGAGGTGGAGTTTCATAAGGCGTTCGCCGGAACGGTGATGCGTTATGAGGCGGTAGCCAACAGTTATCTGGACCGTGATTACAAGGACGGCCGCGTATTCAAGACGGTTTTCCCGTCCTGGGACAATACCGCCAGAACTAATAACCGTGCGTTGGTGGTGTTGAATGGCACACCGGACAATTACGAATGTTGGCTATCGGAAACGTTAGATCTGCAGCAAGCACACACGGGTGAAAACCTGGTGTTTATCAACGCCTGGAACGAATGGGCCGAGGGTTGCCACCTGGAGCCGGACCGCAAGTATGGTCACGGCTTTCTGCAAGCGACCTTGAATGCCAAGCAGGGCGTTCGGCGCTTTTCTCGCGCAGCGTTTCCCCACACCCAGGCACCCATGTCAGGCCAGCAACGTCGGGGCTTTTTTGCCGACTTGGCCGAGCTTGCCAAGTTTCACGGCTTGAAGCTGTTTTCCAGAATAAAAGAGGCGATTAAACGGGTGCGCGTGCTGCACCGTTTACTGCTGCCGTTTGTACGAACTTTTCGGCGCTTTATGGCGAAATTAAGTTAGCGTGCCTGCAATGCGGGCTGATCCATTAGCCCGCAATATAGATGAAGAGCCAGGGAAAATGGTTGAGCCGCAGGTTTCAAAAACAATAAAAGCCGCGCAGCTATTGAAGGGGATTCATGGTCTGCGCGGCGTGGCGGCAATCGCCATTGTGCTGTTCCATTCGCACTATATGGCTAACCTGGCGCTGCCAGATGCCTTCTGGTTTATCCATCGCGACTTTGGTTTTGCCGTACATCTTTTTTTGTGCTGAGTGCCTTTTCGTTGATGCACTCAACGCAAACTCGTCTGCAATCCAAAAACTGGTGTGGCGAGTATTTTGTTCGACGCCTGATGCGAATAGCCCCCTTGTTTTACGCCGTACTGGCCTTTGAGTTGACCAGGCAATTTTTCAACGGTGGCATTCAGGCGAGCATTCAAACCGTTATTGTCAATCTGTCCTTTAGCACCGGTTTTGTGCCCTTTTCGGAGATTGTCTGGGCCGGCTGGTCAGTGAGCGTCGAGATGATGTTCTATGCCGTGTTTCCGGTGCTGATTGTGATCTGCCGAACCGACAGGGCGGCGCTGTTACTCATGCTCGCGAGCATTGTGCTGAGTTATAGCCTGCGCGATGTGCTGGACGCGAAATATTCGGCGACCGAATCGGTGTCCGGACTGAACTGGTCGTACTACTCCTTTGCGCCGAACTTGTGTTTTTTCACCATGGGTATGTTCGCCTACCGGGTAAGTCAGCGTCTCACTGCCGACTCTGCGGTGATTCGTTGGCTCATTCCCACCACTGCAGTTTCATTGCTCATAGCGCTACTCGTGATGGGGGTGGCCGCGGACCTGAAGTATGGCGGCCGCCTGGACATAATTCTTTGGGGGCTGGTGTTTACCCTGCTGGTTATCTGGCAGGCAGTGGCACCGATAAGGTTGCTGGCCAACTCGTTTCTGCAAGCTGTAGGCGAACGCAGTTTCAGCATTTATCTGCTGCACCCGATCATCATTTTTTACGGCAAAGGAATGCTGGTTGACATCTACGCAGCGACGTCGGGCTATCTAAGCACCTATGCCTATTTTGTCTGCGCGGCGCTCACTCTCTTGGCCGTTCTAGCGGCGGCTGAAATCACCTACCGGCTGATCGAGGTGCCCGGCATTGAGCTCGGCCGTAAATGGATCCAAATCTCGGCAAGCACAGGTTTCGGCGGACACCGCCATACTCGCGGAGTCTCAGCCGGCACGGTTGAATCCTTAGTTTCTCGGCGGGGCTCAACCCACTTGGCGCTCAACCACCGCCATCTGCCCCAACCCCGCCACCGCGCCAATCACCAACACCGCCGGTGCCTTGAGTTCGAAGGCTTGTGCCGCTTGCTGCATACCGGCGAGGTCGGTGCGGCATTCGCGTTGCTGGGGGAGTGAGGCGTTTTCGATCATCGCCACCGGGGTGCTGGCGGGCAGGCCGCCGGCGAGCAATTCCCGCTGCACTTCCTCGAGCTTTGCCACGCCCATATAGATCACCAGGGTGGTGCCGCTTTGCGCCAGCGCCGGCCAGTTAAGGCTGCTGTCGTCCTGCGTGTGGGCAGTCACCAGCGTGACCCCGCGGGCGACGCCGCGCAGGGTCAGGGGGATGCCACATTGGGTGGCACCGGCCAGGCCCGCGGTGATGCCGTTGACCAGTTCCACTTCGATGCCATGGGCACTGAGCCAGTCGGCCTCTTCGCTGCCACGGCCGAAGATGCACGGGTCGCCGCCTTTCAGACGCACCACGCAGTACCCCTGGCGGGCGTAGCGCAGCATCAGGCGGTGGATAAATTCCTGCGGGGTGGAGCGGCAGCCGCCGCGTTTGCCGACCGGGATGATCTTGGCGTCGGGGCAGTGTTCCAGTACGGCCGGGTTGACCAGGTCGTCGATCATCACCACCTGCGCCGCGTTGAGGGCTCGCACGGCTTTGAGGGTAAGCAGTTCCGGATCACCGGGGCCGGCGCCAACCAGCCAGACTTTTGCGCTCATGGATGTGTCCTCTTCAATCAGCTGTGCAGTAGCCAGGCGAGCAACAGCAGGTTGCCCAGCAGCGAGGCCAGGGCCAGGCTGCGCCAGACTTTCAGGGGTTCGCGCTCGAGCAACGGGCGGGCACGAACGACGGGTTGGTGTTCGCCTTGTTGCAGGGCCAGCAGCCATTCTTCGGCGGTTTCGAAACGTTGCGCCGGGTCGTTGGCCAGGGCTTTGTCGAGGTGCTGCACCAGCCACTCCGGCAGGTCCGGGCGATAGCGACTGGCGGCCACCGGCGCGCCGAAACGGGGGCGCTGGAAGGCTTCGATTTCGCCATGGGGGTAGTGGCCGGTGAGCAGGTAGTAAAGGCTCACGGCGGCACTGTAGAGGTCCTGCGCCACACTGGGGGCGGCACCGGCATAGGCTTCCGGGGCGATAAAACTGGGGGTGCCGGGGAGTTCGCCACTGTCCTGCGGCGACAAGCCAGGGCAATAGGCGAGACCAAAATCCAGCACACGCAGTTCACCGTCGCTGCTCAACAGCAGGTTTGCCGGTTTGATGTCCCGGTGCAGGATATTGCGCCGGTGCAGCATGCCCAGCGCCCGTAGCAGGCGCGCGGCGATTTCCAGCCATTGGTTAAGGCCGAGGTTGCCGTGCAGGGTGAAGTGCTCGGCCAAGGTGATGCCTTGGTGTTCGCGCATCAGGTAGTACAGGTGCTGACGCTGGTTGGCGTGGTGCACCTCGGGAAAGTAACGACCGGCAACCCGGCGCAGAAACCATTCTTCCTGCAGCAGGGCCTGGGCGGCGCTGCTGTCACTGGCCCGACTGGCTGGCAGGGTTTTCAGCAGCCAGGGTTGTTGGTGGGTGTCGCTTACGCGGTAAAGCATGGACTGGCGACTTTCGCTGAGCAGGCTTTGTACCTGCCAGCCTTCGAAGCGTTGCCCAGCTTTCAGGAGCGGCGGCAATGGCCATTGTTCGATCTGGCCGAGCACATCGCCGAGGCTGTTTTCACCGAGGGTCTCGACCCGCACCAGAACGGCGCTGGCGTTGTCCTGGCTGCCGGCCTGGTGAGCCGCACGGACCAGCGCCTGAGTGGCTGCCTGCAGCTGGCTTTCGTCACGCAGAATGCCGGCAATCGAGGCCTCGCTGAGGGTGGCCCAGATGCCATCGCTGACCAGCAGAAAACTCTCGCCCTGGCGCAGTTCGCCATCCAGATAATCGACCACCAGGTGCTGCTCCAGGCCCATGGCGCGCTTGAGCACATGCTGCATGCCCGGTTGGCCCCAGACGTGGTCTTCGCTGATGCGTTGCAGTTGCCCGGCAAACCAGCGGTACACCCGGCAATCGCCGATATGGGCGAGGGTAAATTGTTTACCGCGCACCACCAGGGCACTGAGGGTGGTGAGCAGCGGCTGGTCGCCACCGTTGGCATGCAGCCAGCGGTTTTGCGCCAATAGCAGACGGTCCAGGGCTTGCGCCACGCCCCAGGTTTCCGGGGTGGCGTAGTAGTCCAGGGCCAGCGCCTGCAAGGTTGAGCGCGCCGCCAGGCCACCGTCGGCGCATTGGCTGACACCGTCGGCCAGGGCAAACAGGTAACCCTTGCTGGCGGCCAGCGCCGGGGCGGGGGTGACCAGGCGAACGGCATCCTGGTTCTCCGCCCGTGGCCCGCTGGCGCTGGCTTCGGCGTAGCTCAATTGCAGGCCCATGGCGTGCCCTTAAACGCGCGCAGCGGTGAAGGCGGCCGAACCCCAGGTGGTTCTCCAACGGCTTTTCACCCCGTGCAGACCGAACCAGGCCACCAGGCCCAGACTGGCGAACAGCCACAGACCGAGCTGGTAGTCGCCGGTGTTCTGTTTGATTGCACCAAGGCCGGCGGCCAGCAGGAAGCCACCAATGCCGCCGGCCATGCCGATCAGGCCGGTCATCACGCCGATCTCTTTACGGAAACGCTGAGGTACCAGTTGGAACACCGCGCCATTGCCGGCACCCAGGCCGAGCATGGCAGCCACGAACAGCGCCAGGGCAGCAACCGAGCTGGACAGGTGGAAACCCACCGCCGCGATGCAGATGGCCGCCAGGGCATACATGCCGAGCAGGGTGCGAATGCCGCCAAACCGGTCGGCCAGGGCACCGCCCAGGGGCCGCATCAGGCTGCCACCAAATACGCAGGCGGCGGTGTAGTAACCGGCGGTCACCGGGTTGAGGTCGTACTGGTCATGGAAGTAGCCGGGCAGGGCGCTGGCCAGGCCGATAAAGCCGCCGAAGGTGACGCTGTAGAAAAACATAAACCACCAGCTGTCACGGTCGCCCAGGGCCTTGAAGTAGTCGGCCATGGATTTCGGTTTGGCGCGATTGGGGGCATTGCGCGCCAGCAGGCTGAACAGCGCCAGGGTAATCAGCAGTGGGATCAGCGCCAGACCGAATACGTTGGTCCAGCCGAATGCCGCGGCCAATACCGGCGCGGCCAAGGCGGCAATCACCGTGCCCGAGTTACCGGCCCCGGCAATGCCCATGGCTTTGCCCTGGTGCTCGGCCGGGTACCACTGCGAGGCCAGCGGCAGGGCCACGGCGAACGAGGCACCGGCCATACCGAGGAATACGCCGAGCAGCAGCGCCTGTTCATAACTGTGGATGCCCAGCTGCCAGGCCACGGCCAGGGCGGCGATGACAATGATCTGGCCGATGATGCCGGCGGTTTTCGGCGACACCTGGTCGGCCAGCATGCCCATCAGAAAACGCAGCAGGGCACCGGCCAGAATCGGCGTGGCGACCATAAAGCCGCGCTGCTGGGTGGTCAGTTGCAGGTCGGTGGCGATCTGCACGGCCATGGGGCCGAGCAGGTACCAGACCATAAAGCTCAAGTCGAAATACAGGAACGCGGCAAACAGCGTGGGTGTATGGCCGGCTTTCCAGAAACTGTTGTTGTTCATCCAGCACCTCATCTGCAAAAGAAATCACGGAAGGTTGTGTGCTTGCAGGTGGGTGACCATCGGCGGTCATCCCACTGCCTCGTTGCCGAGGCCAAAACGCAAAAAACGCCGCACTCCACTGGGCACTGGGCTCAGGGAATAGCGACGTCTTTGTCGGGGTGGGGCAACCGCCGTTGGTTACCTGTGCAGTTGCCTGAGCAGATTGTGTGCCAGGTTGGGTGGGAGGCTCTAGATCAATGGTTTTAGCGTTAATTAGGGGGTTGGCTAGGTTCGGCGTGCTGCGTTATGGCGCGCAGGGTGCGTGGTGCGCACCATGGTGTGAGCCTGTAGGGGCGGCTTCAGCCGCGATTTCCTGCAAACGCGGCGATCAAGAGCATCGCGGCTAAAGCCGCTCCTACGGGAGAAGTCGGCGCTTGCCGTCAGTTCAACATCTCGCTCATGGCGATAATCTGCTCGGCCACCTGAATCAGTTTCTGTTGCCGGCTCATGGCCTGACGACGCATGAGGGTGTAGGCCTCATCTTCGTTGCAATCTTTCATCTTCATCAGCAGGCCCTTGGCCAGTTCCACCCGTTTGCGTTCGGCCAGTTGCTGGTCGCGGGCGTGCAGTTGGGCGCGCAGCACCTGGTCGCTTTCGAAGCGAGCCATGGCCACGTCCATGATCGGTTGCAGGCGCTGGGCGTGGATGCCTTCGACGATATAGGCGCTGACCCCGGATTTGATCGCCTGGCGCATCACGCCGGGATCATGTTCGTCGGTAAACATCACGATCGGCCGGGGCTGGTCGCGGCTGAGCAGCACCACTTGTTCCATCACGTCGCGGCTAGGGGATTCGGTGTCGATCAGCACCACGTCCGGGCGCACGGCTTCCACCCGCGCGGGCAGGTCGATGGTCAGGCCGGATTCGTCGATCACCTCAAAACCGGCCTCGCTCAGGGCCGCCCGCAGGCGGCCGACTTTTTTCGAGGTGTCATTGATCAGCAGGATGCGCAACATGGTCGTCGGCTCACTGATCACTAAGGGCATGCAGGGCAAAGCTGCGTGCGTAGGCGGCGGGGTTGCTGCCGTCCCAGACGCTGCCGTCGAGCAAGGTGCTGCTGCGCAGTGGCGAGGCGGGCAGGGCGATTTCCAGGCTGCCGGCGGCGCGGCTGTACACCTCGAGTTGCTGCACCTGTTGCGCCACGGCCAGGTAGTCCGGCTCGTCACGCAACAGACCCCAGCGGCGGAACTGGGTCATAAACCACATGCCATCGGAGAGGTAGGGGTAGTTGGCGGCACCGTTGTCGTGCAGCCGCAGGGCGTGCTCATCCTCCCAGCTGTTGCCCAGGCCATCGCTGTATTGGCCAAGCAGACGGGGTTCGACGCTGGCCAAGGGCGCATCAAGAAACTCCGCCGAGCTAAGCAACTGCGCGGTGCTGCGGCGGTTTTCCAGGCTTTCTTCGATAAACCGGCTGGCTTCCAGCACGGCCATCACCAGGGCGCGGGAAGTGTTGGGGTATTGCTCGACAAATTCGCGGGTGCAGGCCAGCACTTTTTCCGGGTGCTCCGGCCAGATCGCCTGGCTGGTGCTGACGGTAAAGCCTTGCTGGTGGGCAATGGCATGGGCACCCCAGGGTTCGCCAACGCAGAAACCGTCGATACGCCCGGCCTGTAAGTGCGCAAGCATTTGCGGCGGCGGCACCACCACGCTCTTTACATCTTGCAGCGGATGAATGCCCTGGGCGGCCAGCCAGTAGTACAGCCACATGGCGTGGGTGCCGGTGGGAAAGGTCTGAGCGAAGGTCAATGGGGTGCCGCTTTGGTGCACGCGCTGCGCCAGTGCACTGGCAGTGGTCACCCCGGCCTCTTTCAGCGGTTGCGACAGGTTGATGCTCTGGCCGTTCTGGTTCAGCCCCATGAGCACGGCCATATCGGTGGCCGGCGCACCGCTGATGCCCAGCTGCAGGGCGTAGACCATGCCGTACAGGCTATGGGCGGCATCCAATTCGCCGCTCAGCAATTTGTCGCTGAGGCCGGCCCAGGAGCTTTGCCGTTTCAGGTTGAGGGTCAGGCCATAGGGCTGGGCAAAGCCCTGGGTGGCGGCGACTACTACTGAGGCGCAGTCGCTCAATGGCATAAAGCCCAGATTAAGCACGTTCTTTTCCGGCGCATCGCTGCCGGCCACCCAGGCCAGAGCGTGCAGGGCGTCCAAGGGGGTGCTGATATCGCTCATGGCGCTATTCCCAAACCGTTTTCGCAAAAAAAAGCGCCGTACCTCCCAGCCTGAAGCCGGTCGAGCACGACGCCATTGTCATGTCTGTAGTGGCCGAGTTCCAGCGTTGGAAGGCAGCCTTTGGAGTTTGATGAGCAATTGGTGTGCCGATTGATAACCGCTGCCTGATAAATTCTGGGCCCCAGCCTGCGCTGGGGTGACGGTGAACTCCCCACTAACCTCCGTCATCCCAGCCTGCGCCGGTGGGGCGGTGAACTTCCACCAACCTCCGTCATCCCAGCGCAGGCTGGGAGCCAGAGTCGTCGCTTCAATACAGGTCACGTAGGTAACGCCGATCCTTGCTTCTGTCACCGACATACAAGGTCGCCGCCCCAACGGTCAATTGGTGCGCCGATTGATAACCGCTGGCCTGATAAATTCTGGGCCCCAGCCTGCGCTGGGGTGACGGTGAACTCCCCACCGATCTCCGTCATCCCAGCCTGCGCCGGGGCGGCGGTGAACTTCCACCAACCTCCGTCATCCCAGCGCAGGCTGGGATCCAGCGTCGTGGCGTCAATACACGTCGCGCAGGTAACGCCGGTCTTTGCTCATGCCACTCACGTAAAGCGTCGCTGCCCCGGCGCTCATCTTGCCGTGTAGCTGCACGATCTTTTTCAGCGCGGCATCCACGTCTTTGGCCATGCGGCTGGCATCGCCACAGACGCAGATATGGGCACCTTGTTCCAGCCACTGCCAGAGCGCGGCACCTTCTTCGAGCATGCGTTGCTGTACGTAGATTTTTTCTTTCTGGTCGCGGGAAAACGCGGTGTCCAGCCGGGTGAGCAGGCCGCTGCGTTGCCAGCTGCGCAATTCGTCGTGGTAGTAGAAGTCGCTGAGGGCGCGCTGTTCGCCGAAGAACAGCCAGTTCTTGCCGTTTCCGCGCCCTTCTTGAGATTGCGCCTGGCGTTCCTGCAGAAAGGCACGAAACGGCGCGATACCAGTGCCGGGGCCGATCATGATCAGCGGAGTGGCCGGGTCTTGCGGCGGGCGGAAGTGGGTGGAGCGTTGCAGAAAGATGCGCACACCGCTGTTGGCCGCGCGGTCGGCGAGAAAGGTGGAGCACACGCCGCCACGGGCCTGACCCTGATGCTGGTAGCGCACGGTGGCCACGGTGAGGTGCACCTGGTCTGGCGTTACCTTGGGGCTGGAGCTGATGGAGTACAGGCGCGGCTGCAACGGCTTGAGCAAGCGCGCCAGTTGCTGCGCATCCAGGGCGATGGGGTACTCGCGCAACAGGGTCGGCACCTGCCGCCCCCAGAGCCAATCCTGCAGGGCGTTCTGGTTGCCTTCGTGCAGCAGTTCCTCGAGAAGCGGGCTGGCATTATGGCCGGCCACGCGGCGCAGCAGATCCGGGCTGATGCGGGCGATTTCCAGGTGTTCGGTGAGCGCTTCGCGCAGGGGCATGGGCGGCTGATTGTCCAGTTCCACCAGGCTGTCGCCGGACAGGCGCAGGGTGCTCAGCAGTTCGTCCACCAGGCTTGGGTCATTGCTGGGCCATACGCCCAGGGCATCGCCGGCCTGGTAGGGGAAGTCATGGCCGCTGAGGTCGAAGGCCAGGTGGCGGGTTTCTTTCTGCGCGCCAGGACGGTTCAGCAACTGATTGCTCAGCAGGGTGGTGCGCAGCGGATTGGCGCGGTTGTAGGTGCTGCTTTCCACGGGCGTCGGACGCAGCAGGGCAGCGCTCGCCGGTGCCGCGCTGGCGGCGGCAAAACGGCTGCACAGGGCATTCAGCCATTGCTCGGCTGGCACCTGAAAATCCGCTTCGCAGTCCAGTCGCGGCTGCAAGCGTTCGGCGCCCAGTTCGACCAGGCGTTCGTCGAGCTTGCGACCAAAGCCGCAGAACTGTTGGTAGCTGGAATCGCCCAGGGCCAGCACGCTGAAGCGGCTATTGGCCAGCGCCTGGGCATCGGCGTTTTGCAGGTTGTGCCAGAAGTCGCTGGCATTGTCCGGTGGGTCGCCGTCGCCAAAGGTGCTGGTGACCAGCAAAACCCCGGCGGCGTTGCGCATGTCGTCGAGCTTGGCTTCGTCCATGGCTTGCAGGCGCGTCCGCTGGCCGGCGCTGCCCAGGCGTTGCGCGCAGGTGGCGGCGAGGGTTTCGCTGTTGCCGGTTTGCGAGGCCCAGAGCACCAGCCATTCGGGTTCGTTGCTGCTGGTCAGCAACGCCGTTGGCGCGGGTTCATCGCCGGCGCGGGAGAACAGACCGGCCAATAGACCATCGAGCAACAGGCGTTTGCTTGCGGCAAAGGGCGCGCTGGCCGGTAGCGTCGGCACACCACCCTGGCGCGCCTCGGTGTTGCGCAGGCCCAGCAGATAGCCCTGCATATACAGCTGCTCGTCGGCGTTGAGTGCCAGCGCTGCGGGCTGGTCGAGGTTGAGCTGGCGGGCGAAGGCATCGATCTGCATGGGCGCGAGTTCCTTGGCTGAAGACGGCGGCAGCGCGTCGACGGGCGTAGCGATAGGCAGCAGAGCAACCGCGCAGAACTTGAATGCCGGCTGCAGGGACGTGGGGTCGATGGCATCGCTGGTGACGGCGTTGATGGCCAGGTTTTCTCCAAACACATCGTTCCAGTGGAAGGGCGCAAAGCAGTTACCGGGGCGTACGCGCTCGCTAAGCAGCGCCGGCAATACCGCACGGCCGCGCCGTGAGCGGATTTCCACCTTGCTGCGCTCGCTAATGCCCAGGCGCGCAGCATCGCTGGGGTGGATTTCGACGAAGGGGCCGGGGTTGAGTTTGTTCAGGGTGGGCACCTTGCCGGTTTTGGTCAGGGTGTGCCATTGGTGCTGCACACGGCCGGTGTTGAGCACCAGGGGAAAGTCGTCATCGGGCAATTCCGCCGGCGGCAGATAAGGGCGGGCGAAGAACTGCGCCTTGCCGCTGTCGGTGGCGAACCGGGTGGTGTGCGGGTCGCGGTAGCGGATCGGGTTGCGCGCGTTGCTGCTGGCGTCGGCGCATGGCCATTGCAGTGGCGCTTGCTGTAAGCGGGCATAGCTCGCGCCACGGATGTCATAGCCGGTCCTGGGGTTGGCGGCTTGTTTGATTTCTTCGAACACTTGCTCGGCGCTGCTGTAGCTGAAGGCCTCGCCATAACCCATGGCGCAGGCCACGCGGGCAATCAGTTGCCAATCGGCCAGGGTGTCGCCGGGGGGCTGCACGGCGGGCTGCATCAGGGTCAGGTTGCGCTCGGAGTTGATCATCACGCCTTCAGCTTCGGCCCATAGCGCGCCCGGCAACAGGATGTCGGCGTAGCGGTTGGTTTCAGTATCCAGGTAGGCGTCCTGGGTGATCACCAGTTCGGCGTGCTGCAGCGCTTGGATCACGGTCTGCCGGTTCGGCGCACTGGCCACCGGGTTGGTGCAGATAATCCAGCAGGCCTTGATGGTGCCTTCGCGCATCTGCTCGAACATGGCCACCGTGCCGTCACCGGCTTCGGCGCGCAGGCTGCCGCTCGGGATTTGCCAAAGCTGTTCGATAAAGGCGCGGTCGTCGGCCACCAGGGCAGAGCGTTGGCCGGGCAGGCCAGGGCCCATATAGCCCATCTCGCGGCCGCCCATGGCATTGGGTTGGCCGGTGAGGGAAAACGGCCCGCTGCCCTGTCGGCAAATGGCCCCGGTGGCCAGATGCAGGTTGCACAGGGCGTTGGTGTGCCAGGTGCCGTGCACGCTCTGATTAAGGCCCATGGTCCAGCAGCTCATCCAGTTGGCGGCGTTGCCGATCCACTGCGCGGTCTGGCGGATAGCGGCTTCGGCCAGGCCGGTGACCTCAGCGACATGGGCCGGTGTGTAGGCCTCGAGAAAGTCTTCCATCACCTCCCAGCCTTGGGTAAACGACTGGATAAACGCCGGATCGCTGTGGCCGTTTTTCACCAGCAGGTGCAGCAGGCCATTGAGCAGCGCCAGGTCGGTGCCAGGGCGGATCTGCAGAAACAGATCGGCCTTGTCGGCCGTGGCGCTGCGCCGCGGATCGATAACCACCAGCTTGGCACCGGCCTTTACCCGGTCGAGCAGGCGCAGAAACAGGATCGGGTGACAGTCGGCCATATTGGCGCCGATCACCACGAACAGGTCGCTGTGGTCGAAGTCATCGTAGGAGCCAGGTGGCCCGTCGGCACCCAGGGACAGTTTGTAGCCGCTGCCAGCGCTGGCCATGCACAGCCGCGAGTTGGATTCGATATGCCGGCTGCGGATAAACCCCTTGGTCAGCTTGTTGGCCAGGTATTGGGCCTCCAGCGACATCTGCCCGGACACATACAGGGCCACGGCATCTGGCCCATGCATATCGATGATGCTGCGCAGGCGGCTGGCGGTGGCCTCGATGGCTTGCTCTATACCGACGCGCACCGGGTCGCGGTTGCGCTCCTGGCGCATAAAGGCGTGCTCCATGCGCCCGCTGTTGGCAACCGCCTGACCACAGGTGCTGCCCTTGGTGCACAGCCGCCCGGCGTTTGCGGGGTGCTGTTTGTCGCCGGAGACTTTGACGATCAGGTTGTTTTCCACCTGCATGACAATGCCGCAGCCCACCCCGCAATACGGGCAGACGCTGCGAACCGATTTGCTGGTGGTTGCCGTCACTGAGTCGACCATGCCTTTCCCCGCCAAAACGAAAAAGGCGCCATGCAGCTGGACCGTTTTTCAACGGGAGCTGCATGGCGCCTTTGCCTGTAGATGTGGCCATCGACGTTGATGGCCTTTGCGTGTGTGTAGCAATGGCTGGGCCAACAACCGTGAACACTGCCGCGAACCCCTAGCAGCGGCTTCAGCCGCGATGCTTGTGATCTGAAGAGCATCGCGGCTAACGCCGCTCCTACAGAATGTGCATGGGAAAAAACCGCGTCAGCTTGGGGCGCTGTGGTGCAAGTCGCACCGTTTTGGCTCTGTAATTTGCGCGGCGAAACGCCCGCACTTCACACCCCAACCCGCCAACCACGCCCACTCAAGCGGCATTTAATTCCTTCTGGCACAACCACTGCATACGCCCAAGCAACCACCGCGTTGTCGCGTGTGGCATGCCCTGTCGATCAACGGCGATCGTTTGGCCACTCAAGGCCCGGGTAACAATGACTGCGACAGGCCCATGGGCCGGCAGCACGAACAGGCAAAGGCGCCTGGAACCTTTTGGTTCCAGGCGTTTTTTTTTGCTCAACGAAACCTGATTGGCCTTGGCGGGTGCACTTATGAACAGCACAAATGATCGGCAAACCCTGGTGGTAATCGGCAACGGCATGGTCGGCCATCACTGCGTGGAGCAGTTGGTGGAGCGGGGCGCTCTGGCGCATTACCAGATCCATGTGTTCAGCGAAGAGCCGCTGCGTGCCTATGACCGCGTGCACCTGTCCGAGTACTTCGGCGGCCGCGATGCCGAGTCGCTGGCCCTCGGCGAAGCGGCGCTGTATCAGACCCCCGGAGTAACCCTGCATCTGGGTGTGCCGGTGCTGGAAATCGATCGCACCCGCCAGGAGGTGATCACCGCCAATGGCTGTGTGCCGTATGCGCAGTTGGTGCTGGCCACCGGTTCCTATCCCTTTGTGCCGCCGATTGAGGGCGCGGCCGGAGATTCGCGTCTGGTGTATCGCACCCTGGCCGATCTCGACACCATTCAGGCCGCCGCGAAGAACGCCCGCCGTGGCGTGGTGGTGGGCGGGGGCTTGCTCGGTCTGGAAGCGGCCAATGCGCTCAAGTCGCTGGGCCTCGAAGCCCATGTGGTGGAGTTCGCCCCGCGCCTGATGCCGGTGCAGTTGGATGACCACGGTGGTCAGGCGCTGAAGGCGCGGATCGAAGAGCTGGGCGTCAGCGTGCATCTGTCGCGCGGCACCCAGTCGATCACCCCGGGCAGCGACTACCGCTACCGGATGAACTTCGCCAACGAGGAGTTTCTCGAAACCGATCTGATCGTCTTCTCCGCCGGCATCCGCCCGCAGGACGCCCTGGCCAAAGCCTGCGATCTGGAGCTCGGCACCCGTGGCGGTATCGCCATCGATAGCCAGTGCCGTTCCAGCGACGCGCGGATTTTTGCCATCGGCGAATGCGCAGCCTGGAATGGCAGCATCTTCGGCCTGGTGGCACCGGGTTATCAGATGGCCCGCAGCGTGGCCGCCCAGCTGTGCGACGCGGTGGGACTGAGCGAAGACAGCGCGGCACCATTTCTCGGTGCCGATATGTCCACCAAGCTCAAGCTGCTGGGGGTGGATGTGGGCTCCATCGGTGATGCCCATGGCGCTACCGCCGGTGCACGCAGCTACCGGTTTATCGACGAAGCCACTTCCACCTATCGCCGCCTGATCGTTTCCGCCGACGGCAAACAGGCCCTGGGTGCGGTGCTGGTGGGTGACAACAGCTACTACGACACCCTGCTGCAATACGTGCAGAACGGCATTGCCCTGCCGGCCGATCCGGCGGCGCTGATTCTGCCGCAAGGTGCCGCTGCCCCGGCCCTCGGCGTGGATGCGCTGCCAGCCACCGCCACCGTGTGCTCCTGCCATAACGTCAGCAAGGGCGCGATCTGCTGCGCCATCGACAATGGCTGCAGCGACCTGGCCGGGCTCAAGGCGCAAACCAAGGCGGCGACTGGGTGCGGCGGTTGCGCCGGGCTGCTCAAGCAGGTGTTCGAGCACGAACTCACTGCCCGTGGCGTGGTGGTGGACAAGAGCCTGTGCGAACACTTCGCCTATACCCGCCAGGAGCTGTACTCGCTGGTACGCGTCGGCGGCATCGAAAGCTTTGAAGACATGCTCGCCCGTCATGGCAAAGGCCACGTCGGCTGCGACATCTGCAAGCCGGCCATTGGCTCGATTCTCGCCTCGTGCTGGAACCGGCCGATTCAGGAGCCGTGGCTGGTGCCGCTGCAAGACACCAACGACACCTTTATGGCCAATATGCAGAAGAACGGCACCTACTCGGTGGTGCCGCGTATTCCCGGTGGCGAAATCACCCCGGACGGCCTGATCGCCATTGGTGCGGTGGCGAAGAAATACGACCTGTACACCAAGATCACCGGCGGCCAGCGCATCGACCTGTTTGGCGCGCAACTGCACGAGCTGCCGGATATCTGGGGCGAACTGATCGCTGCCGGTTTTGAAACCGGCCATGCCTATGGCAAATCCACCCGTACGGTGAAGAGCTGCGTCGGCAGCACCTGGTGCCGTTATGGCGTGCAGGACAGCGTGAAAATGGCGCTGCTTATCGAGGACCGTTACAAGGGCCTGCGTTCGCCGCACAAGCTCAAGTTCGCGGTGTCCGGTTGCACCCGCGAATGCGCCGAGGCGCAGAGCAAAGACGTTGGCGTGATCGCCACCGAGAAGGGCTGGAACCTGTACATCAGCGGTAACGGCGGCATGCGCCCACGGCATGCCGAACTGTTCGCCACCGACCTCGATGACGACACGCTGATCCGCTATATCGACCGCTTTCTGATGCTGTACATCCGCACCGCCGACAAGCTGCAGCGCACCTCGGTATGGCGCGAAAGCCTGGAAGGCGGGTTGGACTACCTCAAGGCGGTGGTTATCGACGACAGCCTGGGCCTGGCGGCCGAATTGGAGGCGCAGATGCAACTGGTGGTGGACCGCTACGAGTGCGAGTGGGCCAATGCCCTTAAAGACCCGGAAAAACTCAAACGCTTCCGCACCTTCGTCAATGCCAAGGGCGGCGATCCGGATATTCATTTCGTCAGAGAGCGCGGGCAGATCCGCCCCATTCAGCTGGATGAACTCACGCTGATCAACGCAGTGGAGGTGGTGTGATGCAGGCCATGGCAAACGAGCATGTGCAAGGCTGGAGCGCCGTGTGCGCACGGGACGATCTGGTGGCCAATTCCGGCGTGGTGTCGCTGGTGGACGGGGTGCAGGTGGCGCTGTTTTATCTGCCCGACGGCGAGCAATTGTTCGCCGTCGAGAACCGCGATCCGCTGTCCGGTGCCAATGTGATCGGGCGCGGCATCATCGGCAGCCTGGCCGGTGATCTGGTGATTGCCGCACCGCTGTACAAACAACACTTTCGTCTGCAGGACGGCACCTGCCTGGAGTATCCAGAGCAGTCGCTGAAGGTCTGGCCGGTACGCTTGAGCGGTGCGGTGGTGGAGGTGTATCTGGGCGGCTGGCAAGGTTGAGCTGGCCCCCGGTTCAGGGCTGCAAGTCAAAGCCGGTGCTGGCCAGACACTCGCCATTCACCAGCACATGCACGGCATGCTGGCCGTAGTAGAGCTTGCGCGTGGTCAGCTGGCGAAGCTGTTGGCTGCGCGCTAGCACCAGCATTGCCCCGGGCGTGAGGTCGAGGGTTTTCAGTTTGAACACCTTGCGCGCGCTTTTGCCGGAGGCTTTGACGTAGTCGATGGCGTAATCCACCACCAGCCGCTGCGGTGTGTCGCGGGTGGAGTGCAGGGTGAAGGAGAGCGTCATGCTCTGGCCCAGACGCAGTTTGCCGGGCGTGACCTGCAGCTCGCGCAACTGCACCTGCGCCGGCTCGCCGGCACCAAGCAAGGCCAGGGCGCGACGATCACCTTGTTTGATCAGGCTGCGCAGGGCGTGGCGGGTGATCCAGGCAGTGCGCGGATCATCCAGCGCCCACCTTTCGAGTTGGTTGAGCAGCCACTCGGGGTGGTCCTTGCTGATGTCGTTGAGGTGATTGGCCACTGATTTGCGCACATACAGGCTGGGGTCGGCCTTCAGCCGTTCGAGGATCGGCCAGGCCAGCTGCGGGTTGGCCTGCATCTGCGCCAGGCGGAACGACCAGGGCAAACGCGGCCGGCAGCCTTCGCTGGCCAGGCGGCGCACATGCTCGTTGTCGTCTTCGGCCCAGCTGGTCATCAGCGCCAGGGTGCGTTCGGGCTGCGCCTGCAGAAAGTGGCGGATGGCAAATTCCGCTGAACCAAAGCAGGTGAAGTATTTCAGCGCGGACATGGCCAACTCGAAATGCGCCTGGCCATAGCTGGCTACAAAGTGCGGCAGGCACATGCTGAAAAACCCGCTGTTCAGGCGTGGTGCCAGTTGCTGAACAATCGCCAGGGCGCTGGCGAAGTCGGCGGGCAGGGTGGCCTGCAGGCTTTCGCTGACCCGCGCCATGCGTTGCATTACCGAGAGTTCATCGAGGCCGTCGCTGGCCAGGGCGAGAAAGCGTTTGCCAGCAAAGGCGGGGTACACCGCCTGGGTCTCTTGGGCGATATGGCGCAGGCGTTCGCGGTTGAAGATTTCCTTGAGCGCCGGGGCGCTGCTGGTGCTGTTGGTGGCGCTGGCGCTCATGGGCGTCCCTGGAATGGCATTCTGCGGGTAAAGTCTACTTAGTGTGTAGGACATACCGTACATCGGCTAATCCCAGTTTTTCCTACGGCAAAGCCCTGGGGGAAGTGGCGCGGCGCTGGGGTTAATGCCACTCTCAGCGTGCAGCTCGCGCTAAATCGCGGGTTGCCGAGGAGTAACGTGACGTTGCCACAGATCAACCGGAAGCGCTCTTTTCAGTACTACGCTTAATTCAAGGTAGGCTGATTCCCAAAGAGAACGACCTTCGTGGTAAGCCTACGTGACTGTTTAGGGCTTGAGTTCCGAGGAGACGGCCGCATATAGCGTGTAGCAAGCGACCGCCCACTCGCTGTTTAGAGAGGAACAAACGATGAAAATCTGGCTTAGCACTTTGGCCTGGAAACTGTCCGTACTGTTGGGCATCAACCGCCTGCAACCCATCCCGATTCCTACTGAGGAACAGCAACGCCGCCTGGCTGCGCAGCAACGCAGACGCTAAGCGAGCGCGACAACTGTTCCAGCGCCCGAATAGCGGGCATGCCGCCTGGCCGATTATGTCGCTCAGGTGGCGCTGATCGTGACTCCAGCCGCGACCACCCGGTGCTAGCATCCTCGGATATTTCCGGGGAGGCAGCAGTAGATGGAGCGTCTGATTCAGGCCAACGGCCAGCCGCATTTCGGCATCTTTCCCCAGGCAGTCGGCGAGGTTAACTACCGCGACTTCGACTTCCGGTCGCCCATGGGCCGCCCGCTGGGTGCCCTCGCCAAATGGCGGCGTTTTCACCAATTTCAATACTTCGGCCTGATCAGCGAGCAACTGATCGGTGGCTGCGCCTTGGCCAATCTGAGCCTGGCGGGCATCGGTTTTGTCTACCTGTTTCATCCGGCCAGCGGGCGCATGATCGAGCGCCAGTTCAAGCTGCCGCTGGGCCTGGGCAGCCGGTTTTCCCAACAACCCAATAACGGCGTCTGCGAGTTACGCAGTGGCAACAACCTGCTGCGCCTGGAAAACCACGGCAGCGAGAAACGCCTGCAGGTGGAGCTGGACGACGGCACCCGTATCGACGCCCATTTCAATGAACAAACGCCGGCGTTTCAGCCGATGTGTCTGAATACGCCCACCGCCACCAATGGCTGGGTGTATGCGCAAAAGGTGGCGGGGGTGCGCTGCGAGGGCAGTGTGCAGAGCCCGTTGGGCACTTTCGAGCTGGCCAACATCAATGCGTTTGCCCATCACGATTGGTCGGCCGGCTACATGCGCCCGGAAACCTTCTGGAACTGGGCCTGTTTGTCGGGGCAGGCGGGGGCGTTGCGGGTGGGCTTGAACCTGTCCTGCGGGGTCAACGAAACCAGCTTTACCGAGAACTGCTTCTGGTTGGATGGCGTGCTGATCAAGGTGGATACGGTGCGCTTTACCTACGACCGCGATAACGAGATGGCACCTTGGCGCATCCAGTCGTTCGATGGTCAGGTCGACCTGCAGTTCGAGGCGCGCGGGCTGCATAAAGAGCGGCTGAATCTCGGATTTATCGCCAGTAACTTCAAACAGATATTCGGCCAGTTCCGTGGGGAATTGCGACCAAAAGGGCGTCCAGCCGTGGTGATAGACAATCTGTGGGGCTTCGTTGAGGACCAGTATGTGAAGTGGTAGCCGGGCAGTTTTCCCTGTTACGAACGTACTAAGTCTTACAGCTCAACGTCTTCCACTTTGTTCAAGGTTATGGTTAGCTGGCTAATTATTAGTTTTAGCTGTGATCACGAGCCTTCTATGCCCCACACCGATCAACACCGTTTTGGTATGCAACTAGCCCAGTTGTCGCGCGCCTGGCGTGCCGAACTGGACCGCCGCCTGGCTGGCCTGGGCCTGTCCCAGGCGCGCTGGCTGGTGCTGTTGCACCTGGCCCGGTTCAGCGATGAATTGCCCACCCAGCGCGAGTTGGCGCAGAGCGTCGGCGTGGAAGGGCCAACCCTGGCGCGCCTGCTTGATAGTCTGGAAGCCCAGGGCTTGGTCACCCGGCAGGCCGTAGTGGAAGACCGTCGGGCGAAGAAGATCTGCCTCAGTGATTCGGCCCGGCCCTTGATTGAGCAGATTGAAGCCATCTCCAGCCAGTTGCGGCTGGAATTGTTCGCCGGTGTCGATGAAGAAGAAATTCGCCGTTGCCAGTTGGTACACGCGCAGATTCTCGCCAATCTGGAAAAACGTTAACCCCCCGCATTCCCGTTAGGGGGCAGGTCCAGAACCTGTGCCCCAAACGCCCTCAGCACTTTGTAAGCTTTTTGACACTTTCGTCTCAGGTCACCTAAGTGCATCTTTTCTTTGCCATTTATTTGACTGTTTTTCCGCTCTTTTGCGTATCATGGCCATATGCCTGGTTAACTGCGTCACAAATTGCCAAACGTGACCATACTCTTAGGCGCGGGCCTACACGGATGTTTCTCCCGATTTCAGTCTTTTGCTAAACCTTTTGTTAGCACCATCAATTTGGGATGTGCGCGATCATTCGCGCAGTGGTGTGAACATGGAGCGGTAGTACCGGGAGGCGTCGATGGTGCAGGTTCGACATTTGTTGCTGGGTTTGGCTTCTGGTTCGGCGTTGTATTCGGGGATGGTGTCGGCGCTGGGGCTGGGCGACATCACCTTGCATTCGGCCCTCAACCAACCGTTGGAAGCAGATATCGAATTACTGGAAGTGGGCGACCTCGGCGCTGCCGATATGAAGGTGCGCCTGGCTTCCGATGCCGTGTACGCGCGCTCTGGCGTCGACCGCATCATCTTTCTCAACGACCTGCGCTTTACCCCGTTGCTTGGCGGCGGCAAAAGCGTGATTCGCGTGGTCTCGAGCAAACCGGTGCGCGAGCCCTACCTTAATTTCATCGTCGAGCTGGCCCGGCCCAACGGCCAGCTGTACCGCGAATACACCGTGCTGCTCGATCCGCCCAATGCCTCGGCGTATAACCGCGTAGCTGCTGCCCCAGCGGCCGCCAGTTCGGCTGCCAGTGGCAAGAGTCGCGCCGCAGCGGCCCCGGCCAAGCCCCGTACGCCACCGCCTGCCAAGCTCGGTAAGCACTACCAGGTGAGCAACGGTGACAGCGTGTGGACTATCGCCGCGCGTCTGCGCACGCAAGGCAGCACGGCCTCCCAGGAGCAGTTGATGGCGGATATCCACGCCCTCAATCCGCAGGCCTTCGGTGGCAATGACATAAGCCGCCTGCAGGCCGGTGCCAACCTCTTGCTGCCGGATGCCGCGCCTGTGGCTGCGGTGCCTGGTTCAGCTGCCGATGCCGAGCCGCCGGCGACCCTCAGCGTGGTGGATGACGAAGCGCCGCCGGTGCCAGCGCCGCTGGAAACCCAGGCCGAGCTGATCGCCCAGCTGCAGAAACGCCTGGACAACGAGTTGGCGCAGAACGCCGACGAAAACACCAAGCTGCAACAGTCGCTGGCCAACCTGGAAGTGCAGGTGCAGCAGCTGATGCAGCAGTCCGTTAGTAAAGACCAGCAGATCGCCGATCTGCGCGCCCAGCTCGACGCTCAGCCAGCAGCGTCAGCACCGGTCGCCCAGCCGATGGCCGCTGACAGCACTGCCGCGGTGCCTGCCGCCGAAAACCGCAGCTGGTTTGGTGCCATCTGGGGCCTGCTGGGCTTGCTGGTGGCCGGTTTGATCGGCCTGTTGCTGTGGCGCCGTACCCGCGAGAAGCCGCAGCCGAGTTCCTTCGCGCCAATTGCATCAGTGGCCGTGGTGACCGAAGACGCCGACCGTTTCGAGCTGGACGATATCGTCACCCCGCCCGTAGTGGCTGCTCCGCTGGTCAGCGCTCCGCGCGCGCCGGTTGCCGTTACGCTTGCCGAGCCGCGTCCCGCCAGCCCGACCGACACCCTGGAAGGGGCCAATATCTACATCGCCTACGGTCGTTTCAGCGAAGCCGCCGGCAGCCTGCGCCGCGCCCTGGATGCCGAGCCGCAGCGCAGCGATATCCGCTTCCGACTGTTGGAAGTGCTGGCGCAACTAGGCGATGCCCGGGGCTTCCAGCGCGAAGAGGAACTTCTGCTGGATGCCGGTTATGCCGACAGCGCGATCAGTCAACTCAAGGCCCGTCACCCCGATCTGTTTGCCGTCGCTCAAGACTTGGAGCCGGAGCTGGATCTGGATGCGCTCGACGACGCCGTACTGGTGCTCGACGATGCTGCACCGCTGGCCAGCCAGCCATTGGCGGAGGACGACCAGTTCAACCTCGACGACTTCTCCCTGGACCCCGACTGGGACCTGATCAGCCCGTTCTCTGCCAACGCCCGCAACAAGGCCGAAGCCGCGCAGAAGGCCAGTAACGAGGCTGACGCACCGCACATCGACCTGGGCAAGACCAGCGATGTGGGCAGCCCTTTCGCCGGCTCGGCCATGCTGGTGGAGGAAACCCACGACGAAGGCTGGTTTGGCGAAGGCCTCGACGACGAGGCGTACCTGAGTCAGCCCGTGGTGGAAGAGGGTGAGCCCTTGGGCGATCTCGATCATCTGGAGGCGCGGCGCGACAATCTGGCCAAATTCAACCAGGCCCTGGCCTATATCGAACAAGGCCATCTGGAAAGCGCCTGCGATATCCTCAACGAGTTGATCAACGAGGGCGATGAGGCGCAGAAGCTTGAAGCCAGCAAGCTGCTGGCAAAGATTGCTTAACTGACGAGCCGGTCAAAACGCCCGCAAGCTGATAAAGCTTGCGGGCTTTTTTGTAAGCTAGCTGTCCCCAGGATCAATCGAGTTCCCCCATGACCACCAGCAAACCGGAAGTCACCATCACCTATTGCACCCAATGTCAGTGGTTGCTGCGTGCCGCTTGGCTGGCGCAGGAACTGTTGTCGACCTTTGGCGATGATCTGGGCAAGGTCAGCCTGCAGCCGGGTACCGGCGGGGTGTTTGTGGTGACCTGTGATGGTGTGCAGATCTGGGAGCGCAAGGCCGACGGCGGTTTCCCCGAGGCCAAGGTATTGAAGCAGCGGGTGCGTGATGTGATCGATCCCGAGCGCGATCTGGGCCATAACGACCGCGTTGCGGTGCCCGAATAAAAAAGCCCCAAACAGGCGGCGGCACTGATAACCCCAGGCAAGATTTTCCGCCGCTAAAACGCTTGCCCAGGGGCAGTGCCGTATCAGATCAGCCTCGGCTGCACTGCGTCCGCCAGCCGAGTGAGGATCAGGCAGCAAGATACGGCACCTGCATCCAGAACGCCCAATGAACGCTCGCCCAGGCGGCTTGCCCGGCCGATTTTCGCCAGCAGATTTTTGGTGGAGTCACGGCCGCTGCAGGCCGCTGCTTTCATTTGTTGCAGAGCGTCGCTGAAGGATGCCCCTGCCGCATGTGCGCGTTCGAACGCTTCTACCGCCGGGATCAAGGTGTCCATCAGGCATTTGTCCCCCACGCCTGCTTCGGTGATGTCCTGCAGGGAGGTCAGGCCGCCGCGCAACAGGTGGGCGAAGGTGGCGGTATCTATCTGCTGGTGGCCACGCACTTGATCCGCCATGCCAATGAACAGGCTGCCGTATAGCGGCCCCATGGAGCCGCCAATGCCCTCCATCAAACTCAGCGTCAAGGCATCCAGAGCTTCAGCCAAGGTCAGGCGCCGGCCCTCGATAACGCGACCGCAATGAGCAAAACCCTTGGCCATGTTGATGCCGTGGTCGCCGTCACCGATGGCACCATCTATTTCACTTAAGTAGTCGCGGTTGTTGACGATCACGTCGACCAGATCGGCGACCAGGGCAGTGCCTTCATAGGAAGAAAAAGACTGACTCATGATTTACTCCGTCTGGGTCATGCCGATGGCGCTGCAGGGATGGTCGATCAGGGTTTTCAGTTCTTCGTCCAGGCCCAGAAGGGTCAGGGTCACGCCCATCATCTCGAGGGAGGTGAAGTAGTTGCCGATGTAGCAGCGGTGGATTGCCAGACCCTTTGCGCGCAGCTGCCGTTCGACTTCCGCATAGAAGATGTACAGCTCCATCAATGGCGTCGCCCCCAGGCCTGAGACCAACACCACGACACTGTCGTCCTGGCTGAAATCACGATCACTGAGAATCGCCGCCAGCATGCGGTCGGCCATCGCTGCAGCGGACTCAATGGGCATCACGGCAATACCCGGCTCGCCGTGGTGGCCGATGCCCAGCTCCATCATGCCGTCGGCAATCTGGAAGTTCGGCTTTCCGACTGCTGCGATGGTGCAGGGCGTGAGGCCTACGCCTATGGAGCGGCAGTGATCGACGGCTTTCTGGGCGACGCGAATTACTCCGTCCAGGTCGTACTGATTTGCAGCGGCGGCACCGCCGACTTTCCACATGAAAATTTCCCCGGCCACTCCGCGCCGCTTTGCCCTATCGGTTTTGGCTACCGAGGCTACGTCATCGTTGGCGACCACAGTGCGAACCTGCAGGTTCTTGCTGGCGGCCATTTTCATCGCCAGCTTCACATTCATGTTGTCGCCAGCGTAGTTGCCGTACAGGCAGGCAACGCCGGCACCCTGGTCGGCAGCGCAGAAGGCGTCAAAAAAGCTTTTTGCGGTGGGCGAGGAGAAGACTTCGCCGACGGCAGCGGCATCCACCAGACCTGGGCCGACGTAGCCGAGGAACGCCGGTTCATGACCGGAGCCACCGCCCGTGACGATGCCAACCTGGCCTGGCGGCGAGGGACGGGTTTTTTTGATCACCCGTGGGTTGCTTTGCGCCTGACACAGCTCCGGGTGGGCGAGCTGAATACCGCGCAGAAAGTCCTCGACCACCTGATCCGGGTCGTTGATGACTCGATTCATGACGCCGTCTCCCGGGTGTTTTTTATAAGGGCTGAGCTGTTCATGGTTCCAGTACCACTTTTAGTGAATGCTCCCCACGCTCCATCACCGCAAAGGCTTGCTGAAAATCGGCCAGGGCAAATTTGTGCGTTACCACGTCGCGCATATCGATCTTGCGACTGCCAATAAAATCGATAGCGCGGGGGTACATGTAGGGCCCGAGGTGCGAGCCCAGTACATCCAGTTCCTTGCGGTCGCCAATGATCGACCAGTCCACACTGGCCTCGTCGTTGAACACGCTGAACTCGACGAAACGCCCCAGTTTGCGCAGCATCGCCAGGCCCTGGTTTACGGCTTGGTGATGGCCGGTGGCTTCGATATAAATGTCGCAGCCATAGCCATCAGTGATGGCGCGAATTTTTTCCAGGACATCCACCTGTGCCGGGTTCCATACCTCGTCTGCGCCCATGCGCAAGGCCAGTGCGGCTCGCTCGGGCTTCATGTCGAGGACGATCAGTTTTTTCGGATTGCGCATACGTACCGCGCCAATGATGCCAAGGCCGAGCGTGCCTGCGCCGGCCACCACGACCACATCATCGAAATCGACATTGGCCCGTTCAGCTGCGTGCAGTGAGCAGGCGAGCGGCTCAATCAGAATTGCTTCTTGCGGGGGAATGGCGTCCGGCACTTTGTGGACGATGCCTTCCTTGGTGAAGATCATGTACTGGGCCATGGCACCCTGAACGTTGTTCTGAAAACCGTAGAGGTCATGTTTCTGGCACATCCAGTACTGGCCGTGGTTGCAGAAGCGGCAACCCCAGCAGGGCACTATTTGCTCGGAGATCACCCGGTCGCCGACCTTTACACCGCGTGTGTGCGCACCTGGGCCGAGGGCGACCACCCGGCAGACAAACTCATGCCCCGGGATCATTGGCGGTTTGACGTAGCGCGGTTGCTGGCTATCGCCCCAGAACGAGGGCGCACCCCGGTAGGTTTTGATGTCGCCCATGCAGATGCCGCACAGCTCGACTTTGGTCAGAATTTCATCGGGGCCAGGCGTCGGCACTGCAACGGTTTCCAGGCGATAGTCTTGCGGCCCGTAGCAGACCACAGCGTGCATGGTTTTCGGGATGGTCGGGGCGGCATGCTCGGCAGCCGGTTGGGTTACGGTGGACATGACTACACCTCACACGGAAAAAGGGCTTATTGAATGCTGTAGCCGCCATCGATCATCACGTTCGTCCCGGTGACCATGGTTGCCGTATCACTCAACAGATAAAGTGCCAGCCCGGCGATTTCCTCTGGTTGGGCAAAGCGCCCCGCAGGGATCTGCGCTCTGGCCCGCTCTCCTGCTTCGCCGGCCCAGGCTTTGCGGCCAAGCGCGGTTTCAACGATGGTCGGGGAAATGGCGTTGACGGTGATGTGCGGCGCCCATTCCAACGCCAGCACCTTGGTCATGCCGACGATGGCCGCCTTGCTGGCGCAGTAGGCAACATGACGATCGAGGCCGAGTACCGCTGCCTGCGAGGCGAGATTGATGATCCGTCCGCTGCCTTGGGCAAGCATGTGGCGGGCGCAGGCCTGGGCCACGAAAAAGCTGGCTTTGAGGTTGATGTCGAGCGTGGTGTCCCAAGCCTTTTCCTCGACCTCCAGAGCCTTGTCCAACAGGGCGACGCCAGCGCTGTTGATCAAGTAATCCAAGCGCAGGAAGTGCATGAAGACGGCGTCGATGCTGCTGCGCACATGCTCCAATTGGGTAAGGTCGACGGTGATGCCGAGGTGGCCGTGGCCAAGGCTTGCGGCAACTTCGACGACCTGCGGATCACGGTCTAGCAGCGCCACTCGCGCGCCGCGCTCGACAAGCAGGCGTGCGCAGGCCAGGCCAATTCCTGCGGCCCCTCCCGTTATCACGGCGCAGCGATTACTGAGGTCGAATGCCTGACTCCAGGGTTTGGACATGAACCTGATTCCTGTGCTGAGGGAGAGGGAGCACGCAGGCCGAAAGGGCGCGTGCTCGTGTTGATCGTTGTCTAGTTACTGCCGCTGACCTGGCGATAAAGGGCGTCGGCGTTGGCGCTGGTCACGGGTACCCACGGCAGGATGTAGCTGGTCTGGGTGCCGTCGCTCCATTTCACGTCGTTGCCATAGCGCTGCCAGATCACCGACTGCGGTTGGTACTGTTTGCCGATGAGTTTGCGCAGCGCGACATCCAGGGCTCCTTGGGACTGGGCCTGGGCATCTTGCAAGAAGGTGGTGAGGTCACCTTTCTGCGCGGCCTGGATGGCATCTGGCATGCCATCAATGGAGGTGACGGGTACTTCGGCGGGAGACAGGCCGTGGGACTTGAGCGCCTGTAGCGCGCCGAGTGCCATGTCGTCGTTCTGTGCAATGACGCCGGAAATACCATTGGGGTGGCCGTTCAACCAATCCTCAGTCAAGGCCAGGGCCTGGGCGCGATCCCAGTTGGCGGTTTTTTTCTCGATGATCTTGATCTGCGGGTACTTGCCGAGGACTTCCAGTTCGCCCTTTTCCCGGTCGATTTGCGCGGACTGGCCGATGGGGCCCTGGATGATTACCACGGTGCCTTTGCCTTTGAGTTTGTCGACCATGGCCTGGGCCTGGAGACGGCCGCCTTCCACATCGTCGTTGCCTACGTAAGGCACAGTGGGGTCGGCGACTTTGGTGTTGGACGCAATCACCGTCACGCCACTGGCCGTGGCCTGTTTGACGGTGCCGACGCCGGCCTTGGTGTCGATGGGCACGAAGATGATCGCGTCGTAGTGTTGGGTGACCATATTCTCGATCTGGTTGTTTTGGGTGAGGGCGTCGTAGTTGCCATCGAATACGGTGAGCTGCACGGTGCCATCCTTGACGGCGGGGTGCGCCTTGAGCTCACGAACCCAGCTCTGCATGAACTGGCCCTTGAGGCCGTAGACGGCGGCGCCGATCTTGTAGGTCTTGCCTTCGGCAGCCAGGGCGCTGGTGCCGGCAAGTAGGGATAGCGTGGCAAGGGCGGCCAGAGTGATGCCCCGCGTGGCGGTAAAAAGCTTCATGGAGTACACCTCGTTATTGTTGTTTTCGGATAAAAGCGGACTAGCGTTTTTTCCTGCGCCATACATCGATCAGTACCGCCAGAACGATGATCAGACCCTTGGCCACCTGTTGGTAATAAGAGGAGACGCCGAGCAGGTTGAGCCCGTTGTTGATCACGCCAATCAGGAGGGCCCCGAACAGGGTGCCAACGATGCTGCCGGTGCCACCGGACAGGCTGGTGCCGCCGATGACTACAGCCGCGATGGCATCCAGCTCATAGGAAGTGCCGGCCTGTGGTAGGGCAGAGGTCGTGCGCGCCGACAGGACGACACCTGCCAGGCCAGCAAGCAGGCCCGACACCACGTACACCGAAAACACCACTTTGCGTACGCCGATTCCGGAGGTGCGGGCGCTCTTCTCATTACCTCCAACCGCATACACATAGCGGCCATAGGTGGTGTAACGCAGCACCAGCCAGAACATCAGCGCGACGGCAGCGAAGATCAGCACCGGCACGCCAATCGGGCCGACCTTGCCAATGCCGAGGGCCAGATAGCTGTCAGGTAGGTCGGTGATCGGACTGCCATCGTTGAGGATGAAGGTCATGCCGCGGGCGATGCTGAGCATGCCCAGGGTGGCGACAAAGGGCGGAATCGACAGGTTGGCAACCATAAAGCCGTTGGCCGCGCCGAGCATGGTGCCGGCAAACATTCCGGCACTGACTGCCGCCAGAAGGCCGTAGCCGTGGCTGGCTACCAGGGCGCTGAACAGACCGGCAAAGGCCAGGATCGAGCCGACCGACAGGTCGATGCCCTTGCTTAGAATCACATAGGTCATGCCGATGGCGAGGATGCCATTGATGGAGGTCTGGCGCAGGATGTCCATCCAGTTACGCCAGGTCATGAAGTACTCGCTGGCGAATGCCAGAACCAGGCACAACAGAATAAACACCAGCGGCAATCCGAGACGGTCAAGGGCCAAGCCTCGGCGTTGGCGGGAGGGAGCAAGAGAGGGGGCGGCAATGCTTTTGCTATTCATGATGCAAGACTCAGCAAGGCTTCCTGGGTGAGGGTGGTGTCGCTGTTGATCGCGACCAGTCGCCCAGCCTTGAATACCGCTATGCGATCACTCAAATGCAGCAACTCCGGTGCCTCGGAAGACACCACGATGGCGGCACCACCCGCGCGCACGAACTGGTCCAGGAGGTGATAGATCTCTTGTTTGGCACCTTCATCAATGCCGCGAGTGGGCTCATCGCAGAGCAGGCACACCGGCTCGGTCGACAGGCATTTGGCGAGGACCACTTTCTGCTGGTTGCCGCCGCTCATTGAGGCAACCGGCAGCTCCAGTGAGGTGGTTTTGATCTGCAGGCGCTTGACCATGTCTCGGGCCAGTTGGGTTTCTTTGCGCACATTGATCAGCGACCAGCTCGACAGTTGCTGGTAAACCGACAATGCAATGTTCGACAAAATGCTGCTGTTGAGGATCAGGCCGCTTTCTTTACGGTCTTCGGTGACCAGCGAAATACCGGCGCGCAGGGTGGCTTTGGGCAGGCCGCTGGGCATCGGTTTGCCCAGCAGGGTGACGCTGCCCGCGTCTGGGCTGGTCAGGCCGTAAATGCAGTTGAGAAATTCACTGCGTCCGGAGCCCATCAGGCCATAGATGCCAAGAATTTCTCCTTGGTGTAACTGCAGGCTGATGTCCTCGAACTCGCCGTTGCGGCTTAGCCCCGCGACATCCAGGCAGCACGCACTGGTGCATTCGCGGCCGGCCTTGTGATCGATACGTTGCAGCTCCTGGCCGACGATAGCGCGTACCAGATGGGCACGGTCGATAGCGGCCATCCGCCCGCTTTCAACGAAGGCACCGTCACGAAAAATGCTGTAGTCATCGGCAATCTGGGTCAGTTCGCTAAGGCGATGGGACACATAAACGATCCCAACACCGCGGGCGGTGAGGCGGCGAATGGCTTTGAACAGGGTTTCGGTCTCGCGCTCGCCGATAGCCGAGGTCGGTTCGTCCATGATCATCACCCGGCAGTCATGACTGAACGCCTTGGCGATTTCCACCAGTTGCATCTGGGCGACGCTCAGGCAATGCATGGGGCTGCTGGCGTCGACGTTGAATTCGAGGCTGGCCAGCAGTTCACGGGTGCGCTGCAGCATGCGCGCATTGTCGACGATGCAGCCGGCGATACGGGGCTCGCGCCCCAGCCAGATGTTTTCGGCAACGGTCATGTGCAGGATCGGCTCGAGCTCCTGGGTGATCATGGTGATTCCCGCCGCGAGCGCCTCGCCGGGGTTGCTGAAGTGCACCGCCTTGCCGTTCAGCAGAATGGACCCAGCATCGCGCTGAGTGATGCCCATCAAGATATTCAGGAAGGTCGACTTGCCGGCACCGTTGCCGCCACACAGGGCATGAACACTGCCGGCCCGTAAAAGCAGCCGCCCATCACGTAGGGCGGGGACCCCGGCATAAGCTTTGCCCACATGTTCGGCCTGGAGCAGGAGTGGCGTGACCATTGGTGAAGTCCTCGTGCGGTGGAGTTGTTGTTAGGCGCACAGATTTAAGATGAACATATGTTTATCAAATGAAATTCTGATCGGTCAATGTCTGTTGCTGAGTTTTTTTGTGTGGCTATTTTCTGCGCGTAATGCCCGAAATAGACGCTTCTTCACTCTTTGTAGGCTGGTTCCTGCTTGCTTGTCGTCGAGTTGTTTTGTTGTGTGGCGTGAATGTATGTTCAGTCGATGATCATATGATCAGTCTGAATTGTGCAGGCAGCGGAGGATGAAGCGCGATGAACACAGAGCTACGAATTGCCATCGGCTGTGATGAGGCAGGTTTCGAACTTAAGGAGTTGTTGAAGCGGCATATCGAAGCGCTCGGCTATCCAGTGACCGACTTCGGTACCTTTGGAGGAGCGCCGGTGTTGTATCCGGACATAGCTCTGGCGGTGGCCAGCGCCATCAGTGCCGGCCAGCAGCGACTCGGCGTACTGGTGTGCGGTACGGGCATAGGCATGGCTATTACAGCCAACAAGGTGAAGGGCATACGTGCGGCGCAGGCCCATGACACTTATTCAGCCGAGCGTGCACGTAAGAGCAACGATGCGCAGATCCTGGCGATCGGAGCGCGGGTGATTGGGGCGGAGTTGGCCAAAAGCGTTGTCAAAGCGTTTCTCGAAGCAGAGTTCGAAGCCGCGCGTTCCGCTGCTAAGGTCGAGCGGATAAAGGCGATTGAGCACGACGCGCAGCGCTAGCGGATCAGTGCTGGACGGGACGGGGCGAGAGCCTAGAGAATGCGCCTTTGACGCCGAAATGGAAGCCCGTCGCCATGAGTGACAGTACCCCGCGCATTGCCAGCGACATCGATCTGATGACCGAAGTGGCAATGCTCTACTACCTCGAGAACGTCACTCAGGAGGTCATCGCCAACCGCTTCGACCTGTCTCGGGCCAAGGTCAGTCGATTGCTCAAGCGCGCTCGGGATGAGGGGGTGGTCGAGGTGCGGGTGTTGCAGCATCCGGCGCTGAACACTGAGCTGGAGCAGGCATTGGTTGCGCGTTTTCAGTTGGATCGTGCGCTGATCGCTGTAGACCACAGCGACCCGGACATCCAGCGTTCGGCAGTGGCCAGCCTGGTCGCCGGCTACCTGAACAGAACGCTCAATGACGGCACGATTGTGGCGGTGGGGATGGGGCGTAACGTCGGCGCGGTGGCGGATAACGTCTTTGTGCCCGTGGCTCGCAACTGCACCTTTGTCTGTGCCATCGGCGGTTCGCTCAGAGCAGGTGAATATATGAACCCCGATCATATCTGCCGGCGTCTGGCCCTGCGTTTTAGTGCTGAGAGTGAAACCCTGTATGCACCTGCTCTGGTGGCCAATCCGGAGCTGCGCGGCGTGATGATCAATAACGACACGGTGCGCGCCACGCTGGACCGAGCTCGGCGTGCCGACATGGCGTTGATTGGCATCGGCGATATGAGCGAAAACAGCAATATGGTACGTATGGGTTGGTTCTCGCCGCACGAAATCGCCCAGGCGCGGTTGTCCGGTACCGTGGGCGACATGATGGGCTACGACTTCATCGATATTCACGGGCAACCCGCAGTCAACGCGATCCAGGGGCGGGTGATCGGGTTGACCGTGCAAGAGTTAGCGAGAATTCCCGATGTGGTGGCTATTGCCAGTGAAAACACCAAGGCTGCCGCGACCTTGGGAGCCTTGCGCTCCGGCGTGATCAACACATTGGCCACCACGGTCGCCAACGCCCATACCATCCTGGCGCTGGACGATGCCACGCGCAGAAGCTGAAGCGGCGTACCGTCTGCCGCCCTGACGAAATACCCTACCGAACGATCAGTTGATGCTGTACCCCCGCCCACTCAGGCACGCACCCAAGGCACGGCGGTAGATATCGGCCGCCGCAGCCGGTGGTGCGCTGTTGGCCGCGGCTGGGTCGAAACCGCTCTGGGAAACCGCCCAGCTGTGGCATTCGTAACGGTCCCGGGCTTGCTGGTCGGCGGATTGGCCGCGGGCCGGGTAGGCAATCACGTCGTAGCTGGTGGGCGGAACGCTGGCGACGGTTTGCGGGGCCTCGACCACCACGTATTGCTTCCGGTCGGCGTTCCACATGTAGTAGCTGCCGGCGGCGAGGAAATACAGGGCGCTGCCAATCCACACCTCGCGGGAGTAGTCCGGCAGGCCATGGCCGTGGCCCGGGCCGGGCCCGCCCCAGCCGCCACCGGGCCCACCAGGACCGCCGGGAGGGCCGGCCAGGGCTTGCAGGGAAACGGTTAGCAGCAGGACAACGCCGGCTGCACGTGCCATCGACAACGTGATCATGAGAACTCCAGATAAATACGCCTGGCCTTTCCGGTGCAGGCCACGCCGTATTATCGAAGCGCCCATGGGGGCAGGGTGTCAGACCAAGGTAAAGGCAGTGTAAAGCCCTTGGTACATGACGCCCGCTCTAGCTGTTCAGCGGCTGGCCATCGACCGGTTCGGCGGTTTTGCCATCGCCCATCCGCGCGGACAGGAAGATGGCGAAGATGATCAAGACACCGCCGGCCATCATTCGCACCGTGGGGGTTTCCGAGAAAATCAGCCAGGCGAACGTGATGCCGTATACCGGCTCGAGGGCGAACACCACGGCGGCGGTGCGCGCCTTGAGCACATCCAGGCTGGCGACGAACAGGCTATGGGCGACGCCGGTGCAGAACACCCCGAGCAGGGCGATCCACAGCCAGTTGAGTGCCGACACCGAGGCCAGCTCCGGTGCCGCAAAGGGCAGCAGACACAGCGCCACCGCCAGGTTCTGACACAGCGCCGATTGCACCGGCCCGAGCTTGCCGGAGCCGGCGCGATTGACCAGCGACAGCAAGGCGAACAGCAGACCCGAGAGCACACCCCAGAGCAGCCCGGCAGTGGCACCGCTGGCCAGATTGAATTCCGGGGTGACCAGCACCAGACCGATACTGACCAGGCACACCAGAACGATCTCATTGCGGCGAATGCGCTCGCGGAAAATCAGCCCTTCGAGGATCACCGTCAGGGCCGGGAAGCTGGTGAAGCCCAGGGTGGCGATGGCCACGCCGGCGACCTTTACCGAAATAAAGAAACTCACCCAGTGCCCGGCCAGCAGCACGCCACCCAGGGCCAGGCGGCCCCAGTCATTGGCGCGCAGGCGCTGCCATGGAATCCGCGCAATCAGCCCGGCGAACACCGCCAGCGCCAACACCGCAAACAGCGCACGGCCAAACACGATCATGCTCGGCGTGGTGGTGGCGAGCTTGCCCAGCACACCGGTGAAACCGAACATCAGGGCACCGCAATGCAAGGCGGTGAGGGCGGAGCGGTGGTTCATGGAAGTCCTTAAGAAGGGTCCTTTGTGTAGGCGCGGCTTTAGCCGCGATCCCTGCAAACAGCAAGATCACAAGCATCGCGGCGCAAGCCGCTCCTGCGAGATCCGTGTCAGGCCAGGCGGGCACCATTGGGCAATGGATGCTCGAAGCTGGCCAAGACTACTCGATTTTCTTGGTCATAAACGCCGCTCACCAGCACTTCCGAGCGCACGCCGGCGATGGACTTCGGCGCGAAGTTGCACACGCACAGCACCTGCTTGCCGATCAGGCTCTCGGCGCTGTAGTGCGCGGTGATCTGCGCGCTGGAGGTTTTCACGCCGAGCTCGCCGAGGTCGACGTGCAGTACATAGGCCGGCTTGCGCGCTTTGACGTTGGGCTCGGCGTTGATGATGGTGCCGACCCGCAGTTCAACCCGTTCAAAGTCGTGCCATTCGATGGTGTCCATTGCGTTCCTTACGGCGGCTGGTTGAGCGCAGCAGTGTAAGGACGGCGTAGCGCGCTTGTCTGTCGCAAAACTCGCGGTAATTGTCGCCAGGCTCTTGTTCAGTGCTGTGCGCGCACCTGCCGTGGCGTGGTGCCAAAGCTGCGGGTGAGGGCGGCGGTAAAGGCGCTTTGCGAGCTGTAACCAACTCGCTGGGCAATTTCGCCAACTGCCAGTGAGGTGTCGCGCAGTAGCTGCATGGCCAGTTGCAGACGACGGTGACGCACATAGTCCATGGGTGTCTGCCCGGTTTGCTGGAGGAAGCGGGTGTGGAAGCGCGCAGCGGAGAGGCCGCTCAGGCGGGCCAGATCCGTCACCTGCAAGGGGTGGGCGGCGTGCTGGTCGATATAGCGGTCCAGGCTGCTGAGCGGCAGCTTGCCCGCGTCGCTACTTTCTACCGGCGCACTGGCCAAGCTGGCCAGCAGCAAAGCCGCGCCTTGCTGGGCGATCACCGGATCGTTGATCGGGCTGTTGGCCAGCCAGCTCACCAGCTGTTGCTGGGCGCTGCCCAGGCGCAGGGTCTGCGGACGGTCGAGCAGGCGCTGGCCATTCTTGGCATGGTTGCCGAGGCGGCTCTGTAGCCACTCGCTGTCGGGTACATCGAACACCAGGCAATCGCTGCCCTGGCGGCTTTCACAGGCATGGTGCGAACCGCCGGGAATCACTAACAGCTGCTGACCGTGCAGCACGCTGCCTTGGCCTTCTAATTCAAATTCCAGCTGGCCGTTGAGGCCGAAGACGATTTGCGCGTGTTCATGGCTATGGGCAATCAGCTCATCGCTGTAATGACGCAGGGACAGAATCGAGTGCATGGCAGGTTCCTCGGCAGACTGACGCAGTTTACCTGTGGCAATGATCCAGGAAAGCGCTGTCATCAGTTTGCCTTGCACCTGTAATACCCAGGTCACCGCGAGGCCTCAACCTCGGCTAAACCCTGCCGGAGGCCGCCCCATGAGCAGCGCTCAGCTCGCAAAACCCAGCCGTAAGCAACGTGTACGCACCCTGTGGATCTCGGATGTGCACCTGGGCACCAAGGATTGTCAGGCCGAACACCTGTCGCAGTTCCTCAAGCGTTACCAGGCCGACAAGGTCTATCTGGTGGGCGATATCATCGACGGCTGGCGCCTGCGCAGCGGGATTTTCTGGCCGCAGGCCCACACCAACGTGATTCGCCGGCTGCTGACCATGAGTAAGCGCGGCACCGAGGTGGTGTATGTCACCGGCAACCATGACGAGTTTCTGCGCCGCTATTCCAAGCTGATCCTCGGCAATATCCAGTTGGTGGATGAAGCCGAGCACATCACCGCCGATGGCCGCCGTCTGCTGGTGGTGCATGGCGATCAGTTCGATGTGATCACCCGTTATCACCGCTGGCTGGCCTTTCTCGGCGACTCGGCCTACGAATTCACCCTGACCCTCAACCGCTGGCTCAACCACTGGCGGCGCAAGTATGGCTATGGCTACTGGTCGCTGTCGGCGTACCTTAAGCACAAGGTCAAGAGCGCGGTGAATTTCATCAGCGATTTTGAACAAGCCATCGCCCACGAGTGCACCAAGCGCGGTTTCAATGGGGTGGTTTGCGGCCATATCCACCACGCCGAAATCCGCCAGATGGGCGAGGTGGAATATATGAACTGCGGTGACTGGGTGGAGAGCTGCACCGCCCTGATCGAGCACCTGGACGGCAGCATCGAGCTGTATCGCCTGGCCGATGATCAGGCGCGTCAGGCCGCGTTGGCAGCCCAGGAAGCCGCCAGTGCGGCCGTGGTCAGTGAGGTGCTGGCCGCGGTGAGTCAGCCCGATACAGCGGTGGTTGAACCGGCTACTCATTTATGAGGGTGCTGATCGTCACGGATGCCTGGTCGCCCCAGGTGAATGGCGTGGTCACCAGTCTGCAGGCGTTGATTGCCGAGCTGCGTGGCCTGGGGCACTTGGTCAAACTGCTGTCGCCGGCGGATTTTCGCGCGCTGCCGTGCCCGACCTATCCGGAAATTCCGCTGGTGTGGAATCTGTGGAAGGTCGGTGCGGCGATTCGCGACTTTCGTCCCGACTGCGTGCACCTGGCCACCGAAGGGCCCCTGGGCTGGAGCGCCAGACGCTGGCTGAGTAAGCGTGGACTGGCGTTTTCCACGGCCATTCACACCCGTTTTCCCGAGTACGTGCATACGCGGTTTCCCGCGATTCCGCTGTCCTGGGGCTACGCCTATCTGCGCCATTTTCACCGTCCCAGTCAGGCGGTGCTGGTTACCACCGAGCGTCTGCGTGCGGAGTTTCACGCTTGGGGTTTGCAGCGTCTGGGCCTGTGGCGCAAGGGCGTTGACCTCAGCCGCTTTCAGTCGCCGGCCGCTGCGCAGGTCCCGGGGCGACTGATATTTCTCTACGTGGGCCGGGTGGCCCCGGAAAAGAACCTTGAGGGTTTTTTGCGCCTGGATCTACCCGGCGAAAAACACGTAATCGGCGACGGCCCGCAACGGGCCGAGCTGGAAAGCCGCTATCCGCAGGTACGTTTTCTCGGCTACCAACATGGCCACGCATTGGCCCTGGCGTATGCCGAGGCTAGCGTGTTGGTGTTCCCTTCGCGTACCGACACCTATGGCCTGGTGATGCTCGAGGCCCTGGCCTGTGGCACACCGGTGGCAGCGTTCCCAGTGGCCGGGCCGTTGGATGTGCTGGAGCAAGGCGTGAGCGGGGTGATGGACGAAGACCTGCGCAATGCCTGCTTGGCGGCCTTGGGCCTGGATCGTCAGCGTTGTGCTCTGGCGGCGGCCAAGCAATCGTGGCGAGCGTCGGCGCTGGAGTTTCTGGCGCAGTAGCCGTTGCTGGATGGCGGGTTGGTGGAGCTGGGCGTTGAGGTTGTGGCGTAGGTTGGGTTGAGCCAAAGGCGAAGCCCAACCATACCCAAGTGTTCGCTTTGCCACCGTGGCCAAAAAGGACGTCTATCAATTTGCAGCAGGGTGTAGGGATCGTTGGGCTTCGCTGCGCTCAACCCAACCTACGCTACGTTCAACGGTGTTAAACGATCACCTTGTCCCGCAACTTCTCCGCCGCCAGGTTCAATGCCTGAATCACCCGCTCCTTGTCGTAGTTCTGAATGCCATTGGTATCCAGATACATGGAGAAACCGGGCAGTTCATGTTCGACATAGCTGGAGGCAGCGCCCAGGTCGCGGCGGAAGTCCACCACCTGGTAGATCTGCACCGGGCGGGTAAAGCCCTTGACGGTGATCTGGCCCTTGTCGCGGCACATGATCACGTCTTTCACCAGCGAGTAGGTTTCGTGGGAAATCAGAATTTCCCCGGACTCGGCGGCGCTTTCCAGGCGGCTGGCGAGGTTTACGTCGCGGCCGATGATGGTGTAGTCCATGCGTGTGTCGGCACCGAAGTTGCCCACCGTGCAGTAGCCGGTGTTCAGGCCCATGCGGATTTCCAGGGGCTTGGTAATGCCCTGGGCACGCCATTGCTGGCGCAGCACTTTCATGTGTTTGCGCATGGCGATGGCCATGGATACGGCATTTACCGCATCTTTCTTGGCACCCTGGCTGGCCGGGTCACCGAAGAACACCATCACGCAGTCACCAATGAACTTGTCGATGGTGCCACCGTACTTGAGGGTGATCTTCGACATTTCGTTGAGGTAGGTGTTGAGCAGGTCGGTAAGGGCTTCGGCTTCCAGCTCTTCGGACAGTTCGGTAAAGCCTTTGATATCCGAGAAGAACACCGTCAGCTTTTTGCGCTGGGTTTCCAGACGCACACTTTTTTTGCCGCTGAAAATCGACTCCCACACCTGGGGCGACAGGTACTTGGCCAGGTTGCGAGCCAGGCGTGCGGCTTTTTCCTGCTCACGCTTGATCTCGTTACGGGCGATATCCAGACGCAGACCCTGTTGGTGCACGAAATAGGCGGTGATGCAGATATACAGGGTGCTGAATACCACGCTGATCAGCGACACCAGGGTCGGCGTGGTGGCCTTGAGTTCCGGCTGGATCACCACGCTGGTCAGCACCATACCGCTGACCAGGATCAACAGCGCCAGGCCCAGATAGCGCAGGCCGCCGATAATCAGGGCGCTGAACACCAGAGTCAGGACAAACATCAGGCTCGGTACTGCAGAAAAGCCGAGCAGAGCTATCGCCGCGCCGCTATGCAGCGCATCGATAAACAGCAGAACCAGGTTGGTCTGTTGCGGATGATCTTGCTTGAAACGCTGGCTCAGGTGATGAGCGAGGTGGGGGTAGAGCAGGGCGTACGGCACCATCCAGAGGACGTTGTAGCCGAAATACTGCACAAAAGTGCCCGCGGCGATGCTGGCGGCCATGGCGATATAGGCCAGAACCCGCGAGTAATACTCACGCAGCGGTAGAGATGGTAGGTCGATCGAGCGCTCGATACTGACTGACTTCATGGCGTTGACACGATCCCTGCTGGTTTTCTGACGTCTCTGTAGGACGCCTTCGCTCTCTGCAAAACAGAGGCCATGCTTTTGATTGGTGGGCGATCATAACCAGCAAAAGTTCGACCGCCAAGCGTACCCGCTGAATGGCCGGAGCCAGGGGCTCCGACGGTTGTGTGATGGCCATGTGCCTTTAGTTGGCCTGGGCGGTGGCGGCCTTGTAAACCGAGTTCTTCGGTTGAGCAAAAACCCGGCGCAGCATGGGCTCGAAAAACTCCAGCGGCAGGTGCTGGTATTCCGGGTCGAAGGCGGCAGCGTCGTATTTGGCGCAGAACTCGATGGTGGGCAGGTACTGGGGGTGATCCTTGAATTGCTCGCGCAGCAGCCGGTCCATGCCCAGGTGGTGAAAGAAGTAGTAGCCCTGGAAGATTCCGTGCTTTTCCACCATCCAGTGGTTTTCCTCGCTCACAAACGGCTTGAGCATGGCGGCGGCGATATCCGGGTGGTTGAACGTACCCAGGGTGTCGCCGATGTCATGCAGCAACGCGCACACCACATATTCCTCATCGCGGCCGTCCCGGTGGGCGCGGGTGGCGGTTTGCAGCGAATGGGTCAGACGGTCCACCGGAAAGCCGCCGAAGTCGCCGTCCAGCAGCTTGAGGTGGGTCATTACCCGATCCGGCAACTGTTTGGCAAAGGCCATAAAGTCCTGGGCAATGATTGCCCAATCTTCCGCGGTGCCATCTTTCATATGGGTAAAACGGGCGTGAGCATTCATCAGGTTTCTCCGCTTGGCCGCTCGTTGGCGGCTTTATTGTTGTTGTTTTGCATTCGCTACCCGGCCTGCCTGGCCGAAGACCAGGCGCATTTAGAAGGGGATTCTTCCGGTAAAAGCGTCCTTCAGCATCACCCAATCACCCGCCAGGCTGTAGAGCGGGTAGTCAAAGGTGGCAGGTCGATTTTTCTCGAAAATAAAATGCCCGACCCAGGCAAAGCCATAACCGGCCAGCGGCATGGCCAGCAGCCACAGCCATTGCTGAGTGAACAGGGCGTAACCGAGGATGCTCAGCACCAGCAAGCTACCCACGTAATGCAGGCGTCGGCATACGGCATTGCTGTGCTCTTGCAGGTAATAGGGATAGAACTGGGCAAAGCTGGTGAAACGTTCGGCGGCTTGCGTGCTCATGGCACACCTCCTGTTGTTGTATGCAGACGTTGTAGGGGCAGGGTGTAATGAAGTGTAGGACGAGTGTCTTCGTGGGCCAGTGACAATCAGCGCCACTTTGTTATCTTTGCGCACGCTGCCTGTATGCGCGGCTTCCCGTGACCAGAACAAGAACTCTTGCATGAGCGAACGTACGACTTCTTCGAGTTGGGTGCTGGCCATCGTCAATGGCCTGGAGATGGGTGGTGTCGATTGCCGTCAGTTATTCAGTGAGCTGGGGCTGGATTACGAGGCGCTGACCGATCCGGATGCGCGCTTTTCTCAGGATGGTATGACCCGTCTCTGGGGGCGTGCCGTGCAATTGTCCGGTAATCCGGCGATTGGTTTGAACCTGGCCAAGGTGGTGCGCCCGGCGTCGTTTCATGTGGTGGGCTATGCCTGTATGTCCAGCCGCTCCTTGAAAGAGGGCTTTACCCGGCTGGTGCGTTTCCAGCGGATTATCGCCGAGGGGGCGGATCTCAATTTCCGTCCGCTGCCTGAGGGCTATGCGCTGACCCTGGCGATCCACGGTGACCGGCTGATTCCCGCCCGGCAAAGCGCCGAAGCGTCGCTGGCCTATACCCTGGCGTTCTGTCGCTGGATCACCGGCAAGGAGTTGCGCCCACTCAAGGTCTGTTTTCAGGGCGAGCCGCCGGCCGATCTGCTGCCCTATCAACAGGTGTTCCAGGCCCCCTTGCAGTTCAATGCCGAGCACTATGCGCTGGTGTTCGAACGTGCCGATCTGGATGCGCCGATTCCCAGCGCCAACCCGGCGCTGGCGCAATTGCATGACCGCTTTGCCGGGGAGTACCTGGCGCGTTTTTCCGAAAGCCGCATGACCCATCAGGCCCGCCAGCTGCTGTGCCGCTTGCTGCCCCAGGGCGAGCCCAAGCGGGAAACCGTGGCGCAGGCCCTGCATCTGTCGCAGCGCACTTTGCAGCGGCGTTTGCAGGAGGAGGGCACCAGTTTTCAGCAGCTGCTGGACGACACCCGACGCGAGCTGGCGGTGCAATACCTGGCGCAGCCCGACCTGACGTTATTGGAGATTGCCTACCTGCTGGGCTTTGCCGACCCGAGCAACTTCTTCCGCGCCTTCCGCCGCTGGTTCGACAGCACACCGGGCGAATATCGCGCGCAGATGTAGGGGGGGCCATTTCTTAGGAGCGGCTGGTCCGGCGCTCCGGTTAGCCGCGATGCTTTGCAGCGTAAAGAGCATCGCGGCTAAAGCCGCTCCTACGGGACAGTGAATTGTTTAATGCCGCCAGAACGCCGGCACAAACAACACCAGCACGGTGATGATCTCCAAGCGCCCCAGCAGCATGCCGAACGACAGCAGCCACTTGGCGCCGTCAGGCAAGCTGGCGAAGTTGCCGGCCGGGCCGATCACTTCACCGAGGCCCGGGCCGACGCCCGACACCGTGCTGGCCGCGCCGGTCAGCGAGGTGATCCAGTCCAGGCCCATCAACGACAGGCCCAGCGCCATGGCGCAGATGGTGATGGTGAAGAAGAACGAGAAGGTCAGAATCGAGCGCACCACGTCTTCGTCAAGGCGGTGGCCGTTGTAGTTCTGCTTGATCACCGCGCGTGGGTGAATCAACTGATGCAGGTTGGCGCGCAGCAGAATATAGGCCACCTGAAAGCGGAAAATCTTGATGCCGCCAGCGGTGGAGCCGGAGCAGCCGCCGATAAAGCCCAGGTAGAAAAAGATCATCAGCGAGAAGTTGCCCCACAGGCTGTAATCGCCCAGAGCGAAGCCGGTGGTGGTAACCACCGAGGTGACGTTCACGGCCACATGGCGCAGGGCCTCGTACCAGGGCAGGTCGGTGGTCAGCCAGTACCAGAGGGTCATCACCAGCCAGGTGGTGAGCAGCAGGCCGAAAAAGCCGCGTACCTGTTCATCGCGAAACAGCACTTTGCGGTTGCCCCTCAAGGTGGCGACATACAGGGCGAACGGCAGGCTGCCGAGGATCATCACCACCACTGCCACCCAATGCACGGCCGGTTGCGTCCAATGCGCCAGGGACTGGTCCGAGGTGGAAAAACCGCCGGTGGAGATCGCCGACATGGCGTGATTGATCGCATCGAACAGGCTCATCCCGGCGAGCCAGAAGGCCAGGGTGCCGAGTACGGTGATGCCGGTGTACGCCAGGGCGATGTACTTGGCCACCATATGGGAGCGCGGCATGACCTTTTCCGAGCGGTCCGATGACTCGGTCTGGAACAGGCGCATGCCACCGATGCGCAGCAGCGGCAGGATCGCCACCGCCATCCCGATAAAGCCGATGCCCCCCAGCCAGTGCAGCAATGAGCGCCAGATCAGAATGCCGGGTGACATATGGTCCAGACCGCTAAGCACCGTGGAACCGGTGGCGGTGATGCCGGACATGCTTTCGAAAAACGAGTCGGTGTAACTGATGTGCTGGGTCAGCAGAAACGGCAGGGCGGCGAAAATGCACACTGCAATCCAGCTGCTGACGGTGAGCATATACATGTCCCGTGGGCGCAGATGCACATGTTCGGGTTTGCCGGGTAGCACCAGCGCCAGGCCGGCGAGAAAGGTGATCAGGCTGGACCAGAGGAAGGTGTTGATCTCTGACGCGCGGTTGAATATCAGCAGGGTTACCACCGGCACCACCATGCTGATGGCCAGGGTGACCAGGAAAATACCGTTGATGTAACCAATGGTGCGCAGCGTCGGTGAGACCATGCAGACAGGCTCGGCAAAGGGCAGGCGCACATTCTAGCGACATCAGGTGCGGCAAAGCGCGTGGTTTCTGCGTTAGCGCTGTGCGGGCTTAAATCCCCCCGGCTATTTTCCGTTTCCCCCACTAGAATGCCCGCTGACCTTATTCAGGAGATGTTCCTCATGGATGCGCTTGACGCTCTGCTCAATCGTGTTTCTGCGCCCCGTCTGACCGAACCGGCCCCCGATCAGCTGCAACGCCAGGCGTTGTTTCGCGCCGCCCTGCGCGCGCCGGATCACGGCCAGATGCGCCCTTGGCGTTTCCTCACCGTAGAGGGTCGCGACCGTAACCAGCTCGGCGAGCTGTTCGCTAGCGCCCTGGGTGCCGACGCAACGCCTGAAGCCCTGGCCAAAGCTCTGACCATGCCGCTGCGTGCGCCGTTGCTGGTGGTGGTGATTGCACGTGTCGAAGAGAACCCCAAGGTGCCGGCGCAGGAACAGGTTATCGCCGCCGGCTGCGCGGCCCACGGCATTCTGCTGGCTGCCCATGCACAAGGCATAGGCGCGGTCTGGCGCACCGGTGAGCTGGCGTATAACGCCCGTGTAGCCAAGGGCTTGGGGCTGGCCAGCAATGAGCAGATCATCGCCTTTCTGTACCTTGGCAAACCGGAGCGTGAGCTGCGCACGCCGCAGGACCTGGCCCTCGAAGACTTCGTCAGCGTCTGGCCCTGAACGCCCCGCCAACCGATGCTCTATAGTCAAACAGCATCGGTGTGGTGCGAGGGAGTGACAGGGTGAGAGCGTTGTTGTTTGGCCTGATCTGGCTTTGTCAGGGTGGAGCCATCCAGGCTGCCGAAAACATCACCTTGTTTACCTATCAGCAGCAGCCGCCCTATGTGGTGAACTTTCAGGCGCAGCAGGGCCTGTACTTCGATCTGGCGCAACGCCTCGAGGAACTGCTGCCGGCCTACCATTTTTCCGTGCGTGAAATGCCCAGACGACGTCTGGATCGCCAGTTGGCCAGCGGCCAACTGCAGGGTCTGGTGCTTGGCGTCAGCGCCACGTGGTTTGCCAGTTCCGCGCAGTACAGCTTCAGCCAGGCCTTTATCGATGATGGCAATCGCCTGGTTTCCCGGGCTGCGGGCGAGGCTAGTCAGCTGACCCTGGGCACCCTCGCTGGTCATCGCCTGGGCCTGGTCGCCGGGCACCAGTACCCGGAACTTGGCGAGTGGCTGCTGGCAGGCACGGTCAGTCGCGAAGACAGCGTCAGCGAGAACGTCAATCTGGAGCGCCTGCAGCGCGGTTGGGTGGATGCCACCGTGTTGGGTGAACGTACCCTGGCGTATTTTTTTAAGCAGCAGCCAGGCTTGCGGGCGCAGCTGTTTGTCGCTGAGCCGGTGTTGAGCCGGTATCGCCGACATCTACTGGTGCCGGCGGCCTACGCGCGGTTATTGCCCGAGTTGAACCGGGTTATCGACGTGCTGGCTAGCGATCCGCTGTGGCAGACGAAGTTGGCCGGCTACCGATAAGCGCTGCCAAGTTTTTGCCATTGGTTTTTTCTAGCGGCTGTTATTTGACACTTCACACTGGCAACGAAATTTTCAGTTAATCCGCTTGGTGGCAATAAGCCATTAGTGCTAGTCTCCGCGCGCCATTACGACAGGGCACTTAATAAGCCCTGCAGCACTTACACCAGGGGACTCCATGCGAAGCGTTAAAAGACTGTTGTCATACAGCCTGTTGGGCAGTATTTGTCTGGCCAATTTGAATTCGGCCTATGCGGTGCCGGTTACCCCGGTGGAGCGACCTACAGTGGTGGTCAGCTATGGCGGCAGCACGTATTCCATTTCGTCGTTCTACACCAACTACCCGACATCGGCGGCCGTTTTCAGAGCGCAACCCTGGTGGGGCAACGCCTCGCTCGCTTCTGCGTTGTCAGGTCTGCTGACCACTACGGCAGGCGGCTATTCCAACGGGATGACAGGCGCGGGCATCCTTTTCGCCTATGGCGAGGGCAGCGGCTATCCGTTTATCAAATTCTTCCAAAATGGTTCTGTAAGCGACTGCCAAGTCACCTGCAACACCAGTGCAGCCAGTTGGTACTACGCCTATGTCAACCAACTGATCACCCTGGATTCAGTTGCCGAAAGTTTGCAATCCACTTCCGCCGGGGTTAATTCGATCAATAACAACCTCAACCTGATGATCAACGGTGCCCACAGTCACCCGCTGGATCGTCTGGTCGCACCTGGGCAGAAAACCTTCTGGGTGGCCGGTGACTGGGGTCGTGATGACCATGGCAACCGCGAGGGCAGTACCGGTATGGCCGAAGTGGGGGTGGGGCATAACCTTGGCTTTGCTCAGTTCAACGTCTCCATCGGTCAGACCTGGGCGCGGCAGAATCTGGTGAACGACGGTGAAGTCAAAGCGGACGGCCAATACCTGATGCTGGAAAGCATCATCCCGCTGTTGGAAGAACATGGCGTCTACGCCACCGTTGGCGCGTTCGGCCACTGGGGCGAGGCGGATATCCGTCGCGGCTATATCAACTTCAGCGAGCTGGATTCCTCCAAGGCCAGCCCGGACACCCAGACCTGGGGCCTGCGCACCCGTCTGGATTGGCAGAACGCCGTGACTCTGGCCACTACCGGCGTCAGCCCCTATGTGGACCTCAGCTACAGCAACAGCCACCTCGACAGCTACACCGAGAAGGGCGGCGGCATCCCGGCGCACTTCGACGGCCGTACCGACAGCAATACCGAAGCGCGTCTGGGCTTCAACACTGAAACCCCGCTGCCATTCGCTCCTGGCTACAACTTTGTCGCCAACCTGGAAGCAGCCCATCGCTTCGAGAACCACAGCGCCGGCGTTAATGGTCAGATAGAAGGCCTGTTCAGCTTCAACCTGCCGGGCGAGGACGTGACCAACGACTGGCTGAAAGCCGGGGTGGGCGTGGAAGGCAACGTTGGCCCGGGCAAGCTGTCGCTGATGCTCAACGGCACCACCCAGAGCGAGATGCCCAATTTCTGGCTCGCGACCTCCTACCAGTTGGCGTTCTAAAGCCCCTGCAGGTAACTGCAAAACATCCGCGCCATGGCGTCGGCATAGGTGTGCACCTCGGCCGGCGTGCGTGGGCTTTCAGAGAACTGTTTGCCCACGCAGCTCATGGTGTCGGTGATCAATTGTCCGGCCAGCTCACGTTCGGCGTCGCTGGCTGCTGGCAATACCTGCTGCATAAAGCTGCGCATGGTCTGTTCGGCCGCCGCTTTTATCTCCTGCGCTTCCGGCGCGTCGCGGTACAGCGGGGCGGCATCGTTTAGCGCCACGCGCATTTGCGCTTCATCACATTCCGACTGAATAAAGGCCTGCACCAGGGTGTGGATTCGCTGCATTGGCGGCTGCGCGCGATCGCCGAGAATCTGTCCGAGCAGGTCGGTGGTCTGCTGCCATTCATCGCGCTGCAGGCGAAACAGAATGGCGGCCTTGTTGGGGAAATACTGGTACAGCGAGCCAATGCTGACCCCAGCCCGTTCCGCTACCCGGGCGGTGGTAAAGCGCGCCGCACCTTCCTTGGCCAAAACCTGAGTAGCGGCCTGCAGAATGGTTTCTACCAGCTCCGTCGAACGGGCCTGCTTGGGCTGTTTGCGCGAGGAAATCCGCGGGCTCTGGCGATCAGTCATGGGCGGCTCCGGTAATGCGAATAGTAAAAGGCGACTAATTGCTCGCATTCTAGCGGGGCGCAATCCAGCGTTCCAATAGCCCTTTCGGAGCCCCTATGAGCACCCTAACCAGCCAACCTGTTGCCGGCCTGTTGCAACGTCTGTTCAGCGAAGCCGATGTATCTCCAGCGAGCAATCCGGCCCTGGCCAATTTACCGGCGGCGGAACTGACCCGACTGATGCAGAGCAAAACCGAGTACCTGGAGTTCTACGCGCAACTGAAAGACCTGCCCCTGGCAGTGTCGCCGGCCACTGGCACCTTGCTGTATATGCTGGCGCGCAGCATTGGCGCCCAGGCGATTGTCGAGTTCGGCACCTCGTTCGGCATTTCCACTATTCACCTGGCCGCAGCGCTGCGTGACAACGGCGGCGGACGGCTGATCAGCAGCGAGTTCGAACCTTCGAAAGTGCAGAAGGCCCGGGCGCACCTGGAGCAGGGTGGTTTGCTCGATCTGGTGGAGATTCGCCAGGGCGACGCTCTGCAAACCCTTAGCGTGGAACTGCCGGAGCGTATCGATCTGGTGTTGCTCGATGGTGCCAAGGCGCTGTACCCGCAGATTCTCCGGCAATTGGAGCAGCGCCTGCGGCCAGGGGCGCTGATCATCGCCGACAACGCCGATTACAGCCCCGAGTACCTGGCCTATGTGCGTGAGCCGGGCAATGGTTACCTGTCGGTGCCCTTTGCCGGCGAGGTCGAGTTGACCATGCGTCTGGGTTGAGGGCCGGAGCGGCTGGGCGCAATGGCGCTCAGCCGCGATGCCTTTTAGCGTCGCGCTCGCGCTCGGCGAACCACGATGGCACCCAGCAGCAAGCCGATGGTCGCGGCAATCGCCGAGGCTAACAGCACGCCCAGCTTGGCCGCACTGAGCAGACCAGGGTCGGCAAATGCCAGGGACGCGATAAAGATCGACATGGTGAAACCAATCCCCGCCAGGCAGCCAATCAAGGCGACCCACGACCAATTCATGCCTTCCGGCAGGCTGCACCAGCCCAGGCGGACCAACAGCCAGGTGCTGAGCATCACCCCGACCGGCTTGCCGATCACCAGCGCAAACAGCACACCCAGCATCACCGTCACCGCGCTGGCGTCACCGAGGTCGACACCACCCAGGCTGACCCCGGCGTTGGCCAAGGCGAATAGCGGCATCACCCCATACGCCACCCAAGGGTGCAGCGCCGCTTGTACCCGCACTACCGGCGGCAGCAATTCACGTTGGGCGTCACGCAGTTCCCGCACCGGCTGCACCAGCGCGGGGGTATCGCCATGTATGCGGCTCAATGCGCGGCGCGCCATTTCCAACGGGCTTTCCAGGCTAGCCCGGGACACCACCGGCGTCATCAGGCCCAACACCACGCCCGCCAGGGTCGGGTGTGCGCCGGTTTTCAGCAGGCCGAACCACAGCAGCGCGCCGGGCAGTACATAGGCGTAGGCCGAGGCGATGCCGATATGTTGAAACGCCAGCACCAACAGAATGCCGGCAGCGGCAATCAGAAAACCGCTTGGCTCCAGGCCACCGGAATAGAACAGGGCAATGATCAGCACTGCGGCGATATCGTCGATGATCGCCAGGGCCAGCAAAAATACCCGTACCGACGGTGGAATCGACTTGCCCAGCAAGGCCAGCACGCCCATGGCAAAGGCGATATCGGTGGCGGTTGGCACCGCCCAGCCGGCACGCAGTTCCGGGCTGCCATTGATGGCCAGGTACAACAGCGCCGGCACCACCACGCCGCCCAGGGCGGCAGCCATAGGCAGGGTGGCGAGTTTGAGGGTGGCGAGGGCACCCTGATGAATTTCCCGGCGAATTTCCAGACCCACCACCAGAAAGAACACGGTCATCAAGCCGTCGTTGATCCAGAAATGCAGGGATTGGGAAATCTGCAGCTCACCCAGATGGATGCCGAGCGGCAAATGCCAGAGATGGTGGTAACTGTCGGCAGCGGGGGAGTTGGCCCAGATCAGGGCAATGGCGGCGGCAATCATCAGCACGATGCCGCTGACCGCTTCGATATGCAGGAAGTGTTCGAGGGCGCTAAAGGCTTTATCGGCTACTCGACGCGCAGCCGGCAGGGCCTTCGGGGAAAGGGGATGGTTCATGGTCGCTCACTTTTTCCAACTGTGTGGCGGCCCGACCAACACAAAAAACCTGCCTGACTGCACCCGCAGTCGCGACACCCGGGTGCAACCTTACACGCCGACGACCGGTATGGCCAGCCGTTCGGGCCAGCCCAGCGGGCCAAAAGCAGCGGATCAGGCGCGCTTCAAACCCTCATGGGCAATTTCATGGCGGGCGGCCTGCAGCAGGGTGGCATCCACATTCAGGCGATGGATGACATTCAGCAGCTGCTGCTTCAACACCTGATCGTTGCTGGCCTCGGCGGCGCGCATCACGGCGACGGCGGCAGTTTCGTTATTGGCGGCGATCAGATCGAGGGTTTTGCACAGGGAACGGATGGCGCGGCTCACAAGGGGTAACTCCTGAATTCGAGGCTGCACTGTAAGGCGGCGATATTGCGGTTTGATGGCTGCATTAAGGACCGTCGGTCGCGGGCTTTGGTTGCAACAAAATCCGCCTGCTGCAGGGCCTGGCGGGGCAACACAGAGCTGTAACCGAATGCCTTTATGCTCCGCTGGGGACCGTCCACCCAGGAGGAACACGGCATGACCGACAAACTTCGCGTGCTATTCGTCTGTGTCGCCAACGACGCCCGCTCGCCGATGGCCGAGGCGCTGTTGCGTCATCTGGAGAGTGAACACTTCGAGGCACAGAGCGCCGGTACCCGGCCGCGGCCGCTCGATCCACGCGCCATCGAAACCCTGGAACACGCCGGCGTCAGCGCCGCCGGGCTGCGCAGCAAATCCATTGCGGAGTTCGCCGGCCAGCATTTCGACTACCTGATCGACCTGTGCGACAAGTCATCGGAGGAAGAACAACTGCTGCCCACTTCGGGTGAAGCCCTAGTGTGGAACTTTGCCGATCCCGGCAGCAGCGACCAAGCGGATGCCTTTCGCCATACCTTTCAGCAAATCAGCGACCGGGTCCGGATGTTTACCCTGGTGAAAAACCGAGGCTGAAAGGGAATTGGGCTGATTTCTCCGGCAAAGGCATCAGCCGTAATAGCGTTGCCTTACTGGGGCACTTCACCCAAGCCGGCATAGCTCGACAACAGCACCTCGCCCAGCAACGGGTGGGGGGCTTCCACGCGCTCCTTGAGCTTGTCGGCGAAGTTGATGGCCGAGCTCTGATCGGAAAAGGAGATGGCCATGCTGCCGGTTTTCACCGTCCAGGTTTCGCGACTGGCGGTTGTCTCTTTTTGCACTGCGATATCCATTTTCGCCTCCTGCGGCTGGCTTTCAGCCGGTCAAAAAAAATGCCAACACAAGGTCGGCACGTAATCGAGCACACACGCATAGATTGCGTAGGGCCAGAGTGAACGCAGTTTGTTACCGATTGATGATGCTGGGCCTCTGCACCTATCTGGCGAACCATTCGATCGTTGTGCCCAGCAGTTTTTCGGGCAATGGCTCAGCCCATTATCTGGGCCATAAACAAGACGCGCCGATGTTGGTCGGGCGGCAGCCAGTTCGCTGAGCAAGGTCCCTCAGACCTGGCTCAACAGCGCGTCGGCCAAGGCATCGGCAATCGCCTGGCGGTTTTGTGCGGTCTTCTTCGCCGCCGCGGCCTGGGGCGGCTCCAGGCGCAGTAACGCCTCCACCGCCGGCACATCCATAAACTCCAGCTCCACCAGACAGGCGCGGCACGGCTGGCTGGCGGTGCTATTGCCCAGTTCGATATCGCTGAGCACCCCCAGGGCCTGGTCTTTGACGCCGCGCGCGACGCTGGCCGGGTCGAGTTTTTTCAGCACCGCCAGCACCTTGTCGTGGACCACCTGGGCAAAGGCGCGGTCGGCCGCCGGGTTGCTATTGACCTTGCTGACCAGCGCCTCGATACCCCGCGCCTTACCGTTGAAGCCATTGAAGTGGATGCTTAGAAACAGCTTGGCGCCGTTGCTTTTCGCCACGTTGGCGCGGGCGTTGAGGCCGATATTGATATCGCTCTCGCGGGTCAGCAGCACCTTGACGTTCTTGCCGCCGGCCAGGGCCTTGGTGAGCACGGCGTTGCGGGTGCGCTTGGCAAAATCCAGGGTCCAGTTTTTCTCCAGTTCACCGGACGGCGAGTGGGCATTGTTGGGGCTGCTGCCACCGGTTTTGGCCAGCCCGCCATGGCCGGGGTCGATCACGATCACCGCCGGCGCGCCGGCCACCACTGGAGTGGCTGGCAGCACCACGCTGGTGGCGTCACTCAGGCGCTTGGTTGCGTCGCTCACCAATGCCAGCACCTGTTTGACATAGGCGGCACCGGAGGGGTTATAGATCGGCCCGACAAACTCGATAAAGCTTTTGCCATCGCCGGCGTGGTCTTCCCAGCCCTTGTACGGCGAGCGGGAAATAAACTTCCAGTAGCCGAGGATAAACGCCTCCAGGCTGGCGAACTTGCAGTAGAAGTCCTGGCCGTCGTGGGCGTGGTACTCCACCGGGGTGGCGAAGCCGACCATCTCCGAGCGCCACTTCAGGCCGGCGAAATTCAGGTGCTGGCTGGCCAGCTCCGAGGTGCCGTGGCCGGACTCCAGGGTCCACTGCGCGAGGGTTACCGGCTTGAGGGCGGGGAAGGCGATATTGAGGGTTTTGTAGCGGCTGATCAGGTCTTCGAAGAGCGTGGACATGGCAACACCTCGGGCACAGGGTGGACGTGTCAGGGCAGGGGCAAGGGGGGCGGGTCGAGCAACGACTCGCAGCGCGAAGCCATGCTGGCTTGGTTGGCGTGGCTGAACATAGGCTTGCTCCTCCTGCCCGGGGCGGCAGCTATGGACAACTGGTGCCTTTGCACGGGTTGTTTTTCCAGCCCGGGTTGCCATTGGCTTTGCGGGTGCAGCAGAGGTCTTTGGCGGTGGCGTCGGTATAGGTGACGGTCACCGTGGTCTTGCCGCGCCAGGTGTGGTGGTTGAGGGTGCGCATCTTGTCGTGGTCTTCCACATGCACGCAGGCGTGGGAACCGGTGTCCAGCGCGCCTTCGTGAATGGCCTGGGGGCCGGCGAAGAAGATCGCGTAGTTCATCGTGCCGTCACCGCTTTTCGAATAGCGCGAGCCCCAGCCTTTGGTTGCTACCGGATCGCTGAGGTTGCCGCTGCTGACATTGTCCGAGTCGGTGTAGCCAGAGCCCTCCATGCGGCTCACTTTGTTGTTGGTGACCTTATCGGTCAGGCCGATGCCGCGCATGGTCGAACCGCCGACTATGGGCACGCTCAGCGGGCCTGGCGTGGTGCTGGACTTGGCGCTGTAGGTGGCGGTCAGGGTGCCGGTGGGCATCCGTGGTACCTGCGGGTCACCGGCGGCCTTGGCGTCGGCAACATGCCCGGTATCGACAGCGGCACCGGTGAAGGCGACATCGATATGCGCGATCCAGGGCTGGTTTTTCGAGTCGGTCAGGGTTTCGTCGGCACCTTCGAAGGCGATGGAATTCTTGCTCTTCGGATTACGATAACGCGCCAGCATCCGTTGCGCGCCGACGCCTGCCGCTGGGCCGGTCTGCTGCAGTACATGGGTCAGTTCATGGGCCAGCAGGTGTTGCCCGGCGCTGGTTTGGGGCGCGTATTTGCCAGCGTCGAACACCAGATTGCGGCCGACGGTATAGGCCTCTGCGCCAACATCCCGCGCCGACTGCTGGGCCTGGCCACCGAGGTGCAATTGCACATCGGCAAAACTGTGGCCAAAGCGCTGCTCCATGCTCTCACGCACCGCCGGTTCCAGCGGGCGGCCGCTGCCGGCCAGGGTCTGCTCGACGCTGTCGGGCACCGCCTGGGCGTGCTCGCCGCTACTAGTGGCCAGGCGCTGGATCTGCACTGGCGCAGTCAACTGCGGCGCACTGGGGCTGGCCATGACCTGGGCGGCGACGCGGTCGGCTTCCTGCTCATAGCGATCCCCAGGCTGGCTGACGCTGAGCTTGGCTTGCAGCGGCTGTTTGTGCCGGCAACGCGGGCAACCACCGCCACAGGCGCAGGCACCGGGTAGTTGGCTTTTGCCCTCGGCAGGGCTGGCCTGCGGCACCGGTGCAGTGGTCCGCGAGCTGGCATTGTGGCGTTGCAGTTGTTCGGCGACGGAAAAGCTCGACATGGGTGATTCTCCGTAAGTTGGGTTGAGCACAGCGAAGCCCAACAAGGAGCCCACAGGGCTCCGCTGATAGATCGTCTGTTGGGCTTCGCTTGCGCTCAACCCAACCTACGGTTTCTTGGTTGGCTTGCTCGGCGGTTTTTTCGCCGCCTTTTTGCTACCTGCCGCCCCGGCGGGGTTGCTGGCTTTGGTGATCCGGGTGGTCAGCGTTTTGCCCACCACCACAGCCTTTTTGGTCGGGATCGCCACCTTGTCTATCCGTACATCCGCTGGCGTGGTTTTGCCGCTGGGTTTGCCGCCGTCGAGAATACGTTTGGCCCGTTCCAGCAAGGCCTGGGCTTGTTCTTCGCTGCCGAGCACCTTGGCCAGGCGCTCACGGTCGGTTTCCAGCACACCCTCAACGTCGATGACCTTTAGCCGCGCCAGCTGCTTGAGGGTGGCTTCATCCAGTTCGAGTTTGGCCAATGGGGTACGCACCTTTGGCTCGGGCACAGGCTCGGCCGGTTTCGGCGGCACATTGGGCACGCTGGGCTCTGTCGGTGTGCTCGGCTCGCTGGGCGTGGTAGGTGGTGTCGGTGTAGCGGGCGTGTCGGTGCGGCTGCCGAAGATCACGCTGGCGTCTTTAAAAACTGACTTCGGTACCGCGCGCAGCGGCAGCACCAGGGTGACCTGCAGCTCGGCACCGGCAGCAAACTGCAGGGTGGTGCTGTCGCGCAGCACCTGTTTGCCGTTGCCATCGCTGACGCGTGCGAACAGCGGGCTCTGTTTCTCCAGGGCGGCCGTCTGCTCGCTGCTGTAACTGGCGCTGAAGAAGCCATTGGCATCGCTCTGGCCAACGGTTTCCACCAGGGTGCCGTTACTGCGCAGCAGTTCCACGGTGTAGCCGCCAATGCCCTGGTCGCGATCATTCAGCAGGCGACCGCTAAAGGCCGCGCCGTCGTTGCTTTTGCGGCTGTCGCGAAAGCTCAGGGTTTCCTTGCTGGTGACCAGCAGGCGATTGGTCTGGGCACCGGCATAGGCTTGGCTTTTCAGGGTTTGCACGGCGGCAAATTGGCTGCCGTGCTTGATCTCCATGCGGTAGGCCTCGGACTGGTACAGCTGGGTGGTTTGCACCTGGGTGGCATTGATCTGGCCGACCGCCTGGGCCGCCGAGTGCTGCGTCAGTTCGCCCACCTGGTTGTCGCTGAAACTGTCTTTGCCGAGGTTGCCGCCCAACTGCGCGGCATTGGCTTGCAGCACGCTGATCAGGAACTGGCCGATGGCCGAGGGATCGGCAAACAGCTTGGCGCAGACGTCGGCGTCCAACACCTGATTGAGCTGGGCGATGGTCGGCAACGGGCTGATCTTGGCGGTCGGCAGCGCCACGATGCAGTGGTCGGCCTGATTCAGGCTGGTGTTGTTCATGCGCATACCGATGCTGAGCAACGACAGGGTACGGGTCACGTCTTCACGCAGCCGCGAGGCCGTGGCCCGCACACTGTCGCCAAGCAGCACGGCATTGGCGAAAAACGGGTCGCCGCGGTACACCGCCGAGGTATTGGCCGAGTAACCGAGGTCGTCCAGCGAGGCCAGCACCTGAGAGGTCAGCGAGCGGTTGTCCAGGCCCAGACGGATGTAATTGTCGTTGAACAGGGTTTCGCCGCCGGGCAACGCCTGTTCGGCCACCGTGGCATAGCGCTGTTTGGCACCGTACAGGTGCTGCGCATCGCTGCCGGGCGCACTGGTGACCGGTGGCTCCAGGTACTTGGCAAAGGTGCGCGCCAGCAGGCGGTGAATGCCGCCGAGGTTGATCAGCAGCACCCCGCCGATAAAGGCATCGAGCAGGCCGAACAGCCCGGTGTATTCGCTATTGAAATGGTTGTTGCCCACCGAAACCGGGCCAAAGGCAAAGGCAGTCAGGGCCCGGCCGACCGGTTGCTCGACGCGGTTGTCGTGCACCCGCAGGGCCGCGTTGCGGCCGCTGGAACTGGATAGCTGGCTGGTCAGTGCGGCGGCGAAACGCAGGTAGATTCCGCCACGCAGACCGGCATTGCGCTTGTCTTCGTAGTCGAGGGTGTCGGCACCATTGGCGCTGAGGCGGTTGTCGCTGATTTCGATATTGTCGCCATAGCCGATAAACACCCCGCACACCGGGTCGGCAGCACGCGGGCCGTTGTCGTGGATATGGTTGCCGCTGATCCGTGCCGCCTCCACCAGGGCCAGAGAAATCCCGCCCCGGCCGATAAATTGCGCCTCCTTGAGCAGCTGTTCGGTAAAGGGGTTCTGCAGATTGTGGTGCAGGCGGTTGTTGAGTATCAGCAGGTCGCGCACCGGATCGGTGGCCCGCAGCAGCGGGGTAAGCGCCAGATTGAGCAGGGCGGCGTCGATATAGGCGAGCAACGCGGCCTTTGGATCGTTGGCCGGAATCTGCCGGGTTTCGCCGAGCAGCGAGTGCCCGGCACGCGGGGCAAAACCGATGGCCGACAGGCCCATCAAGGCGATGTCGTTGGCTTCGATGCTGAGGTCATGAATAAAGCCGCGTGATTCTTTAACGGCGCGGGTGCCCAGGGTAATCGCCGTCACCAGCACCCCCTGGTCAGAGGCCTCGCCAACCCGCAGCACCTGATAGGGCGGTGCCACGTCCAGGCGGTAGATGCCGGGCGCGGCCTTGATACTGAGCATGCCCTGGGCGTCGCTGCGGTCGGTGACGACGCTGGCGGCCTGCAGGTAGATATCCACATCGGCCAGCGGCTTGCCTTTTTCATCCTGCAGCAGCGCGAGGAACTGGCCATTGGCGGTGACGGTGACGCTGGCCTGGTCCGGGTCGTTTGCCGCGCTTTCGGCCGCGGCGGCAACGGTGGCTACGGGTGGGGCGTCGGGATTGTTCTCTTCACTAGCTTGCGGGTCGAGATCGCCGCCCAGGGTGATGCCATTGCCGGCACCGCCAACCAACTGGTTTTCCAGAATGCGCACACGCTCGCTGCCGGCGCGCACATGGATACCGCCGAGGGCCTTATAGGGCTGCTGCGGCAGCAATTTGGCCAGCAGCATGCCCCACACGCTAAAGGCGTAGGCCTGGATCAGCCAGGGAAACAGGTACAACACTTCGGGCTTGGCGCAGGGGTCCGCCGGGTCGCGACCGGGGTCGTCATCCGGTTCCTGCGGTTGCTCGCCCTTGGGCTCGCTAAAGGGCAGCAACACCAGGGTATTGCGCTCCAGCAGCACATCGTCGGCGGCCAGGGAGATGCTCGCCAGGCCATCGACGGTATCCAGCAGGTGCAGGCGGTTGCTGGTCAGGGTCACGGCGGCGGCGTTGTCCAGACGGATGCAGTTTCGACGGGCGATCATCCGGCAGTCATGCACCTGGATATCGCGGCAGCTGTCTTCGCTGCGGCCATCGATCAGCACGGCGATGCCGTCGAAGGTCACCAGATCGAGGTCGCACACCTCAATGCCCACGCAGTCGCTAAACCGCAGCAGGGGCTGCTGGCGTTGCTCGCTGCCGGGCAGCAGCAGGGAGCGCCAGCGGCAGCCGTGAATCTTCACGTTATGCCGGCCGCGCAGGTGCAGGTTGGTGCGGTGTACGCCGGGTAACAGGCAGAGCTCACCACCGCTGGCGGGCAGGTGCTCGGCGGCTTCTTCCAAGGAGTTGAAGTCACCAAAACTGCTGACGCCATTGCCCACCAGCCAGGTGCAGCAGACCTTCTGGTTGACCAGCGGGCGAAAGCGCTTGCGGCAGTCTTCAAGGCTGCCGCTGATTTCGGTATTGCGCCGTGCGCTCCAATTGATTTCCGCCAGGGGTACGCGGTGGTAGACGATGCCACTGGGTGGCTGGTGGTCGAGCAATACCTGCGGGTTGCTGATGGCCCCGGCGCGGACGCTGAAGGTCCAGTAATCGCCGGGCCGGTAATTGCCGGCGCTGACGGCATCGAAGGCCAGGTGAATGCCGTCGTGCAACTCCTGCGGTGCGGCGCTGGCGGGAAAGCTGGCGATATCGCCCAGGCCGTTCCACAGACGGATAAACACCGAGTCGCCGCTGCTCGGCAAGGTGCCGAAACTGGCCGGCGCAGCCAGTTCCAGATCGTGGTCGGTATTCAGGGTGGCGCGGCTGCCATACACCACTTCCCAGCTGCCGCTGGCCTCGTCGTATTGCAGGGCCTCCAGGTAGAACTCGGTCAGCCCGGAATTGACGATGGCGGCGCGGCCGGCATCCAGGTAAACGCGGTCGGGGTCGCTGCTCGGGTCAAAGCGGCCCCGGCCGACCAGGCCGCCGTTCCATTGGCTCCACTTGAAGCGCGGGATGGCGCCCTCGGCAATCTCGATGCGGTACAGGCAGTGTTCGAAGCCGCTGTAACCGCCGCCACCGACCACCGGGCAGTCGCCGCCGATGGCCACTTGCGGGGTCAGGGTGACGCTGAGATGGCCCTTGCTGGCCGGGTCGTCACGCAGTTTGCCAAGGATACTGGTGCAGTCTTCACCCTGGGCCAGGCGCAGCAGACGCAGGCGGAAATTGACGAAAGCGCGCTCGGCGGTGTCCGGCCCACCGAGGGCCGGTTCGAGCAAACGCTGCGGGTACTGGAAGCCATGCACGGCCTCTTGCGACACCTCAAGAATCACCGCGTCGCGGGTGTTGTCGTCGATCTCGGCGACGCTTGGCAGCGGCGCACTGAGCGGCGCGCCCAGGTAGCTGGCCTGCCGGCTGACCGGCTCCAGCGGTGCCGCTGCGCTGCCTGCCAGGCGGGTAAGAATGCCATCCACCCAGGCGCGGCCGGGGCGCAGTTGTACCTGCACCAGGCCATCGACCACCGCAGCCACTTCCACATGAAAGCCCTGGGGTTCGGTGGCCGGCACTGCGCACACCCCGGCACCGATGATGTCGCGTCCGGCCTGACCCTCCCAGGCCAGCTCCAGCAGTTGGCCCTCGGTAAGGTCGGCGTCAGTGGTAACCCGGCCCTGTTGGTGCAGCACGCCGTTGAGGTTGCGCAGCAGGCCCTGAGCCGGCGTGGCAACGCCGTTGTCATGCTCGTGGGGGACAAAATTGAGTACGGAAAAATCGCCTTGCATGGTTCCCTCCGTCAACTGATGGGTATCACCAGCGGCCTCACGCCAATGGGCGTGAACTCCCTGAGCCGCACGTGCAGATTGGTCCACTTGTGCGCTTCCAGCAGAAAGCCGAAGGCACCCATGGCGTCGTCGTCCGGGCCCAGTTCACGGACGCGGCGGTCGGTTTCGCGTTGCAGTTGTGCATACCCCGGCGCATTGAAGCGTTCGGCGGTAAAGACGATGCGTGCGCCTTGCACGCAGAAATGGTTGGGCGGTTTGCGGTTGTCGGCGGCGGCAAAGGCGCTCCATTTGATGCAGCCGTGCTGGTTATCGAGCACCTGAAAGGCTTGGGTGAAGATGCCGCCGCTGCCACCCACGGCGGCCACCCGCACGCCGCCAAAACAGGTGATGCCGGCAAAGTCCAGCGCTGCACCCCAGGCATTCGCCGGATCGCTGGCGGCACCGATGGCCAGCAGGCCAGTGGCTGCGTCAGCGAAGCCGAGGCCGGCATCCACCACGCTGTCCTGGATATCCAGGCGGTAGCGGCTGTCCACGGCCAAGGCACCGACCATGCAGCGTTGAATCACGATGTCTGGCGTCGGCACAAAGGCGTCGCGCTCGGCGCTGCTGGCAAAGCCATAACCGTCGAGTAAACGCAGTGCCGCCTGCATCGGCGCGCGGCTGCCGTCGCGCAGGCCATGGCCACCGGGGGCCAGGGTGCAGCCCAGCAGTTCCAGGCGCGCCACGGCGGCCCGTTCGATCAGTGCGGCGCCAGCGGCAAAGCCCGGCGCCGCCGCCAGGTACAGGCCCTGCAAACGCACCTGCGGGTATTCCGGGGTGGCCGCGGCGGCATCCACCGGGCGCAGCGAAAGCGGCTGGGCCAGCAATACGATGGGCCGGTGTTCACCCATGGCGCGCAGGGTCAGGGACTGCGCCAGGCGCAAGGAACGCGTGCCATCGATGGCGGTGCCGGGCAGGGCGGCGAGATCGATGCTATGCACCAGGCTGTCGTGGATTTCGATAATCACCGGGCCACTGGCGCTGTCGAGATCGGCCAGCGCCGCCTGCAGGCTGATGCCCCCGGCAATCGCCCCGACCCGACGAATCTCGGCGTCGCTCGGGTTGACCGGCACACTGCGCGCAACCGGGTGCGCACCCACCGGGCCGACGGCGGCGTAGGTAAAGCTGGTGTACAGCCGCGACTGCAACTGGCCGCCGCTGTCGCTGACCAGCTGATTGGCCTGGGCGGTGCTTTGCAGGCCGATCAACAGGCGGCCGATGGCCGGGTCGATCACGATCTCGCCCAGCTGCAAGGGCCGACGCAATCCGCTTTCCCAGGCACACAGATTGTCGCCGCGGTAGCGCCACACCCAGTCTGCCGGCAGCAGTGCCTGCAGGCCCTGGGGGATAAACAGTTGCAGGCCGCTATCGGCGAGATCGAAGCCGCTCAGGGGATCGCTGGCGGCATCGAAATAATCCAGCTGCACATAAGCCTCGGGCTGGCCATCGGCGCTGCCGCTGGTCAGGCGTGGGGCGAGCATGGGACCGGGCACGGCGTCCGCTTGGGTCAGGGCTTCGCCAGTGAGAAACCCCGGCCGCCCGGTATTGAACAGCTGTACCGGGATATCCAGCGGATGCAGATCAAAGCGCAACGCTCGACGGGCCAGGCCGGCGGGCAGGGCACCGAGGCTGCTTACCCCTTTGCACAGCGGCAACACCCGTGGCAGGCGATACGCCGCCAGACGCCAGAGAAAAATCGCCAGGTTGGGCAGGTTGATAGGGCGGTTGCCGTCCTGGGCGATCTTGCAGTCGGCGCTATAGGCAAAACGGTCGAACGGCGTACCGAGCAAGGCCAGGGCCGCCGGGTCGCGAAGCGGTGCGGTGCCGCCACGGGGAATCGCAAAGCGGTTGTGCGCGGGGTTGGCATAGGGCGGAGCGCCGCCAGCATCGGCGCGCTGGTGGTTAAGGTGCTGGGTCCAGCTGAGGTTTTCCCGCAGCTCCACACTGCGACAGCTCCAGCCGGTGAGATTGAAGGCCAGGCGTTCGATGGCCCCGAGGGTGCCTTTGCGCCGGCGCAGGGCGATGCTGTCGGCCACGTCGGCACGCAGGGTGCGCGACTCGCCACTGAGGTGCGAGGTGCCGAGCAGATCGGCCAGATAGGGGATTACCCAGTCTTCGCAGGTGTCGATAAACAGGTTGTCGTACAGCCGCTCGATATCGGCATGCAGGGCAGCGAAGGGTCCCTCGATGGCACCCAGATAGGCGCGCAGCTGATTGGCCGGCACCGCCTCGGCATCGCGGGTGCGGTAGATCTCCGGCAGGCGTTCGAATAGCGGCACGCGCTTCATGGGCATTCCCCTGCGCTGGGTTCGGCCAGGGCGCTCAGGCTCAGGTGTGGGGCGGCCAGTTGCAGCAGTTCATGGCCGCTGCACGGCACGCTGCCGGCCAGGCTGCGCGGCGCATAGGGCAGGGGCGCGGTCAGTGGCTGCTGCACGCTGTCGGCCAGGCGGCCAAAGGCCGTGACCTTGCACCACAGCACGCCCGCCACGTTCTGCACCACGCCTTCGATGCTGCTGGCATATTCGCGCTCACCGAGCCGGCGTTTATGCAGACCGAACAGGCCACTGCGTTCATGCTCGCCATCGGCCACCAGGCCCAGGGCCGCACGAATGCCGGCTTCGACATCGGCTTGTGGATAGCTGGGCACGCGGGCATAGCTGAGGTCGACAAACACATAACGCAGCAGCGCCTGCTCGACGATCAGGGGGAAACGGTCCGGCCCACGGCAGCGCTGCGCATGGCCGAGGGTGCCCTTTACCGCGTTGAACTCGGCTTCGCGACCGCCTTCCAGCAGCACCCGCAGGATCACCGCCGGCACACCGGCATGCAGATCCCAGGCAGCGCTGGCGGTGACCACACCGGGCACGCCGAGGGTTTCGCTTTCATAGTCCTGAATACTCACCAAGCGGCCCAGGCTCTGCACCTTGCCAGGCGCGGCCAGACGGGCTTTTTCCGCCGCTTCCGCTGCGGCACCGCCACTGACAATGCCGGCCAGGCCCAGTTTGTCGAAACCCGGCGGACGCTCGCTGGCGGTGAGCTGGGTGCCGGCTTTCAACGCGCCGAATGCGCCACTGCCACTGCGGTAATTGGCGAGCACATTGTTCAACCCCGAGGGCAGTCGCGCGCCGGTTTCGCCGTCGCCAAACTGCACAAAACTTTTGCCCTGGGCGTCTTCACGAACGATATAGATCGGCTCCTGCGGGCCATGGCCAAAGAAGCTGTCGACCCGTTGCCACAAGCGTCCTTCAACCCAGATCTGCAGCGCCGGCTGCTGCGCCGGAATAGCGGCCGGGGCGAGAAAGTAAGTCAGCGGCGCTTTGCTCAGGGCGAAGGTCTGCCAGGCCTGGCGATGATCGCCATGGCCGAGCACCACCTGGGGTTCGCTTTTGCCCTGACTGGCATCGGCAAGGTTGCCGAACACCGTGACCCGGGGCACCACCTCATCGAAATCGGCACGGGTAAAGGGCGTGGGCGGGCGATCAAAGGTCAGCCACCACAGCCTTGGCACCTCGGGGAGCGAGGTGGTGAAACTGGCGACACTGTTGGTGCAATACAACTCCACCTGGCGACCATCATCGCCCTGCAAATACAGACGCCGCCCGGCCAGCGCCCGCGCCTGGGCCTGGGTGCCATAGAAGTGCAGGGCATTGCTGCCAGTGGTAAAGCTGCCGTCCGCCGGGGCATTCAGCGGTTTCAGGGTCAGTGGCGGGCTGCTGACTTCATGCACAACGATATCGCGCACATCGCTGCCCGGCTGGGTGCTCATGGCATGGCGAATCAGCGGCTGGTCGAGGCTGAGAAAGGTGCTGGCCCCATTCAGATTGCCGAAGCCAAGGCTGGCGCTCTGCACTGCGCTGACCCGGCGCACCACGCTAAGCGGCACCGCTGTGCTGGTATTGGCGCTGCTGACTCGCGCTTGCACCACCACGCGCATGCCGGCATGCAGATCGCTGAACTCGGCATCCAGTGGCAGCAGCTCAGGTGCCAGGGCGATGCTGGCGCTGCTGTTGGTGCAACCATGGCCGGCGTACAGATGGCGGAAAAATGTGGTGCTGGATTCGCTGGCGCCGACTATATCGTTGCCGCTGGTTTTGCTGGCCACCGTCTTGGGCGGTGCGTTATGGCCAAAGTGGCGGAACGAGCGATTCACCCGGTACGCCGCCACCGGCTGGTTCCAGGCCTGTTGCAGCGGCGTGTCGGTTTCCACCAGCACCCGGCCGAGCAGCTGGGTGACGGTTTTTACCTTGATGATCTGTGGTGCCTGTTGCGCACTGAGGGTGGTGCCGCTGCTGGTCCAGGCCGGTTCCGGCGCTTGCAGCAACAGGCGGTCGCCGGGTTTCAGTTGGAAGTCCGCCAGGCTCTGGCTGTCGTTGTAACCATCGACGCTATGCAGCTCGAAACGGCTGCTACCGACGGCCAATGTGGCGGCATAGCTGCGGGGCCGGTACAGATGGAAACGGCCCAGATGGGGCCAGGCCAGCAGCTCGGCATCGGTCTGGAAGTCTGCCGGGCTCGGCTGTCCGGCCAGTTCGGCCTTGATCGGGAAACCGCTGCGCAAGGTTACCGGCTGCGTGCCGCGCACTTCGAAGGCCAGGGTGGCCCGGCCGCCAATGCCCGGGGCCAGGCGGTAACCGCTGAGACGCACCAGTTCGGCGACGCTTTCACGCCAGCTGGCGGTGCGCAGGTAGGCCTCGTTGGCGTAGTGCTCCTGATAGAAGCTGAGGATATCGCCCAGAATCGCTGCGCCTTGCAGCAGGGCAATACCCGGGTCATCGGCTTCGCGGTGGGTCCAGGCGGCCAGTTCCGGGGCGGCGTCGATACCACGGGTCATGGCTTCGACAAACTCGCCGTAACGGCCGATGCGCACGGCAATGCGCGGCAAGCCCGGGCGGTTATCGATGGGCAGGGGAAAGACAAAGGGATCGGTGATCAGCGGATTGCAGGCCATCAGCGGCGTCCTCCCTGCACGGTAAAGCGGATCAGGCCGCGTTCCAGATGGTCGGGATCGTTGGCCAGCACCAGCACTTCATCGCTGGCCATGGCCAACTGCTCGCCATTCACCAGGGCCGGCAGCGGTGAGGCAAAGCGTTTCATGCTGATGCTCAGTACATGGGCGACGCCGGCAATCCCCAGCAGCCGGCCTTCAATCTGGCTGCGGTGCAGGGCCTGGCCAAAGGTCCATTGATCAGGGTGGAAAAAGCCTGGTCGGCCATCGCTGGTCCAATGCTCGGAGAACTCCTGCTCCAAGACGAAACGCAGGTCTTCGCACCAGTAGTCGGCCGCCGCGCAAACCACCACCTGAAGCTCCAGCGGCACATAACGTGGCGGCCGAATTTCCAGGTCTTCGCCAATCAGGCGCACGGCTTCCAGGTGCGCCGAGACCCGCGGCAGCAGTTCGTCCCACAGGGCTTGCGAGTGTTCATCGCCGAGGGCGGTAAAGCCTGCAGGGTCGAGGGTGATACGCACCGTGCGCCAGCTACCGGTCCAGGCATAGCGCGCCACCGCGCGGGACACCCCGGGCACTTCTTCGGCGCGTTTGACGTAGTCGGCCAGGGTCACCGCCCGCAGCTGGCGGGCCCGAAAAGCTTCCGGCGCATTGCGGCGGATACGCTCGGCCGGTTCGGGGTCGCGGCCGTCCGTTACATCAAAGGGATTGCTGCTGGCGATCACCGCGCCATTCAGCGCGCCTTGTAGCGGTTCGCTGTGAAGTAACTGGTCGGCACCGATATTGCCGGCCGGGCCGCCGCCGATCTGGTAACGCGCATGCAGCGTGGCACCCAGCGGCAACAGCCGGCCATTGCTGCCATTGCCAAAGCGCAACAGGCTGCGCTGCAGCTCATCGGTCTCGACCATAAAGTGGTCGCCGTTTTCCGCCGAGTCATCGCTGTGCACCAGGCTTTCCACTTCATCCCAGGTTTCCCGTGCGCCACCGGCGGCCTCCACCTCCAGCCACAGGGTGGACTGTGCCGGCACTTCACCGGCACGTTGCGCGGTCGGCAGATAAGCCAAGGGGCCTTCATCGGGTAGTTCGGCGAGCACCCAGTCGCGGCCGTCCTGATGACGGTCCAGGCGCTGGAAATGGCGGTGCTTGAGCACAGCGCTATCGCTAGGCAGCAGGCCACCCGGCTCATGGAACTGCACGCTTAGCGGCCGCCCGGAATACACCGGCAGCAGGTTGCCGTAGAACACCGAGACATCATGGATGGTCTGCGGCGGCGGGCCGGGGCAAAAGGTGCTGAAGCTGTAGTCGTGGCGCAGGGCATCGTCGCGGCGCCAATTGACCCGCACCAGCCATACGCCAAGCAGCGGGTCGAACAGGGTTTCGGCACCGTCGTTGCCGCTGAGTAGACGCAGCAACTGGCGCTTGCCGCGATGGCGACCGGCAACCTGACCGGTAAGGGGGTTGAGCCGCTCGGCCAGCAGCAGCTCGCGCCATTGCCCGCTGCGTACCAGGTCGCGCAGGGCATCGGCGGCGGCCTGATCGGCCAGGCCATCGAAGGGCACCAGGTCGGCGCTGGTACTGCCGGCGGCCAGGGCCGGTTGGGCATCGCGCCAGGTGTACAGACGCAGGCGGTTAAGCAAGGGGTCCAGGCGCTGGCGTTGCACCGCCGGCAGGCGCTGCTGTCGGCTGGCGAAGTACACCGCATCAGCACTGGCCTGGGCCTCGCCGGTACGCACCAGCAGTTCCTGATCAGCCAGAGTAAAGGGTGCCTGGCCGGCCATCACATCCACCGCCAGCCAGGTACTGGCCTGGTTGCCCTGGTGCAGGTGGTAATCCATCAGCCGTGCATGGCGGGCCAGGGACACCCGTTTGCGCGTGCTGCCCAGATAGGCCTCGGCCATCACCCGGTCCTGATAGTCGCTGAGCTCATCGGCGGCCGCGGCAAACAGGTCGATCAGCACCTGGTCATGGTCGGCCTCACTGGTGCTGGTCCAACCGGGCACCCGTTCGGCCATGGCCACCATCAGGGTATGGCGGAAGGAGTCGTAGTCTTTGGCCAGATAGTCGATGGCCGGGCCGGGCAAGGCCGGGCGACCCCGTTGTGCCGGGGCGCAGTCATTGGTGAAACAGCCGGGGCGGAATTTGAAGCCGATGCTGCTGAAGAATGGATCAATCAGATTGGCGTTCCAGACCAGCTCCAGGCGGTAGGTGGAGTAGTCGCCTACTGGCGCAATGCGCAGGCGCAAACGCAGGCTGTCCATGGCGCTGACCGCCGTCACCTGCACCTGACCCGCCGCATTGCCAGCCAGCAGACGGCTGCCACCGCGCAGACGAAAAACCTGATGCACGCGGCTGGGGTCGGCACTCAGCTCGGCGACAATCGCGGCCAGGTGCAGGCCATTGAAAAAGCTCAGCTCGATATCGGCAAAGGCCGGGTTGCTGCCGGGGCCGAGGCTGACCAGGGCCAGTTTCAGGCCGTTGAGGCCATGGCTTTGCAGCACATCGGCACGGTCGTCGAGCAAGTCCGGGAAGGTAATGGCAGTCATGGTTTAACAAGTCCTTGTTGGTCGCTGCTTGGCGACTTATCTGGAACTGCGTTGAAACTTCACTACCCGCGAATCCGGGCTGCCGGCGGGGCGGTATTTCACCGTCACCTCCAGGGTGGCGGCGCTGTCGTCCCAGTTGACGTCGATCATTTCCACCGTCAGCCGGGTACCCAGCCAACGCGACAGGCCGTTGGTAATGCGTGCCTTGACCACCCCGCGCAACGCCTCGGAGGCCGGCTCGAACACCAGCTTGCGCACGCCGCCGCCAAACTCCGGCAGAAACAGGCGTTCGCCCGGGCTGGTCAGCAGCAGTTGCAGCAGTTCATCGCGCACCTGGGCGGCGTCGTCTACCGGTGCGGCGGTACGGCCATCGCTGCCGATGCGAAAGGGAAAGGCCAGGTGCCGGCCATGGGGATGTGCGCTGCTCATATGCCTTTGGCCTTTTGCTGGGTTTGCACCACCACGGCCGTGCCTTGGGGCGCCATGGCCACGTTCAGGCACAGACCGACGCTGTTTTGCAGCAGCACCGGAATGCCATGCAGGTTGGTCTGGGTGGCGGCCGTTAGCCACTGAATACGCAAGCAGGGCATGGGCACCGTGGTGGTAAAGGGACATCCGGCGATGCTGTGCTGGTCGCTGATCAGCAGCATGGCCGCGCCATCGACCTTGGCCTCGACATTGCTGGTGGTCAGCACGGCCATGCCGCCATGGGGGCAGATCACCGTGCTGGTTTCGGTAAGGATCGGGATCATGTCGGCGGCACTCCGAAAGTCATCGCACCGTTGACCAGACTGACCCCGGCCAGACCGACCTTGATCAGGCCGTTATTCAACGAGATGGACTCGTTGCTGATCTTGATTTCACAGGCACCGCAGCTGATCACGATATCGCTGGCGGTCAGGGTGATGGTCTTGGCGATCAGGCTGTCGCCATGGACGATCTTCACTTCATTGGCGGCGTCATCGAGGATCACCTGGTGGCCGGCCTTGGAAACTATCACCCGCACCTGCTCGCTCTGGGGTTGCGGGCGTTCGCCGCTGGCCCACCAGGCACCGGCCCAGATCGGGTTGTCCAGTTGCCCGGCCTCGAACTCAATCCACACCCCGGAGCCAATCTCCGGCAGCAGCACCGCGCCATGCCCGTCGCCGGCAAAAGGTGCCGCCGGCATTGCCCAGCCACAGGGGTGTTCACCGAGCACCGCCGGCACGGTGGCGCGGATCCGGCACTGGTTATTGGGGTCGCTGACATCGGTGACCACACCGCGGTACTTGCCGTAGTAGCGGCTGCCCACGCGTTCCACCAGTTGCGCCACCAATTGCTCAAGGTTGCCGTCCATCAAACCGTCTCCACTCAAAAGATGCTGACGCTGACCGACACGGAAATATTCAGCCCACCGCCCAGGGCTTCGGCGACCGCTGCGCCGGAGACCTCGCTGGTGGAATTGGTTTTCGCCTCGAAGCTCTGGGTGTAGGCCGACGGGGTGATCAGGTGCACCACCTTGGTCAACAGGTAGTCGCCGCTATAGGGCGTGGCACCGGCATCCACCCGCACCTTCTGGTAGGGCGTCAGCACGGCCGCATAACAGCCGCTGACTACTTCGCTGTGCAGCCGATAGACATAGCCGGCCCGGCGTGCGGCGGCGCTGGCAGCCGCAGTGGGGTCTTCGCGGCTGCTGTCGGCGGGGCTGAGCAGGTGTACCGGGGCCAGGTCGGCCGGTAGCGCCGGCAGGTTGCGCATCAGGCCGAGGTCGGTGGCGCTGGTTTCGAACCGGGTGACGCCCTGGTCATCGACCCGCAATACCTGGGCCTGGGTGCGCGCCCCGCCATCGGGGTCCTGGGTCACGCTGGCATTGGCCAGGTTGCGATTGGCACCGATCAGCACCAGCGGCGGCAGACCGGCGGGGCCTTCGGGGTCGGCACGGAAGCAGCCGATACTGGCTCCGGCGGTAGCGCCTGGCAGCACGTAGGTGTGGCGGTCGTTGGCATGGGCCAGCTCGCGCAGAAACTGCAACACGGTGCCGCGCCGGGTGGTGGTTTCCGGGGTGTTGCTGGTGGCATCCACCTGGGTGCTGGCCAACTGGCTGAAACGGCCGAACAGCTCACTGGCGATGGCACTGGCGCTGCGGTGCTCGAACGGCGGCTCGGTTTGTTCCTCGCGATTGAGAAAGGCGCTGTCATCGCGCACCAACAGGGTGGCGGTGCTGCGCCCGGGCAAGGCATCCAGAGCGGCGTCGATGCTCACCAGCGGGCCATCGATCAGCGGCACAAAACGGCCATTGCCGATATCCAGCTCGACACGCACCCGGGAAAACGGTGCCTGGTTATCACCCGGCCAATGCAGCCATACGCCATTGGCATCCAGGCACAACACTATCTGCACCTGTGCTTCCCAGAACGCATCCATCTCCTGGGTCACCTCGATGCGTTCGACGCGCCGCAATTGCTCGGCAGTGGCCGGCGTGCTGCCAAACCACAGGCGAAACTGCTGCTCGGCCATGCTCAGCTCCTGGGCAACACAAGGGTATCGCCGGGCTCGGCGGTGAGGGTGCGGCTGTCCAGCGCGCTATTGGCGTCGGCGATATGCCAGAACTGCGTGGCGTCACCGTTCAGCGCCTGGGCCAATAGGTCGAGGCGGTCGCCGGCTTGCACCATCAGCGGGTCGCCGGTTAAGGGGGTGAGACGGCGCAACTTAAGTGCCGGGCCATTGCTGGTTTGCACCGTGGCTACTTTGGCGTAACGCGAGTTGGGCAGGAACATAAGGTGTCTCCGGGGTTGAAGAGCATCGCGGCTAAAGCCCCTCCCAGCAGGATCGAGTGACCTTGTGGGAGGGCCTTAACCGCGATAAATCGTTCAGGCGACGTAATTCATAGCGGTATCAACTCAACAATCTGTTCTGCCGTATTGGCCAGGTTGGCGATGGCCTGGACTTCTTTGGCCAGGGTCGAGTACTCCAGGGCACCTTTGGCGAGGATGTCGTCGGAGCAGTCGTCGACGGCGTTCACGCTCAGTTGCAGGTCCACTTCGGCGCGGGTGGGGTTGAGCAGGGCGTCGTATTCCAGTTCGTTGATGCTCATCGAGTCGATGGTCACCGGCAGCACCCGGGTCAGGCCCCAGATAAACAGGATGCGTGGGTATTTTTCCCGGGGGATGGGTTGCGCCGGCGGGTCGTCGCCGCCACCGCCGCCCAGGGCGTCGCCAATGGCGTCCAGCGCAGCGCCCAGCAGGCCGGCGAGTTTGGCGCTGGGCAGGACCATTTTTTCCAGCGCCGCCAGTTGTGGACCGATGCCGAACAGTTGGGCCAGGACCTTGCCTTCGTCGAGCATATTGGCGGCGCTGAAGTGGGCCTTGAAGGTGATCTTTTCGTAGGTTTTCTCGCCGGCCTGGGTGGTTTCCCGTGGCGTGGCACCGCCGGGGCGCGGCGGGATTTCCAGGGCGCGGGAGAGGGATTCGGGGTTGAATTGGAAGATCACCACGTTGGGGATCGGGCCGATCAGGCTGGTGCCGTATTCGATCAGCGCACCGCGCAGCAGGGTCATGGTTGGGCGCTCCTGAGGCGCTGGGCCAGTTGGTTGGCGATGGCGGTGGCCAGGTCTTGGGCGTTGCTGGTGTGGGTGATGGTCAGGTTTTGTGGGTGGTGCAGGGCATGGGCCAGGGCTGGGCCAAGCAGGTGGACTGCGGCCTCGGCGGTGGCTGGGGGAATGCCTTTCAGGTTGAGGTGCAGGTTGTCGATTGTGATGCCGGGTTCCGCAGGGAATAGGGCACCTGTGGCAGGGGCTTTAGCCGCGATGCTTTTGGTTTTTTGGTCCATCGGGTTGCGCTCCTTTTGGTGATTGTCTGCATTACCGCGGTTGGGTGGGGATTGGTTTCGCGCCTTGCGCGCAGGCTGGGATCCAGAGTCTTTCGGCGCACACCGTGAGCAGGGCGTTCATCGTTCCACCCGCTGCCCCACCACCCACTCTGCATACGGCCCGAACTGGTCGAGGCTGTTGGTGCGGTCGAGTTTTTGGTATTCGCGTTGGATGGCGCGCACGACGGCGGGCATGTCCAGGCGTTTGGCGGCGTCGGCTTGGGCGCTTTGCAGGCAGGCGCTGAAGATGATGCCGCGGATATGGCCGCCCGCCAGGGCAAAACGCTGGGCGAGGAATTCGAGGTCCAGGGCGCTGGCGTCTACGCCTTGGGGAATCACGCTGCGCCAGATGCGCAGGCGTTCTTCCGGGCCTGGCAGGGGGAATTCGATGGCGAAGCGCAGGCGCCGCAGAAAGGCTTCGTCGAGGTCTTTGCGGCGGTTGGTGGCCAGGATGGTCAGGCCTTTGCAGCGCTCCATGCGCTCCAGCAGGTAGCTGATTTCCAGGTTGGCGTAGCGGTCGTGGGCGTCTTTGACTTCGCTGCGTTTGCCAAACAGGGCGTCGGCTTCGTCGAAAAACAGGATCAGGTCGGCGGCATCGGCGGCGTCGAACAGGCGGCGCAGGTTCTTTTCGGTTTCACCGATGTATTTGTTCACCACTTGCGACAGGTCGATGCGGTACAGCGGCAGCTGCAGTTGGTTGGCGATGGCTTCGGCGGCCATGGTCTTGCCGGTGCCCGGGGGGCCGGCAAAGAGTACCGCCAGGCCAGCTTCATTCCAGGGGCGGGCGGTGCCCCAGTCATGGTGGACGCGGGTCAGGTTGCCCATGGCGGTGATGATTTCCTGCAGCTGAGTGGCTTGGGCTACGGGCAGCATCAGTTCGTCGAGGGCGAAGCGTGGCTGCACCGGTTGCGCCAGGCTGCCGAGGTCCAGGTCGGCCCGCGCAGCAGCGAACAGTTGCTCGCTGGCGGGCGTTGTGCCCCGAGCATTTACTTCGGCCGCGACCCGTTCGATGGCGGCTTGTTCGTAGCGAAAACGCCGGGCCAGTTCCGCCAATGCCGGGGCCTTGGGCAGCAGCGTTTGCCACAGGGCCAGGCGCTGGCTGTAGTTCAGTGGCGGCAGATGCAGCGCTGGCAGGGTGTTGCCCAGGCCCTTGAGGCTGGCCGCCTCTGCTGCGCCAAGCCATAGCAGCAGCGGCAAGGCGGGTAGCGGCAGGCTCAGGGTCGCGGGTTCATGGCCGTGTTCGTCGCTGAGGGTTTTTGCATCCAGATACAGGGCGCAGCGGCGTAGCCAACACAGGGTCATCACCGCCGGTAGATGTTCGCGGGGCAGGGCGCGGCTCAGTTGCAGGGTCCTGAGCCCGGCTTGGGCGCTGCTGGCGGCGGCCACTTCGGCCAGGGGCGCATCGGTTGCGCCGAGCAGGGGAATCACCTGCACACCCTGGGCTAAACGCTGCAACGCGGCCTGCACCCGGGTCGTGGCCAGCGCTGGAAGTGCTTGGCGCTGCGGGCTGATGCTGCGTAATGCGGCTGGCAATTCGGCACCGCTTACCAGCAGCTCGCGGGCCACCAGGGCGGGCACCTGCAGGGGGGCATCCCAACTGGTGATGGCGTTCAGCACGCCATGGCTGAACAGCCGGTGACCGGGGTCGAAGCAGCGCAGCAGCTCATCCGGCTGCTGCCATAGGCGTTGTGCCAGGGCCAGGGTGGGTGCCTGGCGCTGCGGGTCGTTCTGGCAGCAGGCGAGCACCGCGCCTGCTGCGCTATCAAAGCTCGGCAGCAGGGCCAGGGCCAGGACAAAACACTCCACGGCCTGCAGCTGCAACTGCTCCACCAGCCAGGCGAAGCTGCCAGGGTTTGTGCTGGCAGCGGGCGGCGCGGCTTCGAGCTGTTCGCTGAGGTAACGGGCGGTGATATCGCTGGCGAAGAATTGCTGTTTGTCCTGTTGGTAGCGCTGCAGATCAAGGGCGAACAGGCTGCTGTTGATCGCCTCCGGCAGTGCCGCCGTACCTTGTTCGCCGCGCTCGCGCCACAGCCAGCAGACTTCCCGGCGCAGACGCAGGCTGACCTGGCTCAGCCAATATTGCGCGGTGGCGTCGCGGGCCTGCAGGCCTGGCACAAAACCGCTCATGGCACAGTCACCAGGGGACTGCCCTGGGCCTGCTGGTTGTTGACCCGCAGTATCACCCGATAACTGCCGGTGCCAACGGCCGCCGCTGCACCGGGCACGCTGAGGCTGTGCTGGTCGGCGCTGGCGGTGAAGGTGTCGAACAGATGCACCGTGGCACCGTCGTCCTGGCGATAGAACAGCACGCTGACATCGTCGTCCTGTTTGCCCAGCAGCAGCCCCTGCAGGTGCAGGTTGCCGCCCACCAGGTTGGCACCCGTGAGAGTCGGCAACAGGCTGGCAGCCAGCAGATTGCTGGAGCGAAACCGGCCATTGAGCAGGCGTCTGCGCACCAGCAACGGCAGCTCGCCGGCAGACAGCCGTGCGCCGTCTTCCAGGGCGGCACCGCTGGCGGCCTGGGCCTGTACCCGCAGGCGATCCGGGGCGCGTTCGAGGATGGTCAGCGCCACGTCGCCGAGCAGCACTTCATGGCTACTGGCATTCAGGTCTTCGCCATACAGGGTGAAGCTCGCCCCCAGTTCGAAACGCGCCGGTTCCACCCGCAGCAAGGTGGCACCCAGGGAGGCGCTGACATCGATCTGCACGCCGTCGCGACCGATCACGGTCTGCGGCGCGCTGCTGTAGTCGACGCCCACCAGCAAGGCACCCCGGGGTAGCACAGCGGGGACGATCATGACCGGGCGAATCTGGAAGGCCACCGACAGCCGATAACGCTCGTCGCTGCCTTGCATGGTCTTGGCGATCAGCTCCACCGGGGCATCGTCGAAGCTCAGTTTCAGGGGCTCAGGATTACCTTCCAGGGCCTTGCGCACATCCAGCGCCACCAGCGCATCCAGGCGTAAGAAAGCCAGTTCCTGCAGGGCGGCGATACCGCGCCCGAGCAGCTCGTGGGCGGCGGCGCTGTCGCTGTTTTCGCCGACATCGAAGGCGGTCAGCAGGTACTTGAGCACCAGCCACAAGGGCGGCGCTTCGCCGTCGCGCAGCACCTGGTTGCGCAGGTGGCTGTCGAAGGCGGTTTCGAACAGGTACAGATTGAGTTTCTGCTCGGTATTGGTTTTCGCCGCCTGTTCGGGCTTGCCCACGGCCACTTCAAAACCCCGGCGAATCAGCTGGTCTTGCAGCAGGCGGGTGACGGCGCCGATGGCGCGTCCGGAATCGGCCAGGGCCATGGTCAGAGATGCCTCAGGGCACGGCGGCTGAGGCCGCTACGGACCGGTGCGACGCCACGCGGGGCGGCGCTGGCTTTGCCGGTGCCGGGTTTTAGCGCAGCGACAGGTTGCGCCGGGGCCGGTGGCGCTTCGACCCGCAAATGGATGGCACCGATGGAGACGCTGATGGGCTGTTCGGTTGGCGTGGCAGGGGTTTCAGGCAGCGCTGCTATAAAACTGGCTGCGGGCGGTTGCAGCTGGGTTGCCGGCTGGTTTATGCCAGCGCTGACAGCAGCCGGCGCGGCGATGGCAATGCTCGCTTGCTGTTGGTTGGGCGGTGTTACCAGCGGCTCGGCCACTAACGGTTGAGGCGCGTTGAAAACAGCTGAATCAAACGCCGCCGGTGCCGCTGGTGCGGCGCTCGCAACCGCCACGCTGGTCGGCAGATTCAGACTGCTGGCGGTCAGCGAGGCGGCCTCGTGCGCAGTGCTTGGCTGGGGATCGCTGGCCACCCAGCGCAGCACCGATTGCAGCAACGCCTGCTGGTTGATGGGCGCATCAGCCGGCGGTGTTGCGGTGCTCGGGTGGATAACCGGTTGCTGCGTTAGGGCAGCCGGCTCAAGTACGGGCTGGGCGACGGCAAGGGGCTGGCTAACGACGTTGGCGCGCGGTTCGGCAGGCATGGCCGGTTGCTGCTCGGCAATCACCACTTGCGCCTGCCTGGCCTGGGCTGCCGGCACTGTTTCTGTGGGCGCTGCGCTAGCCGGTGCCGCGGTGAAGGTTTCCACTTCGGGTAAACCAGCATCTTCCCCAGCCGGACTGTCGACGGTAGCGGCGTCAAGACCGCTGGCGCGCAATAGCGCGGCAAAGTAGTCACTCATGATGGCTCTCGATCAACGCCAGGTACTGGGCCCGCCGCGCCGGCGCAATGGCCAGCACCTGGGCTTCGCTCCAGCCATAGCGACTGGCCAAGCTATGCACTTCGCGCAGCAGCGTCCGTTGCCGCTGCTGCAGACGGGCGAGGGCGGCAGCGTCGAGGTCGATATCCACTTCGCGCTCGGCACCACAGGCCGGGCATTGACAGGCCACGGCAAAGGCGGCCAGCGGATCGGCATCGGCCAGCGCGGCCGCCAGGAGGGCATGCTCTTCAGCGCGCACTTCGCCCTCCAGCAGCAGGCTGTCGAGCATCAGTTGCACTGCCTGTTGTCGACTGCCCGGCCGGGCGGCGCGCCAATCGCGCAGGTCATTGCCGGTGGCGCGGCGCAGGGCCAGGGTGCGGCTGTGCAGTTGCACCTGCAGGGGGGCCACGGCGCTGCTGGCGGCCAACAAGGGGGCCAGCGCCAACTCGAACTCGAAGGTTTCCGCACACAGGCTGCACTGCGCGCTAAATGCCAGCACCTGCAGGCCGTCGGTGCGCGCCGCCAACTGCAGCAGGGCGGCCGTGCGCAGGCTGACCGGCTGCTGCCACCAGAACTCAGCGTCCTGCGGCGCACTGCACTGGGCCAACAGGCTGGTGACCAGTTGCGGCCGGTCGGCGTTGGCAAAGTCCAGGTCGAGATCTTCCAGCGTGCCAAAGGCCCGTGGCGTGTGGGTGCGGCTGTCCATTGCGCTCAGCCCACCAGCGCCGGTTCGGAGGGTTCGGCCACTTCGCTGTCACGTTCCCAGCCTTCGTTTTCCAGCTTGAGGGTCTGGATGGCAATGGCATTGGCGTTGGCGTCGAGATCTGGCAGCGCCTGGAATTCAGAGACCCAGCAGCGGAACAGTTTGTAGGCCAGCACCACCTGGCCGGCTTCGTTGTACACCTCCAGGATCAGGTCTTTGCGAAAGTCCTTGAGGCTGACTTCCGCCCCCAGCCCGGTGCCGGTATGCCAGACCTTGTTGGCCCAGGCCTCGAACTCCAGGTCATGGGTGACGCCGCGCTCCAGGGTGATGGCGTCGTACTTGGTGCGCCCGGGGGATTTGCGCGAGGTCGAGGGGTCGCCGCCTTCGCGGTGCTCGACCACTTCGGTGGTGCGCTTGAGCGCCCCGACCTTGCTGACCCCGGCCACATAGCGGCCATCCCACTTGATGCGAAATTTGAAGTTTTTGTAGGGATCGAAGCGATGGGTGTTAACCGCGAATTGGGCCATGGTCCGACTCCTTTTATTGCAGATCGCCAGCGATCTGCTGAATGGTTAAGACGACGAATTCCGCTGGTTTAAGCGGCGCGAAGCCCACCTGGATATTGACGATGCCGAGGTTGCGGTCGGCCTGGGTGGTGGTCTCCTTGTCGCACTTCACAAAGAAGGCTTCCTGCTGGGTCTTGCCCTGGAACGCGCCCTGGCGGAACAGCCCGTTCATAAACGCGCCGAGGTTGAGGCGGATCTGCGCCCACAGCGGTTCGTCGTTGGGTTCGAACACCACCCACTGAGTGCCGCGGTACAGGCTTTCTTCGAGGAACAGTGCCAGGCGGCGGATGGGGATGTACTTGTATTCGTCGGCCTGGGCGTCAGCGCCCTTCAGGGTACGCGCGCCCCAGGCCACCCGGCCGTAGGCGGGAAAGCTGCGCAGCACGTTGATGCCCAAGGGGTTGATCTGGCCGTTTTCCAGGTCGTTCACCGGCAAGGCCAGATCGAGTACGCCATTCAGGGTAGCGTCGGTACCGGCTGGCGCTTTCCACACGCCACGGGTGGCATCGGTGCGCGCATACACCCCGGCCAGGGTGCCGGACGGTGCCATGGCCCGCGGTCGCAGGCCGTCGAGGGGATCGACAATGCGCACGGCGGGGAAGTAGGTGGCAGCGTTGCGTGATTTCGGCGCGCCATTGACCCAGTTGACGATGCCGGTAAGGGTGCTGCCGGCCGGGGCGTCGACGATATAGAAAGCCCGGCGTGCTTCGCAGAGCGCGGTGGCGCTGGTGACCACCACGCCTTCCTGGCCACCGGTCATATCGAAGGTTTCCGGAATCAACAGCAGATTGAACAGGTCGGCATCGAGCAGGGCGTAGATCCCGGTTTTGTTCAGTTCACTGCCCACCAGGTCTACGGCCGTGCCGCGATTGCCATCCACACCGACCGCTGTTGGCGCAACCTTGCTGACCACTGCCGGGCGATGCTCGGCGGCCCCGGTGAACTCGCGCCCGCCATTGGCCGCGCCGAGCTTGGCCACGGCGCTAAGGCCGCCGAACGCACCGCCGGCGATTACCACGCTGGACGATTCGCCGGGCGAGAGGGATTGCAGGCTCAGGTGGTCATTGCCGGCCTGGCCGTCGGCCCCGGTCTCCGACGCTTGCAGCTTGGCGGCCAGGCCGGCGGCGATGATCGCGTCATTGGCGGCGGTAACCAGATCGCCGATATCGGCCCATGGCCCATCTTCCAAGGTCAACAGAAAGGGCGTGGTGCCATCCAGGGTGCCACCGAGGGTGTTGTTGCTCGGGGCCAGAGGGAAGGTGATCGCGCCGCTGACCGCCTGGCCGTTTTGCGCAAACACCAGGCCGCCATCGACCTCGACGCGGATATAGGCCGAGGCGAAGTTGACCACCGACTCGACATACTGCGGAGACTTGGAATCCAGGCTCAGATTGCGGTGGGTTTCCAGCGGTGCCAGGGTGGTGCCGTCGATTACCAGCAGATTGAAGTCGCTGTCGGGATTGCGCACGCCGGTGTGCTCAACGCTCAGCCGGATGCCATTGCCCCAACCGCCGGGGCTGGCGGCGGTGACCGTGAGCGCGGGCGCTGCGGCACTGTTGTCGAGCACCCAGCCGGCACTGGCAAAACCGTTGGCCACGCGCACGATCAGGGCCTGGGTGCCGCCATTGAGAAAGAACTGGCGCACTGCGTAGGACACCGGGCTGTCTCGGTCCAGCCCACCATAGCCGCGCTCGAAGTCGGCAAAGCTGGTAATGGCCACGGCCTTGTCGGGCACGCCTTTGCGGGTATAGCCGACAAAGGCGGCAACGGAAGTAGCGACACCGGTAATGGTGCGCACGCCACTGGCCTTTTCGACTATGTACACACCGGGATAACTGACTTGAACCATAACGCCGACTCCTATGCGATGCAGAGGACCCACCCGACGACAAGTACGGCTAACTCTTCCTTGGCAGGTGTTGAGATATAACGGAAATAAAGCGGGTGTATTTCGTTAGTTACCTAAGGGCCATTAATTGGCTAGTACTTTTAATCGTGCTTATTTATAGCGGTTAGTTGGTACCTAAGTTCCATAATTATCTGTAACGTTGAGTTAACACTTCGTTAGCAGGCTTGCTTAGTTTGCTAACTCGCTAATAAACAAGCCTTTTAAAGCACAAGGCTACCGCCCATCGCCGTACTTAGTACGGTGACAAAGTGCGGAGGAAGTTGTTGCTGACACAGATCCTTCTGCTGCATTTGATGGCACTTTGCTGCTAATTAAAGGCGATCAAATAGGGGGGGTCGTGGCAGAGCCATCGACAGGTTAGTTCGGCGTGGGCCATGCGCCATTAAATTGCCAAGCGAAACGGCAACTTCCGACCAATGGCCAAAACTTATTTCCAATCTTTTGGTCGGAGCGCGGTTTTAATTCGGAGAACTTCGCCGAACAGGCGCGGCAAACAAAACTGCAACTCTTCTTTGTCAGTGCCGTCCCAATTGCTGTGAAGTCGATAAAGCCAGCTAAGGGGAGGCCAGCCATGTTTCGCGATTTCGACACTTGCATCGCCTGGACCGATGCCATGAAAGAAGGGCACAACTACGTTGGTCTGATCGAATACCAACCCAAGCGCATGGGCGCTGAAGTGCGCGTGCTGTGGGTGATAGTGCCGGGATGCGTGTGCGAGAACGAAGCGGAAACCGCTGCCGACAATATGTTGCGCGAGATCGCCGATATCACCCAGCTGGACCGGGTGACCTATAGCGACGGGGTGATGTTGTGATGCTCACCCGGGCCACGAGGTAAGCCGCCATGCCACGAGCTATCTGGAAAGGGGCCATCAGTTTTGGCCTGGTGCATATCCCGGTCGCGCTGAGTTCGGCCACCAGCGCCCAGGGCGTGGATTTCGACTGGCTGGACAAGCGCAGCATGGACCCGGTGGGCTACAAGCGGGTGAACAAGGTCACCGGCAAGGAAATCGATAAGGAAAATATCGTCAAAGGGGTGGCCTACGAGAAGGGCCGCTATGTGGTGTTGAGCGAAGAGGAAATTCGCCAAGCGCACCCTACCTCGACGCAGACCATCGATATTTTTGCCTTTGTCGATAGCGCGCAAATCCCCCTGCAAAACATCGACACCCCCTATTACCTGAGCCCGGACAAACGCGGCGAGAAGGTCTACGCCTTGCTGCGCGAAACCCTGGCCAGTACGCAGAAGGTCGCCCTGGCCCTGGTGGTGTTGCACACCCGTCAGCACCTGGCGGCAGTGATGCCGATGGAAGACGCCATGGTGCTGGTGATGCTGCGCTGGCCCAGTGAGGTGCGCAGCCTGACCAGCCTGGAACTGCCGGCGGCAGTCAGCAGTGCCAAGCTGGCCAAGGGCGAACTGGAGATGGCCAAACGTCTGGTCAAAGACATGAGCGCCGACTGGAGCCCGGACGAGTATCAAGACAGCTTTACCGAGAAGATCATGCAGCTGGTGGAGCAGAAGGCGCAGCAGGGCAAGGTGGCAGTGGTGGAACAGCCGCCGGGCGAGGAGACCCGCCGTAGCGCCGATGTGATCGACCTGACCGAACTGCTTAAACGCAGCCTGGGCGGCAAGCCGGCGTCGGCCAAGTCAGCGCCGGCCAGAACAGCCAAGGCCCCAGCCGCGAAAGCGAGCAAACCGGCGGGGAAAAAAACCAGCAAAACCAGCAAGGCGAGTTAAGGCGTCGAGGGCTTGGCCATGAGCGAATACAACCGCAAGCGCAACTTCAGCATCACCTCGGAGCCGCCGGAAGACACCGCTCGCCAGCCGGCGAAAAGCCCCGGGGCCTTACGCTTTGTGATTCAAAAGCACGACGCCAGCCACCTGCATTACGACTTTCGCCTGGAGCTCGATGGCACCCTGAAAAGCTGGGCGGTGCCCAAAGGCCCGAGCCTCGATCCAAAAGACAAACGCCTGGCCGTGCATGTGGAAGATCACCCGCTGGGCTACGCCAGCTTTGAGGGCAACATTCCCAAGGGCCAGTATGGCGCGGGGGATGTAATCGTCTGGGATCAGGGCATCTGGCAACCCCATGGCAGCCCGCAGGACAGCTACAAGGCCGGCAAGCTCAAGTTCACGCTGGTGGGGGAAAAGCTCAGCGGTGAATGGGCCCTGGTGCGCACCCGGCTCAAAGGCAGCGGCGACAAGGAGCAGTGGCTGTTGATCAAGGAGCGTGACGAGGTGGCGCGCCCGGCCAGTGAATACAGCGTGGTGGATGAATTGCCCCTCAGCGTGCTGAGCGGCAACCCGCTGGGCAAGGATAAAAAGGTGTCGAGTAAAGCCGGCAAAGCCAAATCAAGGGCCAGTACCAGTAAGGTGCGCCCGGCCGACACCCAGGCCGCCAACCATGCCCATGGTGAAGTGCCGGAGCAGTTCAAACCGCAGCTGGCTACCCTGGTTACCCAGCCGCCTGCCGGCGATTGGGTGTATGAAATCAAGTTCGACGGCTACCGCATGCTCGCCCGTATCCAGGGCGGCGAGGTGCACCTGTTCAGCCGCAACGGCAATGACTGGAGCGCGCGCCTGCCGAAACAGGTGGAGGCGCTGCGCAGCTTGCAGCTCGGCGATTCGTGGCTGGATGGCGAGGTGGTGGTGCTGAACGAGGAAGGTCTGCCGGATTTTCAGGCACTGCAGAATGCCTTCGATGAGGGCCAGAGCCAGTCAATTCTCTACTACCTGTTCGATGCGCCGTTTCTCAATGGCCAGGACCTGCGTCAGCACGGCCTGGAGCAACGCCGCGAGGCGCTGCAAAAAGTGCTCAAACAGAAACGCGGGCCGCTGCGGTTTTCCAAGGCCTTTGTCGCCAGCCACGAAGATATCGTCGCCAGTGCCTGCGCCATGCACCTGGAAGGGGTGATTGGCAAGCGCGCCGGCAGCCACTACGTGTCACGCCGCAGCGATGACTGGATCAAGCTCAAATGCCGTATGCGTCAGGAGTTTGTGGTGATCGGCTATACCGCGCCGAACGGCAGCCGCAGTGCCTTTGGCGCGCTGCTGCTGGGCGTGTATGAAGACAGCAAGCTGCGTTATGCCGGGCGGGTTGGCACTGGCTTTGACGAGCAGCGCCTGGAGCACCTGCACAAGCAGATGAACGCCCTCAAACGCCAGCAAACGCCGCTGGCCAAGCCCCTGAGTGCAGCCCTGGCGCGTGGCGTGCAATGGCTGAAACCCAGCCTGGTGGCGGAAGTGGAATTCGCCGAATGGACCCGCGAAGGGCTGGTGCGCCAGGCCTCGTTTATTGCCGAGCGCACCGACAAACCGGCCAAGCAGATCAGCCGCGAACAGGCCGTTGCGCCGCCCGCGGATAAACCACCAAGCAAAACCAATGCCCGCGGCGCAAGCCAACCACGGCAGACCCTCGACGACGTTGCCATCAGCCATCCCGAGCGGGTGATCGACACCCAGAGCGGCACGCAGAAAATCGAGTTGGCGCAGTTCTACCACCACATCGCGCCCTGGCTGCTGCCCCATCTGCAGGGCCGGCCGGTATCGTTATTGCGCGCCCCGGAAGGCGTGGAGGGCGAGCAGTTCTTTCAAAAACATGCGCAGCACCTGGCCATTCCCCATATCACCCAGCTCGGGCAAAAACTCGACCCTGGCCATGCTCCGTTGATGCAGATCGACAGCCTGCCGGCACTGATGGGGGCGGTGCAGATGGGCTGCATCGAACTGCACACCTGGGGCGCGCAAAGCGCCACGGTGGAGAAACCCGACCGGCTGATTCTCGACCTCGACCCGGACCCGGCGCTGCCCTGGCGCAGCATGCTGGAAGCCACCCAGCTGACCCTGGCGGTACTCGACGAACTGGGCCTGCAGGCCTGGCTGAAAACCAGCGGCGGCAAGGGCATGCATATCGTCGTGCCGTTGGCCAGGCAGGCCGGCTGGGACAGCGTAAAAGCCTTTGCCAAGGCCCTGGCGAGCTTTATGACGCGGCAGATTCCCGAACGTTTTATCGACAAGATGGGGCCGCAGAACCGGGTGGGGAAAATCTTCCTCGACTACCTGCGCAACCAGCGCGGTGCCAGCACCGTCAGCGCTTACTCGGTACGCGCACGGCCGGGGTTGCCGGTATCGGTACCGATTCGCCGTGACGAACTCAGCGAACTGAAAAGCGCCGGGCAATGGACGGTCGACAACCTGCGCGATCGCCTCGACAGCCTTAAGCAAGACCCCTGGCACGACTACCACAACCGCCAGCGCATCACCCGCGCGCAGTGGAAAAAGCTGGGTGAGAAGCCGGTGTGATATCGGTTAATACCCCGTCGTCCCAGCGCAGGCTGGGACCCAGAATCGTGCGGCAAACACCGCTCTCCTGCGCAACACTGGATCCCAGCCTGCGCTGGGATAACGCTAAGGAGCCATTGCTGTTGGGACGTTGGCAAGCCATTACTTTTGGAGGGAACAATGAGCGAAGAACAAACCCTGCCACCTCAGCACCAAACCGAGCAACCCGGCAGCGAAGCGCACATGCAGCCGCAGCCGCAAACCATCAGCGAGTACTACCAGGCCGCCGGCAAGCTGGAAGGGTTGGTGGCGATTGTTACCGGTGGCGACAGCGGTATCGGTCGGGCCGTGGCGGTGCACTTTGCCCGTGAAGGCGCGAATGTGGCGATTGTCTATCTGGACGAGCACGAGGATGCGGCGCATACCCGCGACCAGATCCACGCCATGGGCCGCGGGTGCCTGCTATTTGCCGGTGATGCGGCGGACAAAGGTTTCTGCCAGGGCGTGGTGGACAACTGTCTGGGTGAATGGAAACGCCTGGATGTGCTGGTCAACAATGCCGCTGAACAGCACCCGCAGGACAACCTGGAAGACATCAGCGAAGAACAGTGGGAGAAAACCTTCCGCACCAATATCTTCGCCATGTTCCAGCTGACCAAGGCGGTGTTACCGCACCTGAATGCCGGTGCAAGCATCATCAACACCACGTCGATCACCGCCTACAAAGGCAATCCGACCCTGCTGGATTACTCCTCCACCAAGGGTGCCATCACCTCATTTACCCGTTCCCTGGCGCTGAACCTGGCCAAGCGCGGCATCCGCGTCAACGCGGTGGCCCCGGGGCCGATCTGGACGCCGCTGATTCCTTCCACCTTCAGCGCCGAGAAAGTCGCCGAGTTTGGTAGCAACACGCCCATGGGCCGACCGGGCCAACCGTCGGAGGTGGCACCGGCTTTTGTCTACCTGGCGAGTGCCGATTCCAGCTATGTCAGCGGGCAAGTCATCCACGTCAATGGCGGCACTGTGGTCAACGGCTGAGCGCGGCTAAACCGGTAAAGCCCCGGGCAGCTGGCCGACCAGCCATGCAGCGCTACACAGGCCTGGTCCCAATAAGGGCTTCGGCCGTTGAGCTAGCGGACAAAGAAGCTCTCGTGAGTCAGCTCAAGCACATCCAGGCCAGGGCCGGATTCAATTGGCTGGGCACCGCTCATGGGTTTTTTCCGGGTGCGCGGAATGGGGGCTGGTTTGGCGTATGGATCAGCGTTCGACACTCGGCAGGAGAACCCGCTACGCTGCTCCCACTGCCGCACGGAGACTTGCCCCATGACCACCCCCGACACCCCGTATCAACCGCTTGACTGTAACCTTTACGACTACCTGGAAATGGCCTGTTTGTACCAGTACCGCTTGCTGGTGGAGATGGTTGAAGGCGGGCGGTTTGAAGCCGTGGCGCTGGATACCCGAACCAATGCGCAGAAGGAAGAGTTTCTGCTGGTACAGGTGGACGACGAGAAGGTGGAGTTACGCATTGATCGTTTGCTGGCGATTACGCCATTGAACGACAAGGCCAAGTTCGGGCGCGTGGAGTTGGCGGGGTTGTACTGCTCGAAGTAGTTCGCCGATAGATCAACCGCTCGCGGCTTAAGCCCCCTCCCACAGGGACCGCCCAACCCGATGAAGGGCTTCGGCCGCGATAGGTATTGACCACCGCCGAGTTGCTGGCGGCGTTGTAGCACTCAGGCGATGTTTTTCAGCCGCGCCAGGTCTTTCAGCGGCGGCGCGCCGAACAGGCGGCGGTATTCGCGGCTGAATTGCGAGGGGCTTTCGTAGCCGACCCGGTAGCCGGCGGCGGCTACTTCCAGACCTTCGCTCATCATCAGCCGTTGCGCTTCCTGCAGACGCAGTTGCTTCTGGTATTGCAGCGGGCTCATGGCGGTGACCGCTTTGAAACGGTGGTGCAGGGCGGACACGCTGAGGTTGGCGACGCGCGCCAGGTCTTCGATGCGCAGCGGTTGGTCGAAGTTGGCGTTGAGCCATTCGATGGCGCGGGTGATGCGGTGCGATTGGCTGTCGGCCATGGCGATTTCGATCAATTGCTGTCCTTGCTGGCTACGCAGCAGGCGGTAGTAGATTTCCCGCAGCGCCAGGGGCGCGAGCATGGGAATGTCCCGTGGCGTGTCGAGCAGACGGGTCAGACGCAATACGGTGTCGAGCAGCGAGGTGTCGATGCGGTCCAGGTACATGCCGCGGCTGGCCGGGCGTGCCGGCAGGCCGACGGGGCCGGCATCGCTGATCATGCGGGTGATTTCCGCCGGGTCGAGGTCCAGGCGCAGGCACAGGTAGGGTTTGTCCGGGCAGGCTTCGGTGACTTGGCCAGTCACCGGCAGGGTGACCGATACCACCAGGTAATTCAGCGCGTCGTAGACATAACTTTCACCGCCCAGATGCACCTCTTTACGGCCCTGGGCAATGATGCATAGCGCCGGCTTGTGTACGCCGCGCGATATTGGCGTGGGCTGGTCGAAGCGGATCAGGCTGAGCGGGCCGATGGCGGTTTGCATGGGGCCTTGTGCCGGGGTGAAGCGTTCGATCAACGTCGCCAGTTCGTTTTGGCGTTGCTGTACTTCGATTTCCATGGGGGGCCTCCGGCGGCATGACGGTTTATTCAGGGGGAGGGTGCAAGGCTCCCCGAATCCTGCCGCGCAGCTTGCGCACGCGAGGACCGTTTGGCCAGCACCGCAGACCCGTTTAAGCAGGATCAGGCAAGCATAAGACAGGATCAGGTAAACCCGGCAACCATCCAGCCGCTGGCTTGCTGGGTCTGGCCGACGGGCTCGGCTGATTTTTGCAGGATCAGGCAAAAGGAAAGCAGGAAACGGATAACCGCCGCGCGCCGCGCTGGGTAATCTGGCAACCGTGGCAATCGGCCCGGCTATCCGGTCCGCCAGACCACGTTCTCGTTTCTGACTTTCAAGGAGAAGGACTCATGTCTGAGCAAGTCAGCACCTTGGTTTTTATCAAAGCCAGCGAAGGCCCTCGGGCCAGTACCGAACTGGAGTCCCGCCTGCAGCAATTGGTCAGCCAGTCCCGGGTCGAGCCGGGCTGCCTGGCCTATTCGCTGCAGCGCTCCCTGACCGATCAGCAGCTGTGGTTACTGCAAGGCACCTGGCAATCGGCCGCTGCCTTGAATGCCTACCTGTGCCAACCACCGCTGCAAGTGCTCGGCAGTCTGCTGGGCGAGTGCCTGGTGGTGGAGATGGATCTGCATACCTTCAGTGGTGCCGTGGCCCAGGTCGAGGCGGTTGCCAACAGTCCTCATGCACAGGCGTTTGCCTGATACAGCGGGGTTTCCTGGCCCAGCTCACTGTCCACTGCGACGAGCATGGCAATCATCGCCCTGGCGGCCGCCGATAGGCGATACCCGGCGCGGCTGACAATCCCGCAACGGGCTTGCAGGCTTTCGTCGATGCTGGTGGGCAGGTTGCGGAAGTACAGCCGCACCAGTTCGCCACGCTGAAGTTCCTGACCGAAATACTCTTCGGTGGCAATGCCGATGGCGTCGGTATTGCGCACGATGTCGACCAGTGCCGGAAGGTGTTCACAGGTGACGCTGGGGTTGAAGTCGGTGCGTCCGCTGAGGTTCGCCAGGTATTTGCGGGCCCGCGCCGGGATCTTCGGCGTCGCCACCGGGTAGTCGAACAGATCGTTGGTCGACAGGCTGTCCTTGGCCAGTAACGGGTGCCCGGGGCGGCAGAAGTAAATGCCGCGGCGCGGGGTGATGGCCTGGGTATGGAAATTCGGGTCGGCCTCGAACTGGGTGATATCGGCGATAAAAAATTCGATCTCATCACGGGACAGGCTGCGTCCCAGTTTTTCCCAGTTATCCACCTCGAAGCTCAGGCTGATGCGCGGGTGCTGCTTAACGAACTGCGCCACCGCCCTGGGTACCAGCCGCGCGGCGGGTGCCGGGCCACAACCAAAGCGCAGGTCGCCGGCATCCAGCTTGGTCATCTGGTCGATTTCACTGCTCAGGTTCGCTGCGCCCTGCACCAGGCGCAGGGCGTGCTGTAGCACTACCTGGCCTTCGGGGGTAGGGCGCAGATCCTTGTTGGCGCGGTCCACCAGGGCGCAGCCGAACTCTTGCTCCAAGCCTTGAATACTGCGGCTGAAGGCCGGTTGGGTGATGCCGATGGCGTCCGCTGCGCGGACGAAACTGCGGTGTTCCACCAAGGCTATGAAGTAACGCAGTTGTCGAAGATCCATATGCTTTCCTGGCATTGAAAAAATAAGACGAAGGCATTTGCTGCTGTATGGGTGAGGGTTTTAAATGTAGGCTCTTATTCCGTCAACACAGCATGTTTGTATTGTTTAGAACATAAACGAATATGAATATGGCCACATGCAGAAAGGGAGAGCCATATGGCCAAGCCGTTCAGCAACCAGCATCAACGCCAAGCGCACCAGCGCATGTGTTGCCACGCCTGATAATCCGGCAGACGTAGGCCAAGTGCCGCACGGACTCGCCCAGTAAAACCAAGCCGATTTTTCGAGCACCGCGATTGCGTGGTGGGGGATCGTTTTGCCCGCGAATTGCCCGCAGGCCAAGCGAAGACAACAAGGATTCATACCATGCGTTCGACCGTTAACCCGTTTACTCCGCGCTTGGCGCGACCGTTGGACTTACGCCGATTGGCCACCCCGGAATATGCCCTGACCCTGATTCTGGCTTTGAGCAGTGCCGGTCAATGGAACTCGGCCTGGGCCGCTGAAGCGCCGGTGGAAGAGGGCGCTGAAGTCAGCACCCAGGCAACCGCAACCAGCACTGATAAAGCAGCCAAGAGCGACACCGCCCTGCAGAAGGTCACCGTCACGGCGCGCCGTCGCGAAGAAGACGCCCAGGACGTGCCGACACCCATCACCACCCTGAGCAGCACTACCCTGGAAACCCAGCGCATCTATAAGGTGCAGGATCTGCAGCAAGTGCTGCCCAGCGTGAACGTCGCCTTTATTCATGCCCGCCAATCCAGCGTGGCGGTGCGCGGCATCGGCAACAACCCGGCCAGTGACGGCCTGGAAAGTAGCGCCGGGATCTACCTCGATAACGTCTATCTCGGCCGCCCTGGCATGGCTGTATTCGACATGCTTGATATCGAGCAGATCGAACTGCTGCGCGGCCCGCAAGGCACCTTGTTCGGTAAGAACACCACCGCCGGGGTGCTGAATATCAGCACCAAGAAACCCACCTTCAGCCCGGAGCGCACGGTGGAAGTGTCGGGGGGTGAAAACGGCTACTTCCAGGGCAAAGGCACGGTGTCCGGTGCCCTCAGCGAAACCCTGGCCGCACGTCTGTCGGCCTACCGCACCCGCGATGATGGCTACACCAAGAACATCTTCAACGGCGATGACCTCAACGGCGGCGAACGCCAGGGTGCGCGTGGCCAATTGCTGTTCCAGCCCAACGACGACTTCAACCTGCGCTGGATCAACGACTACAACGAAGAGGATTCGACCCAGGGCACCATGGTGGTTTACGGGCAAAGTGACCAGTACCGCCAACGGGCCGCGCTGGTGGGTGCTTCGCCGGTCAGCGACCCAGACCGCAATGAGGTGAATCTCAACAGCCGGCAGAGCGTCAGCGTGCACCAGGGCGGCAGTTCGGTAGAAGCCAACTGGAACCTCAATGGCGGCTACACCCTGACCTCGGTGAGCGCCTACCGCTATTGGCACTTCACCCCGGCCAACGATGAAACCCTCAATGTGTCGGCGATCAACAACACTGGCGTGGAAGTGCATGACCGCCAGTTCTCCCAGGAATTTCGCCTGGCATCGCCCACCGGCGGCTTCTTCGACTATGTGGTCGGCGCCTACGTGTTCAATTCCAACCTGGGCAACAAGACCTTTACCGACTACGGCCCGGAAGCCGACCGCTTTATCCTGCCCGCCGCACAGAACGGCTTTAACTCGCTGGACGGCGTGTACAGCAAAGCCAATGGCAAGGTGGTCACCGATAGCTACGCGCTGTTTGGCCAGGGCACCTTCCATCTGACCGACCGCCTGGACTTCACCGCGGGTCTGCGCGGCACCTATGAAGAGAAAGAAGCCAAGGTCGAGCGTTTCGCCCCGGAAGGCGGAGAAACGCCAATCGGCCCGGGTGCGACTATTCGCCAGCGACAGTTGGGGGCCTATGACAGCGGCGACCTGAGCCTGCACAACGCCTCGCCATCCGGGCTGCTGAGCCTGAGCTACAAATTCAGCGATGAGGTGCTCGGCTATGCCAGCCTGTCCCACGGCGAGAAATCCGGCGGGGTAAACCTGGCGGTGGCCAGTGCGCCAACCGCAGGTGCCGATTCGTTGCTGGTCGGCCCGGAGCGCGCCAACGATGCCGAACTGGGCTTCAAGAGCACCTTGCTGGACCGTCGTCTGCAACTGAATGCCAACGTGTTCTGGACCGGCATCCACGGCTACCAGGCCACCACCCTGTATCAGCCCCCAGGCAGCAGCACGCTGGTGCAGGTGCTGGCCAACGCCGGCAGCGTGCGCAGCCGTGGGGTGGAATTCGAAGCCACCGCGCTGGTCACCCGCGGGCTGACTGTCAACGTCAACGGCTCGTACAACGACGTTACCTACCTGTCGTTTGAAGACGCCCCATGCCCTGGCGAAGTCGCCACTGCGGCCGGTGCGCCACCCAGCTGCGACCTGACCGGCGAACGGGTGGTCGGCGCGTCGAAATGGATCGGCAACGTCAACGGTGAATACAAATGGCAACTCGATGGCGGCTTCGAACCCTACATCAACGCCAGCTATTCGTACCGCTCCGAAGCCGAAGGCACCCTGGATAACTCCGAGCTCTCCAAGCTCGATGGCTACGGCCTGGTCAACCTCTCCACCGGTGTTCGTACCGACCTGGGCGACGGCCAGCTCGACGCCTCGCTGTGGCTGAAAAACGCCACCGACCAAGAGTATTACCTGAGCGCTTTTGCCTATATCAACGGCGCGTACACCGCCTCCGTAGGTCAACCGCGCACCGCCGGCGTGAGCCTGCGTTACGACTTTTAACCCCGTCTGTTCAGCCGTGTAGTTCGAGCAGAAAACAACTCGAGCCGAAAAGAGGAATACATCATGAGCAACGCCGCACTTGCCACGCCCTTGAGCACTGCCGTGCAGTTGGATATCCGCCGGGTCGCCGGCCGTATTGGTGCCGAAATCCGTGGGGTGAAACTCTCCGCCGAGCTGAACGCCGACACCGTCGCGGCCATCCAGCAAGCCTTGCTGGAACACAAGGTGATCTTCTTCCGTGGCCAGACCCATCTCGACGATGTCAGCCAGGAAGCCTTCGCCAAACTGCTTGGTGAACCCGTGGTACACCCCACCGTGCCGGTCCTCGACGGCACCCACTACCTGCTGGAACTGGACTCGGCCAAAGGTGCCCGTGCCAGCTCCTGGCACACCGACGTGACCTTCGTCGACGCCTACCCGAAAGCCTCGATTCTGCGTTCGGTGGTGGTGCCCGAGTACGGCGGCGACACCACCTGGGCCAACACCGCCAGCGCCTATGAACACCTGCCGAGCGAGCTCAAGGAGCTGGCCGACAAATTGGTGGCCGTGCACAGCAACGAATACGACTACGCGGCGATCAAGCCCAATGCCCAGCTGGAAGCGGCCGAGCACTACCGCAAGGTGTTCACCTCCACCGTGTACGAAACCGAACACCCGGTGGTGCGGGTACACCCGGTGAGTGGCGAACGCAGCCTGCTGCTCGGGCACTTCGTCAAACGCATCAAAGGCTATGGTGCCGCTGACTCGGCGCACCTGTTCAACCTGCTGCAAAGCCATGTCATCCGCCTGGAAAACACCGTGCGCTGGACCTGGCAGGTGGGCGATGTAGCCATCTGGGACAACCGCTCCACCCAGCATTACGCGGTGGACGACTACGGCAACCAATCGCGCGTGGTGCGGCGCGTCACTCTGCACGGCGAAGTGCCGTACGGCGTCAACGGCCAACGCAGCCAGACCATCAAAAAAGCCTGACCCCAGGCGTGCAACCTGAGTAGCCCGCCGCCAACGGCGGGCCCCTGATTCGGAGATTTATCTGTATGAGCCAAGCTGCCACCGCGCTGCGCCAAGACCTACCGGCGTTCGCCATCGAGCCCCTGCCAAACGCCCCGCTGGGTGCCACCGTACACGGCCTCGACGCCCGCCAACCGCTTAGCGCCGACCAGGTGCTGGGGTTGAAACAGGCGCTGCGTGATCACCATATTCTGATCTTCAAAAACCAGCAGCTCGACGACCGCCAGTACCTGGACTTCACCAGCTACTTCGGCTCGGTCTTCCAGCCGCCAGCGGATATTCCGGTCCTGTCCTCCGGTGCCGACGGCAAAGCGCCGAGCATCGTGCGGGTGGCCAACACCGAAGGCGGCGAACTGGGCAACTTCGCCCTGCCAGCCCACAGCGACCACCAATGGACGCCAACTCCATCGGCCGGCTCACTGCTCTACGCGCTGCAGGTGCCGAGCAAAGGCGGGGAGACCAGTTGGACCAACCTGGCCCTGGCCTACGAGACCTTGCCGGAGGCCACCAAAGCGGAAATCGAAGGCCTGCGCCTGATCAACTACAACCCGTTTATCCGCCTGAAAAGCGGTGGCTATAACGGCAATTTCGTCACCTACCGGACCCCGGATATCGAACCGATTCAGGGCACCGAACACCCGTTGGTGCGCATTCACCCGGAGAGCGGCAAACGTCTGCTGTTTCTCAGCGTACATACCGAGGTAGAGATTCCGGGGTATGACCCGGAGCAGGGCAAGGCGCTGATCGGCCGGTTGCGTGAGCATCTGCAAAAGCCTGAGCTGTACTACACGCATAAATGGCAGGTGGGCGACATCGTGTATTGGGATAACCAGGCGACCTTGCATGCGCGTAATGCGTTTGACGCTAAGGAGATTCGTAACTTGAAACGGATCAGTTTGGCGGGGAGTCGACCGTTTTGATTTATCACTAGCCGGTTAACGCCGGCTTTTTTTGTGGCTGCTTTTTTAGGTTGAGACGGACTTTCTCCACGCGGAAAAACGCCTTAGCTCATTCCGTTCTTAACCTAAACGAATTAATTATTTAGCCCGCCCAAAGGCCCGGCATAGAGTAGCCCTCCCGTCTGATTCGGCCTTGTGCCCAGGGATTGCCATGACCAAACAGCTCAACGCCGGCCTCGACAAGCTGACGCCAACCCCTACCGAGGCTGTGAGCCAGCCCGTTAACTGGCAACTGGAACAGATCGTCGGTGAGCTGCACGCCGTGCGTGCCGAGTGGCGCAGCAGCCACGGGCGCTCCCGTGAACTGGTGGGCCGCGAGTTGCCGTCGCGCCAGGCCATGGCGAATATCCTCGAGGGCCTGATCGGTGCGTTGTTTCCAATGCGCCTGGGGCCGAGCAATCTGCGTCAGGAAAGCGAAGACTTCTACGTCGGCCATACCCTCGACAACGCCCTCAATTGCCTGCTCACCCAGGTGCGCCTGGAGCTGGCCTACGCCGCCCGCCAGCGTGGTGATGCTGCCGCCACCGAAGCCTCTGCCGTGGCCATCGTGCGGGATTTCGCCAGCGCCTTGCCCGAGATGCGCCGCTTGCTCGACACCGATGTGATCGCCGCCTACAACGGTGACCCGGCCGCCCGCAGTGTTGACGAAGTGCTGCTGTGCTACCCCGGCATCCTGGCGGTGATTCACCACCGTCTGGCCCACCATCTGTACCGTGCCGGTCTGCCGTTGCTGGCCCGTATCAGCGCCGAACTGGCGCACTCGGCCACCGGTATCGACATCCACCCCGGCGCGCAGATCGGCCACAGCTTCTTTATCGATCATGGCACCGGCGTGGTGATCGGCGAGACCGCGATCATTGGCAACCATGTGCGCATCTACCAGGCCGTCACCCTTGGTGCCAAACGCTTCACCTCCGATGAAAGCGGCCTGCTGCACAAAGGTCAGCCGCGTCACCCGATAGTCGAAGACGACGTGGTGATCTACGCCGGGGCAACCATTCTTGGCCGCATCACCCTGGGCAAGGGCTCGACCATTGGCGGCAATGTGTGGCTGACCCGCAGCGTGCCGGCGGGCAGCAATGTCAGCCAGGCGACGGCGCAAAGCCAGCCGCCGAGTGAATAACAGGTGACGGCTATCCCGTAGGAGCGGCTTCAGCCGCGATGCTTTTCAACAGCATCGCGGCTGAAGCCGCTCCTACAGGTAACCGTACGGTTTTAAAACGACCCGACAATCCGCCCCAGCATCTCCATCGCCCGCTCACTGGCCGCATCCCACGGGTGGCCATGGTTCAACCGCGCGCAATTGCCGAAACGCCGGGTGGCGGAGAAGATCGGCCCCGGTGCCAGGCTGATGCCTTGCGCCAGCGCCAGTTGAAACAGCTGCAGCGAGTCCACCTGCTGGGGAAATTCAAACCATAGAAAGTAGCCGCCACTGGGCCGCGTCACCCGTGTTTCGGCGGGGAAATGGCGGGCGGCGGAGGCGAGCATGGCGCTCTGTTGCATCTCCAGGGTGTGCCGCAGTTTGCGCAGGTGACGGTCGTAGCCGCCATGTTGCAGGTAGTCGGCAATCGCTGCCTGGGCCGGCACCGAGGGTGAAATGGTGGTCATCAGTTTCAAGCGGCTGATCTTTTCCGCATAACGCCCACCGGCCACCCAGCCCACCCGATAACCCGGTGCCAGGCTTTTTGAAAACGAGCCGCAGTGCATCACCAACCCATCGCGGTCGAAGCTTTTCACCGGCTTGGGCGGCTGGCTGCCGTAATACAGCTCGGCGTACACATCGTCCTCGATCAGCGGCACCTGGTGCTGATGCAGCAGCTCGTAAAGCGCGCGTTTTTTCTCCTCGCTCATGCTCGCGCCCAGGGGGTTCTGCAGGCTGCTCATAAACCAGCAGGCCTTGATCGGCAGTTGCGCCAGGCTGTCGCTGAGGGTTTGCAGGTCGATGCCTTCGCGCGGGTGCACGGGAATCTCCACGGCCTTGAGCTTCAGGCGCTCGAGCACCTGCAAGGTGGCGTAAAAGGCCGGTGCCTCGATGGCCACCAGATCCCCAGGTTGAGTGACGGTTTGCAGGCACAGATTGAGTGCCTCCATGGCGCCATTGCTGATCACCAGTTCTTCCAGCGGCAGCATCACGCCGCTGACCATATAGCGCAGGGCAATCTGCCGGCGCAGGTCGGGGTTGCCGGCGGTCATATCGGCGATCACCGCATGGGGCGACAGCAGACGCAGGCTCTGCGCCATGGAACGCGCCAGGCGGGCGAGGGGAAACAGGTCGGGGCTGGGAAAGGCCGAGCCAAAAGGCACGGTATTGGGGTCTTTCAAGGAACCCAGCACAGAGAACACCAGCTCGCTGACATCGACATCGGTGGTCTGCGCCTGACGCGGGCTGATCTGCGCCTCGGGCAAGGGCCTCTTGGCATGCTCGCGAACAAAGTAGCCCGAGCGCGCCCGCGCCTGGATCAGGCCACGGTCTTCCAGCAGGTAATAGGCCTGGAACACCGTGGACGGGCTAACCCCATAGGTGCGGCTGGCATGGCGCACCGACGGCACTTTTTCCCCGGCGGCCAGCACCCCGGTGCGGATCAACTCGGCAATTTCATCAGCGAATTTTTCGTAGCGTTTCATCTTGTCCTGGATAACCGCGGGCGCAGGGGCAGGAAGGTACTCTACGGAAAGCGGCGCGGTCATGCGATGGACCTCTTGGATCAAAGGCATCGCGGCTGAAGCCGCTCCTACGGATTTCGCGTTCTCGTAGAAGCGGCTTCAGCCGCGATGCTGTTAGCGATTGAGTGGCGAGACAAAGGTGCTGAATCCCGTCACTCGGTTCTGCGGCGCGCCCACCTCATGCACTTCAAAGCCAACGCGCTGCGAGGTGTTGCTCAGGCGCGGTGCGGTCAGCACCACACTCAAGGGCACATCGGTAATTTCCCCCGCAGCCAGATTCACAAGGGTGTGGCCACGCAGTTCAAACGGACCGTCATCGTTCAGCGCCAGCTCATAGGTGCGGCTCTGCTGGGTTTTGTTGATCACCTTGAAGCTGTAGATATTTTCGATCTGCCCGGCGCTGTTTTCGCGGAACAGGCCACGGTCACGGGTGATATCCAGGGACAGCAGCGGCCGTGCATCCAGAGCCCAGACAAAGGCACCAATCATCAACGCCAGAGCGGCGGCATAACTCACCAGTCGCGGTCTGTAGAAGCGGGTTTTGCCGCCAGCCAGGGAGCGTTCCGAGCGGTAGCCCACCAGGCCACGGGCATAGCCCATCTTGTCCATCACCGAATCGCAGGCATCGATGCAGGCGCCGCAGCTGATGCAATCCAGCTGCAGGCCGTCGCGAATATCGATACCGGTCGGGCACACCTGCACGCACATCGTGCAGTCGATGCAGTCACCCAGACCGACGCTTTGCGGTGCCACGTCCTTGCGCCGCGGGCCACGGCTTTCGCCACGGGCGGCGTCGTAGCTGACCAGCAGGGTGTCCTTGTCGAACATCACGCTCTGAAAACGCGAGTACGGGCACATATGCAGGCAGACTTTTTCCCGCAACCAGCCGGCGTTCAGGTAGGTGGCGGCGGTAAACAGCAAAAGCCAGGTGGCGCTGCCACTGTCGAGGCTAAAGCTCAGTAGTTCATGGCTGAGCTGGCGTACCGGCACAAAGTAGCCAATAAAGCCGATGGCGGTTATCAGGCTGACGCTTAACCACAGGCCATGCTTGGCCGCACGGCGCAGCACTTTGTTGATTGACCAGGGCGCGGCGTCCAGCTTGATGCGCTGCCCGCGGTCGCCCTCGGTGACCTTTTCCACCCACATGAACACCCAGGTCCACACGCTTTGCGGGCAGGTGTAGCCGCACCAGACGCGGCCGGCGAATACGGTGATGGCGAACAGGCCGAAGGCGGCGATGATCAGCAGGGCCGACAGCAGAATGAAATCCTGCGGCCAGAAGGTCGCGCCGAAGATATAGAAACGCTGCCCCGACAGGTCCCAGAGCACCGCCTGCCGACCTTCCCAGTTCAGCCAGGCGGTACCGAAGAAAATCGCAAACAGCAGCCCTGCGCCATACAGCCGCAGGTTGCGGAACAGGCCGGTGAAGGCACGGGTATGAATCGGCCCGCCGGCTTGCGCCGGCGTCAGGCGTAGCGGTTGGCGCGGATCAATGGTGTCGATGATCGTCGCGGGAATACGGTCAGTCATGGCATGGCCCCATCAGGCTCTTTATCAGGCGGGGCCATGATCGCGACACAACTGATCCGATAACAGACTCAGGTTGGATGGAAAAAAGCGGATCAGATGGCGCGCTCCGCTTGGAAATTCTGGGTCCCAGCCTACGCTGGGACGACCGTGGTTCTTGGAAAGACCTCCGCCCGCCAGGGAACCTTTGCCACTTCCAGGCAATCTCTGTCGGGATGGTTTTTCAACGGAGGTGTGTATGTTTTTGCGTTCGTTCAGCATGGCGTTGATGGTGGCCCTGGCCGGCCCGGTACTGGCCGATGGCGATGACAGCCCGTTAAACGCCGACCGTGGTCAGGCCCGACCGCTGATTGTGATCGCCAACAGCGCGGCTGATCCGGCGCTGGTGAAACTGCTGGCAGCGCTGAAAGAACCAGCCAACCAGACGGCCTTCAAGGAACGCAATATGGTGCTCTATACGGTGGTTAACACCATCGGCAAACGCGATGGCAAAGACCTCGACCCGCAAAGCACCATGGCGCTGATTCGGGCGTTGAAGCTGGGTGCCAGTGCCCAGGCCAAGGTGATTCTGCTGGGTAAGGATGGTGAAAAGAAGCTGGAACATGCCGGGGCGATCGAGCCGCAGCAGTTGTTCAGTACGGTGGATCAGTTGCCGGCCAGTGAGAAGGAATTGACCAAGCCGGCGGCTGAGCCGGCAGCACCAGCGCCCGCGCCGCTGGACGATTAGCCTGCGGCCTGTTGCAGCGGCTTCAGCCGCGATGCTGTTGATCATGGCCCACGCACAAACAGTGTTTGCCGGCCCGGCTGATCGCGGCTGAAGCCGCTCCTACAGGTGGATGTTGAGGTTCAACACTATCGCCGCCAACACCAGATAGCGGCCCGCTTTGGCGATGCTCACCAACAGCAAAAAGCGCCACAGTGGCTCCCGCATCACCCCAGCCACCAGGGTCAGCGGGTCGCCGACTATCGGCAGCCAACTCAACAGCAGGGTCCAGCAACCATAACGTTGGTACCACTGCTGAGCCCGTTGCAGTTGCTGCGCGCTGGCGGGGAACCAGCGTCGTTGGCGGTAGCGCTCCACGGCTCGGCCCAGCCCCCAGTTCAGCAGCGAACCCAGCACATTACCGGCCGTGGCCACCAGCAACAGCGCCGCCGTTGAATAGCCGCCAGTCAGCAGCAAACCCACCAGCACGGCTTCCGATTGCAACGGCAGCAGGGTGGCGGCGATAAAGGCACTGGCGAATAGGCCGAGGTAGGCGGTAAGCATGGCAGCACGGGAAAGCGGAGGGGCAGCGACTGTAGCGTAAATCCCGGAATTGCGGACCCCAGCCCGCGCTGGGGTGACGCCGGTTCTGGCAACTACCACCGTCGTCCCAGCGCAGGCTGGGACCCACAATCTTGCGCTGGGCGATGTCAGCGGCTATTCGGCAAAACCCTGAACTTTTGCTCTACCACGGGGCTCGGAACTGTACGCCCCCTGTTTAGCGCAGGGACAACGAATCCAGACGTGCCGCCACCCAGGTCACCGGGCGGCGGCTGTTTGCAGTGACGGAGCCCGATTCGATGTCGCATGCACGCCCCTTGGCCCCACTCAATCAGGTCGCTGAACGGCAAACCAACAGTTTGCCCATAGAAGACGCTTTGCATCTGCCGCGTATCGCCATCGAGTCGGTGACGCCGGTGGTGGAGGCGGGGCGCTTTCCGGCCAAGACTGTGGTCGGTTCGCCCATTAGCGTGAGCGCGGTGATTTTTACCGATGGCCACGACAAGCTCGATGGCGCTGTCCTCTGGCGTGCCGAGCTGGAGGAGGTCTGGCACCGGGCACCGTTGACCTTTGTCGGCAATGACCTGTGGCAAGGCGAATTCACGGTGCAGCAGCCCGGTCGTTATCAGTTCGCGGTGCAGGCCTGGTGGGATGGTTACGCCACCTTTACCTATGAGTTGATGAAAAAAATCGGCGCCGGGGTGCCTATTACCCTGGAGCTGCAGGAAGGCGAGCAGTTGCTGCGTCGCGCTGCCGAGCATGCCGGCCCGGAGTACGCGGAACCCATGGCCGAGCGCCTGCAAACTCTGCAGGAAACCCAGTCGGTGGAGGAGCGCGTGGCGTTCTTTCTGGCACCGCAGAGCACCGAACTGATGCGCCTGACCGAGCCGCACCCACACCGCATCAATAGTCCGGCCTATCCGCTGGAGGTGGAGCGCAAGCTGGCCGAGTTCGCCAGTTGGTACGAGCTGTTTCCACGCTCGGTCACCGATGACGAGAACCGCCACGGCACCCTGCGCGATGTGATCGGGCGCCTGCCTTATGTGCGCGATATGGGCTTTGATGTGCTGTATTTTCCGCCGATTCACCCTATCGGCCGCGCGCACCGCAAAGGCCGCAATAACTCCCTGCAGGCTCGCGCCAATGACCCTGGCAGCCCCTATGCCATCGGCAGCAAGGACGGTGGCCACGAGGCGATTCATCCGCAGCTGGGCAGCTTCGAAGATTTCCGTGCGCTGGTAAAAGCCGCCAAGGAACATGGCCTGGAAATCGCCCTGGATTTCGCCATCCAATGCTCCCCGGATCACCCCTGGCTCAAGGAGCATCCCGGCTGGTTCAGCTGGCGGCCGGACGGCAGTATTCGCCATGCGGAGAACCCACCGAAAAAGTACGAAGACATCGTCAACGTCGATTTCTACGCCAAGGACGCCATGCCCGATCTGTGGCTGGCCCTGCGCGATGTGGTGAAAGGCTGGGTGGAGCAGGGCGTCACCCTGTTTCGCGTGGATAACCCGCACACCAAGCCGCTGCCGTTCTGGGAGTGGCTGATTGCCGATATCCGCGCCGTGCATCCCGAGGTGATCTTCCTCGCCGAAGCCTTTACCCGTCCGGCGATGATGGCGCGGCTGGGCAAGGTCGGCTTTAGCCAGAGCTACACCTATTTCACCTGGCGCAATACCAAGGCCGAGCTGGAAGCCTATTTCACCGAGTTGAACGAAGCGCCATGGCGCGATTGCTACCGGCCGAATTTCTTCGTCAATACCCCGGATATCAACCCGGCCTTTCTGCACGGCAACGGCCGCGCCGGCTTTCTGATCCGAGCGGTGCTGGCCACCATGGGCTCGGGGCTGTGGGGCATGTATTCGGGCTTTGAAATCTGCGAGGCGGCGCCGGTGCCGGGCAAGGAGGAGTACCTGGATTCGGAGAAGTACCAGATCCGTCCGCGCAACTACCAGCAGGCCGGCAATATCGTCAGCGAGATCGCCCAGCTCAATCGCATTCGCCGGCAGAACCCGGCGCTGCAAACCCACCTGGGGCTGAAGGTGTTCACCTGCTACAACGACAATATTCTGCTGTTCGGCAAGCGCACTGCCGACCTCAGCAATTTCGTTCTGGTGGCGGTCAGCCTCGATCCGCACAACGCGCAGGAAGCCCATTTCGAACTGCCACTCTGGGAGTTCGGCCTGCCTGATGATGCCAGCCTGCACGGTGAAGACCTGATGACCGGGCACACCTGGACCTGGCACGGCAAAACCCAATGGATGCGCATTGAACCGTGGCAGCAGCCATTCGGTATCTGGCGCGTACGCGTAACCAGCTAAGGGGGACGCGATGAGCGACCAAGCGAACAACGACAACAAAAAGCCCAGCACCGAACGGCGGAAAAAACGCCGGCCTGCGGCCTTTATCGAAGACCCGCTCTGGTACAAGGACGCGGTGATCTATCAGGTGCATGTGAAGTCGTATTTCGACGCCAATAACGACGGCATCGGCGACTTCCCCGGGCTGATTTCCAAGCTCGATTACATTGCCGACCTTGGCGTGAACACCATCTGGCTGTTGCCGTTTTACCCCTCGCCACGCCGCGACGATGGCTACGACATCGCCGAATACCGCGACGTGCATCCCGATTACGGCGGCATGGCCGACGCCAAGCGTTTTATCGCCGAGGCCCATGCCCGCGGCATCCGGGTGATTACCGAACTGGTGATCAACCACACCTCCGACCAGCACCCCTGGTTTCAGAAAGCCCGGCGGGCCAAGCCCGGCTCCAAGGCGCGGGACTTTTATGTGTGGTCCGATAGCGACCAGAAATTCCCGGAAACCCGGATCATTTTTCTCGACACGGAAAAGTCCAACTGGACCTGGGACCCGGTCGCCGGCCAGTACTTCTGGCACCGGTTCTACTCCCACCAGCCCGACCTGAATTTCGACAACCCGCAGGTGCTTAAGGAAGTGCTCAGCGTGATGCGTTTCTGGCTCGACCTGGGCGTCGACGGCCTGCGTCTGGACGCCATTCCGTACCTGATCGAGCGCGAAGGCACCAATAACGAGAACCTTGCCGAAACCCATGTGGTGCTGAAGAAAATCCGCGCCGAGCTGGATGCTACCTACCCGGACCGCATGCTGCTGGCCGAGGCCAATCAATGGCCGGAAGACACCCAGCTGTATTTTGGCGGCGAAGACGGCGGCCCCGGCGATGAATGCCATATGGCCTTCCACTTTCCGCTGATGCCGCGCATGTATATGGCCATCGCCCAGGAAGACCGTTTTCCGATCACCGATATCCTCCGCCAGACCCCGGAAATCCCCGCCAACTGCCAGTGGGCGATCTTTCTGCGCAACCACGATGAGCTGACCCTGGAAATGGTCACCGACCATGAACGGGACTACCTGTGGAACTACTACGCGGCGGATCGCCGGGCACGCATCAACCTGGGCATTCGCCGTCGCCTGGCACCGCTGGTGGAGCGTGATCGGCGGCGGATCGAGCTGCTGAACAGCATGCTGCTGTCGATGCCGGGCACCCCGACCCTGTATTACGGCGACGAAATCGGCATGGGCGACAATATTTTCCTTGGCGACCGCGATGGCGTGCGTACGCCTATGCAGTGGTCGATTGACCGCAATGGCGGCTTCTCCCGCGCCGACCCGGCCAGCCTGGTGTTGCCGCCGATTCAGGACCCGCTCTACGGCTTCCAGAGCATCAACGTGGAAACCCAGCAGCGCGATACCCATTCGCTGCTGAACTGGACGCGGCGCATGCTGGCCATCCGCAAACAGCAAAAAGCCTTTGGCCGCGGCACCCTGAAAATGCTTGCACCGGCCAACCGACGCATCCTCGCCTATTTGCGCGAATACACCGGGGTGGATGGCAAACACGAAATCATTCTGTGCGTGGCCAATGTCTCCCGCGCCGCCCAGGCGGCCGAGCTGGAGCTGTCGGCCTATAACGGCATGGTGCCGGTGGAGATGGTCGGCGGCACTTCGTTCCCGCCGATTGGCCAGCTGCATTACCTGCTGACCTTGCCGCCCTACGGTTTCTACTGGTTTCTGCTCGCCGAAGAGGCGCAGATGCCAGCCTGGCATGTGCCGCCCGTAGACCGTATGCCCGATCTGCCGACCCTGGTGATCAAGCGCGACCTGAGCGAATTGGCGCAGTCGCGTTGCCACCTGACCCTCAGCCGCGAGTCGTTGCCAGCCTATCTACCCAAACGCCGTTGGTTCTCCAATCTGGATGCCGATGCGGCGGCGGAATACAAACTGCTCTATGTGGTGCCGTTCGGCGAATTGAGCGTGCTCAGCGAAGTGGAGGTGCGCAGCGGCGAGCAGGTCGAGCATTACCAGCTGCCCCTCAGCTACGTGGCGGAAAACACCGCCGGCAGCACAGTGCCGCAGCAGCTGGCCTTGGCGCGTCTGCGTCGGGGCAGGGAAGTGGGCTTGCTTACCGATGCCTTCACCTTGGGCGAATTCAGCCAGCAGGTGGTGCGCTATCTGCGCGACGGCCAGGTACTCAGTTCGGCCGGCAGTGAGCTGCAATTTCTGCCGACTCCGCAGTTGCAGCAGGTGGTGGATAACCCGGATGAGGAAATCAAGCTGGTCTCCGCCGAGCAATCCAATAGCTCGGCACTGATCGGCGAAAGCATGGTGCTGAAACTGGTGCGGCGGGTAATGCCCGGTATCCACCCGGAAACCGAAATGGGCGGTTATCTCACCGCCCAGGGCTTTGCCAATATCCCGCAACTGCTCGGCGAAGTGCGCCGCGTCGATGCTCAGGGCGTGCCCCACACCCTGATGGTGCTGCAGCAGTTCCTCAGCAACCAGGGCGATGCCTGGCAGTGGACGCAAAATACCCTGGAGCGGGCGGTGCGCGACAAGTTGTCAGCGCCTTCTGTGAAAGCCGAAGACGCAAGCGTGGCTCCGGCGGACCTGGAGCTGGCCAGCTTTGCGCGCAACCTCGGCCGGCGTTTGGGCGAGATGCACAGCGTATTGGCGCGCCACACCGATAACCCGGATTTCGGTGCCATCGTCAGCACCCAGCAGGACGTCGACGACTGGGCCAGCAGTATCGCTGCGCAGCTGCAGGAGGCGCTGGCGGTGGTGGCCAGCAGTCCTGCCGCCGATCCCGATTTCGCCACGTGGCTGGCCGATAACAGCAAGCCCTTGCTGCTTGCCGTACACAAACTGGCCAAGCTGAGCCTCGGCGGCCTGCGTATCCGCGTGCATGGCGACTTGCATCTGGGCCAGGTGCTGGTGGTGCAGGGCGATGCCTACCTGATCGACTTCGAAGGCGAGCCGACCCGCAGCCTGCAGGAACGCCGTACCCGCCACAGTCCGATGAAAGATGTGGCCGGCATGATCCGCTCGTTCGACTACGCCGCGGCCATGGCCATTCGCAATACGCAAAGCACCGATGCCTCCCGCGAAGCCGAAGCGGTGCGCCGTGAAGTGGCCGCGCAGTATCGCAGCCAGGCGCGCACTGCGTTCCAGGAAGCCTACCGCCTGGCCGCTGCCGACTTGCCCCATACCTGGCATGAACGCGACGGCGAAGTCGCGGCCCTGGCGCTGTTCAGCCTGGAGAAAGCCGCCTACGAGATTCTCTATGAAGCCCGCTACCGTCCCGACTGGCTGAATGTGCCAGTGCAGGGCCTGGTGGAACTGGGCCAACACCTACTGCGGAGTGCACGATGATTGATCTGAAAGTGCTGGCACCTCGTCACGACGACCCGCTGGAAGGGCAGATTCAGGCCCTGGTGCGCGCTGAGCACAACGACCCCTTTGCTTTCCTTGGCCCGCACATCGACGAGCAGGGGCCAATTGTGCGCGTCTACCTGCCGGGTGCCTTGGGCGTCGAGCTGATCGATGCTGCTAGCGGCGAAAGTATGGGCAGCCTGACCCTGGGCTCGGTACCCGGCTTTTTCACCATTCGCCCCCTCGACCAGCGTGCCTATCGCCTGCGGATTCGCTGGGGCGAAGGCGAGCAGGAAATCGAAGACCCCTATGCCTTCGGCCCGCAACTGGGGGAAACCGATATCTACCTGTTCAGCGAAGGCAACCATCGCGAGCTGGGCAAAAGCTTTGGCGCGCAGCTGATGGAGCAGAACGGCATTCCCGGCGTGCGCTTTGCCGTGTGGGCACCGAATGCGCGGCGGGTGTCGGTGGTCGGCCATTTCAACGGCTGGGACGGACGCCGGCATGTGATGCGCGCGCGCCATCCCTCGGGCGTGTGGGAACTGTTTATCCCGCGGCTGCAGGCAGGTGAAGTCTATAAGTATGAAATTCTCGGCGCCCATGGCGTGCTGCCGCTAAAGGCCGACCCGATTGCCCTGGCCACCGAGCTGCCGCCGGCTACTGGCTCGGTGGTATCCAAACCACTGGAGTTCACCTGGAACGACCAGCAGTGGATGGACAACCGGCAGCATGCCCAGGCCCATAACCAGCCGCTGTCGATCTATGAAATGCATGTCGGCTCCTGGCGTCATCATGAAGACGGCCGGGTGCTGAAATGGGGCGAACTGGCCGAGGAGTTGATTCCCTATATCCTCGATCTGGGTTTTACCCATGTCGAACTGATGCCGATTATGGAACACCCGTTCGGCGGCTCCTGGGGCTACCAGTTGCTCTCGCAATTTGCCCCCAGCGCCCGCTACGGCAGCCCGGAAGAGTTCGCCGGCTTTATCGACGCCTGCCACAGCGCCGGCATCGGCGTGATTCTCGACTGGGTGCCGGCGCATTTCCCCACCGACAGCCACGGCCTGGCGCGGTTCGACGGCACCGCACTATACGAATACGCGCACCCGTTCGAGGGCTTCCACCAGGACTGGGACACCTTTATCTACAACCTGGGCCGCAACGAAGTGCACGGCTATATGCTGGCCTCGGCGCTGCATTGGTTGCGCCAGTACCATATCGATGGCCTGCGCGTGGATGCGGTGGCCTCAATGCTCTACCGCGACTACTCGCGCAAAGACGGCGAATGGATTCCCAACCGCCACGGCGGCCGGGAAAACCTCGAAGCCATCGACTTTCTCCGCCACCTCAACGATGTGGTGCACACCGAAGTGCCAGGGGCTCTGGTGATAGCCGAAGAGTCCACCGCCTGGCCCGGCGTCAGCGCCGACACCCAGGGCGGCGGCCTCGGCTTTGCCTACAAATGGAACATGGGCTGGATGCACGACAGCCTCCAATTCATCGCCGAAGACCCACTGAACCGCCAGCACCACCACGACAAACTTACCTTCGGCTTGCTCTACGCCTTTTCCGAGCAATTTATCCTGCCCATCTCCCACGATGAGGTGGTACACGGCAAACGCTCGCTGCTGGACAAAATGCCCGGCGACCGCTGGCAGAAATTCGCCAACCTGCGCCTGTACCTGAGCTTTATGTGGAGCCACCCCGGCAAGAAACTGCTGTTTATGGGCTGCGAATTCGGCCAATGGCGTGAGTGGAGCCATGACCATGAACTGGACTGGTACCTGCTGCGTTACGGCGAACACCAGGGCACGCAGAACCTGGTGAAAAGCCTTAACCAGCTGTACCGCCAGCACCCGGCCCTGTACCAGCGCGACGGCAAGGCCGAAGGTTTCCAATGGCTGATCGGCGACGACGCCAGCAACAGCGTCTACGCCTGGCTGCGCCACGGCGACGATGGCGTGCCGTTGCTGGTGGTGCATAACTTCACCCCGGTACCGCGGGAAAACTACCGTATTGGTGTACCGCAAGCTGGTGAATGGCAGGTGCTGCTCAATAGCGACGACGAACAGTACGCCGGTTCTAACGCCGGTTCCCGCGGCAGCGTGCATAGCGACGACGACGAACGTCACGGGCTGGCGCAATCGTTGAATCTGCGTTTGCCGCCGTTGGGGACATTGATACTTCGACGCTGATAAACCATCGCGGCTGTTCGTTATGCCGCGATGGTTTTTGATCCAGTGCGTTGGATCTACCGCTGTTGATCTACCGCTGGTGATCTTGATCTTGCTTTTGACCTACCCGCCCCATTAGCGCAGGCCGAGTGAAGTCGTTGCGCAGGGGGTTGAGCGGCAGGAGCCGCGAAAGGCGTGTTGGGCCATGGATGGCCCATCTCGCCGACCCCCGGAGCAACGACGGAGCGAGGGGACCCGCAGCGCAGCGGAGGGCCAAGGTTGGGGCAAGACCTTTTGGTTTCTTTTGGGGCGATTGCCAAAAGAAACTCGCGCGTAAGGCGCGAAACAAAACGTTCAGCGCCTGCGGTAACGAAAGTCAGCTCCGATATAGAGCCCAGCGCTTATAGAGCCCAACGCTCCCACGTTATTTCACCGTATTTCTGCCTTAGCGCATCAGCTTTACGTTTGGTTTCGCGCCTTACGCGCGAGGTACTTTTGGCAGTCGCCCCAAAAGTACCCAAAAGGTCTTGCCCCAACCTTGGCCTTCCGCTGCGCTCCAGGTTCCCTCGCTCCGTCGTCGCTCCAGGGCCCGTCCCGATGGGCCATCCATGGCCCAACGGGACTTTCGCGGCTCCCGGCCGCTCAACCCCCTACGCAACGACTCCACTCGGCCTGCGCTAATGGGGCGGGTAGATCAAAAGCAGATCAACAGCCAGATCAAGATCAACAGCGGTAGATCAACCGCCAGATCAAGATCAAAAACATCGCGGCTGCTTCTTCGACTGCACAAACCGTAGGAGCGGTTGTGGCATTCCGATAGGCCGCGATGCGTTTCAAAACGCCGTCGAGAATCGGGAGTTGCCCGCTCGCTAACGCTGCCTCAGGCAAAACAACCACCCCACCGTGTGCTATCGCACAGACACTCCCCCAGCTCACCCGCCACTGTTACCAGTGAAACCCACGGCATACCCGCAATGGGTAGGAATTGCCGAGGGTGATATGGACCGTCCAAAGAAACCGCATCCGTGGAGCGATGGCACACGCGAGCCCCGTCGCCTATTGAGCGCGCAGCCGAATCGCGATCTGCTCAGGCCGCAGACAACTGCGCCGCTGGATTGCCGCACGCTGGAGCAGTGCGCTGCCAATCAGGCGTTTGATGATTTCCCCGATGAGGCGGTGCCTGTCGCTCTGGATACCGGAGTCACCGAGTCATGACCACCACCGTGGTTGCCCTGGCCAGCGGCTGCCGGCGTGCGTTAAAGCGCGTCTGGTTTCTGATCCCCGAAAGCGATCCACCGGAAAAGCCCAAGACGGGTATCCGTATCTTCGGTCCGGCACCGCCGCGCACCACGGGTGTTGAGGCACCACCGGCCCGGCAGAAGTAAGCCTCAGGCTTCGCAGGCCCGGTATTCGCCGCCGCCCGCGGCTTTGGCGCAATACATGGCCGCGTCGGCGCGGTTGATCAGCCCCTCGAACGAACGCCCGTCACGGGGGTAGAAACTGATGCCCACGCTGATATGGGCGCTGATCCGGTGTTCTTCGATATGGAAGGGCTGGTCGATAGTGTTGACCAGCTGTTTGGCCAGGCTGCTGGCCACGCTGATGCGATCCAGATTGCTGATCAGAATGGCGAATTCATCGCCGGACAGCCGCGCCACCACATCGGAACTGCGCACCGCTCGACTCAGGCGTTCGGCCACGGCCACCAGCAGTTTGTCGCCGAACGTGTGCCCCAGGGTGTCGTTGATGTTTTTGAATTGATCCATGTCGATAAACATCATCGCCAACAGACTGTGCTGGTCGGCGGCGTGCACGATGGCCTGGTGCACCAGCTCGGTGAACAGCAGGCGGTTGGGCAGCCCGGTCAGGGTGTCGTGGTAGGCCAGGCGGCGCATCTTGGCGTGTTCCTTATCGATGGCAGTGGCGCTGTGCAAAATGGTGATGACGTGGGTCACCGCGCCCAGGGCGTCGAACACCGGCGACACCGCTTGGTGCACCCGGTACTGGCTGCCGTCTTTGCAGCGCCCGGAAAAGTCGCCGTGCCATGGCGTGCCAGCAACCAGCGCCTGCAACTTGGCCAGGTGCAATGCCTGGCTTTTGCGCGTGCTCAGTTCCGGCAGTGCCAGCTTGCCCACCAGCTCGCGGCGGGTGTAGCCGCAGAGCATGCTGGTGGCGGGGTTGCACCAGAGGATCACGCCGTTGACGTCGCTGATCAGAATCGCATCGGTAGCGGCTTCGAAGCTTTGGCTGAGTAGCCGGGGAGGGAGGTTTTTCATGCCGGCATCACCCTGTGCAGGTGGATCAGCTCACGACCGCTGGCCAGCTGTTGGTTGTAACGCAGCAGGCTGTCACTGCAGGCGCGTTGGTGAAAGACGGTGGGACTATCGGTGGGCGCCGTACCCCGGTGGGTCCGGCGAATGATGTTGCGGGCAACCACAAAGTAAGCGTCGAGCATGGGCTCGTCTCCGGCTTGGCGGGGTGGGCAGGCATCTGCTGGCGTTGGTCCCCCTCGAACCACGATGTCCCCATGGCCCATTGCTGTCCGTGCGCTATCCCACTTAGTCCGGGCCTGCCGACGGGGCGCAGATGATATGAATCTGATGCCTCTGGCCATCGTCCAGCAGTTCGAAATCAGCGCTTTCCAGCAATACCCCATCGACGCGCAGCGCTGGTGGGTGTTGCCGGCTTTGCGTGACCTCGATGGCATATGACGCGCTGCCAAAGCGGTATTGCAGGCTGAACCCCGGCCAGTCGGCGGGCAGCACCGGGTTGATCTGCACACGGTTGCCGGAGCGTTGCAGGCCCAGCAGCGACTCGACGATCAGGCGGTACATCCAGCCCGCCGAACCGGTGTACCAGGTCCAGCCGCCGCGGCCGGCGTGGGGGGCAACGCCGTACACATCGGCGGCCATCACATAGGGCTCGACCTTGTACACCGCCAGTGCGGCGTCAGTGCCATGGTTGACCGGGTTGATCAGGCGCAGCAGTTCCCAGGCCCGCTCGCTGTCGCCAAGGGCGGCGAAGGCCATGCTGGCCCACACCGCGGCATGGGTATATTGGCCGCCGTTTTCCCGCACGCCGGGGACATAACCTTTGATATAGCCGGGGTCGAGGCCGCCTTTGTCGAAGGGCGGGTCAAGCAATTGCACCAGCCCCACATCGCGGCGCAGCAAGTGCTGCTCCAGCGAGTTCATCGCGCTCAGCTGGCGTGCGGGACTTGCGGCACCGGAGAGCACCGACCAGCTCTGCGCGATGGAGTCGATGCGGCATTCCTGGTTGCCTGCCGAGCCCAGTGGCGTGCCATCGTCAAAGTAGGCGCGGCGGTACCAGTCGCCATCCCAGCCATGCTGCTCCAGGCTTTGCCGCAAGGTGGCAGCGTAGCGTTGGCAGCGCTGGGCAAAGCTCAGATCGCCGTAAGCGCGTGCGGTTGGGGCGAACTGCAGCAGCACGTGGTAGAGGAAAAAGCCCAGCCAGACGCTTTCGCCGCGGCCCTGTTCGCCGACCCGGTTCATGCCGTCGTTCCAGTCGCCGCCCCCCATCAACGGCAAACCGTGTTCGCCCTGGGTCAGACCATGCTCGATGGCGCGCACGCAATGCTGGTAGAGGCTTTCCTGCAGGCTGGAGCGCCCCGGCAGGTCGTAATAGCTTTCTTCGCCGCTGTTGAGCAGTCGGCCGTCGAGGTAGTGCACCGGCTCGTCGAGCACGCTGTGTTCGGCGGTGATGCGCAGATAGCGGCTGGTGGCCAGCGGCAGCCACAGGTAATCGTCGGAGCAACTGGTGCGCACCCCACGGTCTTGCGGCGGATGCCACCAGTGCTGCACATCGCCTTCGACAAACTGGTGGGCCGCACACAGCAGCAGGTGCTGGCGGCATTCCTGCGGACTGGCGTGGAGCATGGCCATGCTGTCTTGCAGTTGATCGCGAAAGCCGATGGCACCGCCGGACTGGTAGTAACCGCTGCGTGCCCAGAAGCGGCAGGCGATGGTCTGGTACAGCAGCCAGCCGTTGACCAACACATCGATATGCGCCTCCGGGGTGCGGATCTGCACCGCGCCCAAGGTGCTGCGCCAATGCTCACGCACCGCCTTGAGCGCCTCGGTTGCTGCGCCGCTGCCGCGCATGCGCAAGGCCAGGGCGGCCGCACTGGCGCGGTCCTGGCCGGCACCCAGGCGGAACGTCAGCTCCTGGCTTTCGCCGTCGGCCAGGTGCAGCTCTACGCGCAGCGCGGCGCAGGGATCGAAGCCGCCGCCGGTGCGCCCGGACAGCCGCCGTTTACCCATCGCCGCCGGGGCATTGGCGTGGCCGTTGCGGCCGAGAAACTCGCTACGGTCGCCACTTACGCTGCGCTCGTCGCCTTGCACATCGAAGAAGCCGACCCGCCCGGGAAATTCGATGGAAAACGCGTTGCGCGCAAACAACACGCCGCTGCTGGGGTCCTCGTCGGTGACCACATGCATGGCCGCTTTTTCCCGCAGATCGCCCAGTACCCAGGCCACATAGCCGGTGGCCGACAAGTGCCGGGTGCGGCCGGACGTGTTGCGCAGTTTCAGTCGGGAGAATTTGACCGGCGCATCCAGCGCCACATACACCCACAGCTCGCTGTGGATGCCATCTTCTTCGTGCTCGAACACGCTGTAGCCAAAGCCATGGCGGGTGACATAGGCACCGGTACCGGCCCGCGGCAGCGGCGTGGGTGACCAGAAGTGGCCGCTGACTTCATCGCGCAGGTACAGGGCTTCGTCGCTGCCATCGGTCACCGGGTCGTTGCGCCAGGGGCTCAAACGGAACTCATGGGCATTCTCGGCCCAGGTGTAGGCGCCGCCGCTTTCGCTGATCACCGTACCGAAATCCGGGTTGGCCAGGACGTTCGACCACGGTGCCGGGGTGCTGCTGCCATGGCCCAGATGGATGATGTACTCGCTGCCGTCGGCGCTGAAACCGCCGTACTGGTTGCCCAATAGCAAGGGCACCAGCGGCGGCGTCGTGCTGCTCAGCTGGCGGCGCGGCAAGCGCAGTTTGCCGGCGTCGAAGCGCGGTAGCGGCGGTTCGACGCGGCGCTTGCGCACCTGCTCGGCCAGGCTGCCACGGCTGTCGCTCAGCACCAGACGGGCAACCGCCAGCATCAGCAGGCGATCTTCGCTGGAAAGCTGCTGCGCCGGGCGGACAAAGATGCCGCCGGGACGATCCACCAGCGCCGCTTCGCTGCCGGAGGTGACCAACGCCATGATCAGATCCTGCAGATGCTGCCGGTAACCGGCCTGGTCTTCGTTCCAGATCACCAGGTCCACCGCCAGGCCTTTTTGCCGCCAGTAGGCGTGGGCCTGCACCAGTTGCCGAACCAGCTCGATATTGGCCGGATCGGCAATCTGCACCAATACAATCGGCAGGTCGCCGGAAATCGCCTGGCCCCATAAGCCGGACTGGTTGCGCTGGTTGCCGGTAAGTACGCTGGCCTCAGCGCGCAGGGCGGCATTGGTGTACAGAATCGCCGCGGCCATCTGTTCGAACAGCCGCGAATCGGCCAGCGATGCATTGAGTTGACGCAGCAGCACCTGGCTGTGGGTCCAGGCCAGGCCGAAGACCCGGTCTGCCAGATGGCGGTCGCGGTACTTATCGATCAGCTGCAGGCAATGCTCGCGGCTCTGGCCCATGCCGGTGACCAGGTCGATGGTGGCGCTCTGCCCGGGGTCGAGGCTGATCCGGCAACGAATCGCCACAATCGGGTCGAGCACCGAGCCGGCGCTTCCTGACAGGCGCTCGGCACCGCTGTCCATCACTGCCGGGTGGGCGAGGCTGCGGCCGCGACCGATAAAGCGCGCGCGGTCGGTTTCATAGGAAATGGCGTCGATATCCACGCCGTGGGCGGCCAGCAAATGACACATCCACGGCACGTTTTCCTGACTGGAACGCGGCCGCCGGCTGCACAGAATGGCCTGCAGCGGCGGCAGCAGTTCGGTCTGCACAAAGAGTTTGCTGAACGCCGGATGCAGGGCATCGGCAGTGGCGCTGGCCAACACCACTTCGGCGTAGCTGGTGAGCTCCAGGGTGCGGCGTTCGCGGGCGCGGTTGGTGATATGCAGACGGCGCAGCTCGATATCGTCTTCCGGCGACACAACGATTTCGGTATGGGCGTCGAACTCCCGTTCCCGTACGCGGAATTCGGCGCGGGCGTCGCTGAAGATCGCTTCGTAGCTGGCCACCGGCTGCAAGGTCGGCTGGTGGGCGCTGGACCAGAAACTGCCGCTGGCCACATCGCGCAGATAACAGAACATGCCGTGGTTGTCGGCGCTGATGTCCTCGTGCCAACGGGTTACCGCCAGTTCGTTGCAACGGCTGTAGCCACCGCCGGCGCTGCTGACCATCACGTGGTAGCGACCGTTGGACAGCAGCTGCACCGCCGGGCGCTTGCGGTCCGGGTCGGTGTATACGCGCAGGGTGGTTTCGGTTTCCCGTGCAGCGGCATCGGCCAGCGGCGCGTTCGCGGCATGCAGGTACTGGGCGGCGGTTTTCGGGATGCGCTCCTGCAGCAGCAGGGCAGTGGCTTTGAATTGCGGGTCGGACTCGAAACGCCGTTGCATTGGCCGATCCAGCAGCACATAGGCCAATGCCAGCAGGCTCATGCCCTGATGGTGGGCCATAAACGACTGCACCAGCGCCTGACTCTGGCCACGGGGCAGGCGCGCCGGGGTGAAGTCCACCGCTTCATACAGCCCATAGGTGCCAGCCAGGCCCATGCCGGCCAGGCGTTGCAGGTTTTTGCAGGCGGCTTGCGGGGCCACCATCAGGGCCAGAACCGAGGCATAGGGGGCTACCACCATGTCTTCGCCAAGGCCGCGTTTCAGCCCCAGCCCGGGTACGCCGAAGGCGCGGTATTGGTAGTTGAAATGGGCATCCAGCAAGTAGTAGCCCGACTCGGACACGCCCCAGGGCAAGCCCAGCTGATTGCCGTGTTCGATCTGCCGGGCGACTGCCGCATTGCAGGTCTGATCGAGCAGGGTGCCGGCATAGGTGGGCATCACCAGGTTAGGCATCAGGTACTCGAACATCGAGCCGGTCCAGGACAGCAACACCGGCTCGCCGCCGTTGCTGGTAAGCAGACGGCCGAGGGTGAACCAGCCCTCCTGGGGCAACTGGCCCTGGGCGATGACCACGAAGTTGGTCAGGCGTGCTTCGGAGGCCAGCAGGTCGTAATAGGCTCGGTCCAGCCGGTTTTCATCGGCGTTGAAACCGATGGCGAACAGATCGCGGGTCGGTTCATAGAGAAAGCTGAAGTCCATCTGCGCCAGCTCGCCGGTCAGCCGGGCCAGACGTTTGGCGCTGGCCATGCGCCGCTCGGCATAGGCGCGCACGCTGGCCACTTGGGCGCGTTGTGCCGGGGGCCAGCTTTCGCTATCAAGCTCGGCCATCTGTGCCCAGGTGCTGGGCAGTTCGCGCAGGCGCTCCTGGCTGGCGACTGGCAGGCGCACATCGGTCAGCTCGCTGCTTACGTCGTTGCAATGGCTGACCAGGAGCAGCAGCCAACGCTCGGCGTCGCTGGCCACGGCTGGCGGATAGCTTTGCAACAGCGCCATGGCGTGTTCCAGCACGCGGTTAACGCACTGCCAGCTGTCTTCCAGATTTTCTGGCGGTTGCTGGGCAATGGCGGCGAAGGTTTTCTCCAGCACTACCAGGTGCTGTTCCGCCAAGCCATCGCTTAGCCAGGCGGAGCGCAGTACCGCCAGGGTGTCGGCCAGGCCATTGACCAGGCGCAGGCCGAACAGCGGCTGCTCGGGCAGTTCCAGCAGACCCGGACGCAGGGTCAGCAGCAGCCCGGCCAGGTTGCCGCTGTCGACCGTGGACACATAACGCGGTGGCAGCGGCTGCAGGGTCTGGGTGTCGTACCAGTTGTAGAAGTGCCGACGATGGCGCTCCAGACCGGCCATGCTGTTCAGCGATTGCTCCAGGCGCAGCAACAGGCGGGTGGCGCTCAGGTAGCCAAAGTCATAGGCCGCCAGGTGCGAGAGCAGGGCCATACCCATATTGGTCGGCGAGGTGCGATGGGCGATCACCGCCAGCGGCTGCTCCTGCACATTGTCCGGCGGCAGCCAGTTGTCGGCGGGGCCCACGTACTCATCAAAAAACGCCCAGGTTTTGCGCGCCAGCACCCGCAGAAACAGCAACTCGTCACGGCTCGGCGAGAACGCCCTATGCACCCGTGGCCGGCTCAGCCACCAGGCCATGCAGGGGCTAAACAGCCACAGCAGTAAAAACGGTGTAGCCACCAGCAAGGCCAGTGGGCGCTGCAGCAACAGCACGGCCAACGCGCAGGCCAGGGCGGGTGCCACCCACATCAAACGGTACAGCCCCGCCAGGCTGTTGCTGCTGGCGCGCTCGACTTCCCGCGAAGGGTTCCATTGCAGCAGGCGGCGCTGGCTGATCAGCATGCGCCACAGGGTACGGACGATGGCGTCCAGGCTCAGCGCCGCTTCAAACGGTAACCACACCAGGGCCAGCATGGCGCGGCTGAAGTGCAGGGTGGTGGCCCACCAGGTCACCCGCAGGTGCTGGCCCAAGGGAATGTCATGGGCTTTGCGCAGCAGTTCCAACAGCGCATTGAGCAGCGGCTGGGTGAGCACCAGGAGCAGTACCGCCAGGGTCCAGGAGACTACCGGCTGCAGGTACAACCAGCCCCATACCAGCATGCCGAGAAAGGCCAAGGGCTCCAGACTGCGACGCAGGTTGTCGAGAATCTTCCAGCGCGCCAGGGCGTCCAGGCTTGAACGCTCGCTGCCTGCCGAGAGCTTCGGCACCCAGGGCAATAACCACGGCAATAGCTGCCAGTCACCACGAATCCAACGGTGCCGGCGCTTGGCGTCGGCGCTATAACGTGCCGGGTGTTCTTCATACAGTTGCACGGTGCTGAGCAAGCCGGCGCGGGCATAACAGCCTTCGATCAGGTCATGGCTGAGGATACGGTTATCAGGAAACCGTGCCGCCAGCGCCAGCTCGAAGGCATCCACGGCATAGATGCCCTTGCCGATAAAGGAGCCTTGCTGAAACAGGTCCTGGTACACATCGGACACGGCGCGGGTATAGGGATCGACGCCGGCATCGCTGCCCAGCAGCTGCGCATACAGCGAGCGGGCCACGCTGGGCAGGCTGATGCTGACCCGTGGTTGCAAAATCGCGTAGCCAGCGGTTACCCGTTGCTGCTCGGGGTCGTACACCGCCTGGTTGAGCGGGTGGGCCATGGCACCGACCAATTGCCGGGCAACGTCGCGGGGCAGTTGGGTGTCGGTATCCAGGGTGATCACATAGGTCACCCGGGGCAGCGCCTGGATATCGCCGACCATCAGACTGAAGCGCTCGGCACCCTGGCCCCGCAACAGCGCATTGAGCTCCGCCAGCTTGCCGCGTTTGCGCTCGTGGCCCATCCAGACACCCTGGGCCGCACTCCAGCGCCGCGGCCGATGCAGCAAGTAGAAGTAGGCGGCACCGGCGGCCGGATATTTGCGGTTCAGGTCGCTGATCAGCCGTTGTGCCAGTTGCAGCAGCTGCTCGTCCTGTTCCAGCACTTCGCTGGCGGCGTCCATAAAGTCGGTGAGCAGGGCGAAGTGCAGATTGGCGTCGCGATTGGCCAGAAAGCGTACCTCCAGGCCTTCCACCAGCTCGTCGAGATCGCGGGCATTGGCGATCAGTGTGGGCACCACCACCAGGGTGCGTGCGTCATCGGCGATGCCTTCGCTGTAGTCCAGGCGCGGCAGAATATGCGGTGCCACGGTCAGGGTCACCAGCCAGTTGACCAGCCCCAGGGCCAGGCGACTGGTCATCACCAACGCCGCGCCGGCCAGCAGCCAGAGCGCGGCGCCGGGCAGCCCGGCGAGTTGCGCGGCGTGCACAAACGGCCAGGCGAACAGCAGACTCAGGGTCAGCACCGGGCCGAGGAAAAACGTCAGCGGCGCCCGTTGCAGCAAGCGTTGCCAGCCTTCGCTGAGGGTGTTGCGCACGGCCAGCTGGCCTTCCAGCAGGGTACGGCCGCGGTCGATCAGGTAGTAGCCGACATGGCTGTTACGCAGCCCTTGCACCGGACTTTCCGTGGCCAATGCCACGGCAGCGCTGGCCACCTGTTCTTCGCTGTACGCGCTGTTTTTTGCCAGCCGCTCGATGACATGGCGGTAGTGGTCGCGAGTGGCGAAATCCATGTGCGGGTAAACCCCGGCCGGGTCGCCATGCAGCACCTCTTCCACGCGGCTGAGGCGCTCGACAAAGGAGCGCCAGTCGGTGGCTGCCAGCACCCGCAGGCTGCGAATACTGTTGCTGATGGAAACCTGCTCGGCAGCCTGCTGCTGGGCGTCGAGTTGCACCAGGCGCTCGATATTCAAGCCGCCCTCGGCCAGCACCTGCTCGATCCAGTTCAACGGCAGAATCAGCGCGGCACTCTGGCCTTGCAGGCGTCTGGCCAGTTCGGCGACGAAGGAGCTGGTCATCGGCGGCTGCGAGCGGGCCATATCGGCCACCGTCAGCACCACGCTCTTGGCATCCTGCTCGACGGTTTCACTAAGCCGGTCGGCCCAGTCATTGGCCAGGTTGCGATCATCCCAATTGGCCATCACCCGTGAGGCCACGCGGCGCAGGTTATCGATCAGCGCCAGGCGCAACATGATCGGCACCGCCCAGAGTTCGCCAAGGGTCAGCGGCATGACCGACTGATAGGCCTGGAGAAAGCGGCTGAGGCTGTCACTGTCGACGCGGCCATCGCCATGGGAGATGGTTTCCAGGGCAATGTCATACACCCGCGGCAGGCCCTTCGATGCGCCATTGGCCAGGCGCGGCAATTCGCGGCTGTAGCCGCGTGGCAAGTGTTTGCGCGCGGTACGGATCTGTTCTTCCACCAGATAGAAGTTATCCAGCAGCCATTCCGCCGCCGGAGTGGCGCGGCGGGTGACCGATGGCACTTCATTGAGCAGGGCGCAACTGCGCGCCAGCAGGCGTTCGTTTTCGCTCAGCCGCTCCAGCAGGGTATCGGCGCGGTTGCCACTGGCCAGTTGGTGCTGGCTGGCCAACTGGGTGCCGTGGCTGGCCATCTGTTCGGCGCTGAACAGCTCGGCGCGCAGCACGGGCTCATAGGCAAATTTGGGTGGTGAAGGGCGCACAAACGCCACCACCCGATTCCATAGGTTGTTCATCAGTTCCTTGGCCGCCCGGCCGCAAGTACGGCCCAGCGGTGATGACAATGCGGCGCCAATGGTGCCACCGGACGGGCCTCAGCCCTGGAGATGGCCGAGCAGACTACGCAGGGGGAGCGACGCTCAGCCGGCTTCCAGTGTGGGCGGGTGGGGGTGGGGTGTATGTCTGCTAGCGCACATAGCGATTTCTGCGCAGCAGGGGCCCTGATGGGCAAGTTCGCCTTGACGGGTGCGCGCGCACTACGGCGGGCTGTTGTTCAGCCCTGGCGCGGCGCGTGAAGGTATGGCAGCAGGCGGTCGGTTTCTTTTTTTACCACTGCGTAGCACTCACAGCTCAAACGCTCCAGCTTGGGCCGGTCGAGCACGGTGATATGGCCGCGGCTGTATTCGATCACGCCCAGGCGCTGCAGCTTGCCGGCGGCGTCGGTGACGCCTTCGCGGCGCACGCCGAGCATATTGGCGATCAGCTCCTGGGTCATTACCAACTGGTTGCCGGGCAGTCGGTCGAGGGACAACAGCAGCCAGCGGCACAGTTGCTGATCGATGCTGTGATGACGGTTGCACACCGCCGTCTGCGCCATCTGGGTGATCAGCGCCTGGGTGTAACGCAGCATCAGCTGGAGCATTTCGCCGTGGCGATTGAATTCATCCTTGAGCCGCTGCCCGGCCAGACGAAAGGCCTGTCCGGCACTTTGCACGATGGCCTGGCTGGGGGTGCTTTCACCGCCCATAAACACCGCCACGCCTATCAAACCCTCATTGCCGACCACGGAAATTTCGGCCGACGAGCCGTTCTCCATTACATACAGCAGCGAAACTATGGCATCGGTGGGGAAATACACGTTGCGCATAGCCCCGCCGGACTCATACACCACTTCGCCGAGGCTCAGATGAATCAGCTCCAGATGGGGGAACAGGCGCTCGCGGGCATCATCGGGTAAGGCCGCCAGCAAATGATTGCTGAGTGGCGAGGGCTGCTGGGAATTTGAAGCGGGCATGACGACCACCTGGTAAAGGACACGCGGGCCGCTGCCAACGTGGAGTGCATGACCGCTGGCGCTGGCGGTTAACCATGGGTTGTACACGCGATAGGCGCGTGGGGATATGGAAAACAACCTCGACCGTCAGTCGAGTTGCCCTGTCAGGCAAGCCAGCTACGCTGTAGCGAACCTCGAGGTATCCACGCCGCAGGCGTTAGGAGTGAGGGCTGGAGCTACTCCAGTACATCCATGTTTGCTACAGGGAAAGTGTCCGATGAAACGAGTTAATGCCTTTACCCAAGCTGCCGCCCTGGCTTCATTGTTTGCTGCAATCAGCTTCGCCCATGCCGAGGAGGTGCCGATTTCCGGGGCACTGGTTGCCGATAAGATCACCGCCACTGTGGTCTCTGTCGATGCCGCCAAGCACCGGCTGGTGCTCAAGGATACCGAAGGCCAGGAGGGCGAGATCCAACTCACCGAGAAAGCCAAGAACCTCGACAAGCTCAAAGCCGGCGACACCGTGCAGGCAGTGGTCACCCGCTCGGTGGTGGCAGTACTGGAGACGGAAACCGATAAAGCCACTTCGGTAAAAGAACAATCCGGCGTCGCCCGCGCCACAGAAGCCAACCCCAACCCGGGTGGCGCGGCGTTTCGTCAAGTGAGGGTACGCCTGAAAATCACCGCTATCGACTTGGAAAAACACCAGGTCACCCTGATGGGCCCGGCCGGCAAAACCAAAACCGTCACCGTGGAAAAACCGGACCTGCAGGAACGGATGAAAAACCTCAAAGTCGACCAGACCGTGGCAGTGACCTACACCGACACCCTGGAAATCACCACCGAGCACTAAGTTCCACCCCCGGGCTGCGCGCGCGCCAAACACCCTGCACCGCGCGCGCAGCTTGCATCGGCAACCCGAGACAGCTTGTTGTGGGAAATCCCTACGTAGGTAGGCGGGTTTTCTCATTCGTTTAAAGACGCTTCCAGCCGCTTAATCGTCCCTAGCAAACACACACGTCGGCTAACCCGCATTGCCCAGGCCGTTGTGCGCTGTTTTTCAGCCTCCAACCGGACGATTGCCATGTTTATCCGTCGCTTCAACCTCGCCCTCCGCTCAGCACTGTTTTTCGGCGTGTTCTCGCTAATGAACCTGGGGCTGGGCGTCACGGCCATGCAGCAGGCCATTACCTTGCGCGACGTCGGCCATTATTTTCAGACGCATATCGTTCCGGCGGTAAAAGAACTGGGCGACCTGAACTCCAACTTTGCCAACGTGCGCCTCTACAACAGCATGCTGCGCAACACCAACGAAACCGAGCGGGCTCGCGAGGGCGCGCTGGCGTCCATTCAGGTGTCGCTGCGCAAGGTCGAGGCCAGTCTGCAGGCGATCAATGATCTGGCCCTGAGCCCCGCCGAGCAAAAGGACCTGAATGGGCTGCGGGAGGCGGCTAAACAATTCAATCAGGTGCAGAAAAACTATATGGCGTTGATCGTCGCCAGTGATCAGGAGGGCGCACAGGCGCTCACCCGCACCGAACTGAACGCCGCCAGCGACGCCCTGCAAGACAGGATCAGCGCGTTCGTGGCCAGCAATGATCAGCGCGCCAAAGCCTACGGAGCGGTCACGACCGAGTCTTATCAGGACACCCTGTATCAGGTGATCGGTTTCAGTCTGTTTGCCATATCGGCCTGTATTGCTCTGGCCTATCTGTATACCCACAGCGTGTTGTGCCCGGTGCGTCAGGCGCTGCAGATCGCCGAGCGGATTGCCAGCGATGACTTGAGCGAAACCATTGTGGTCTCCGGTCAGGATGAAATGGGCCGCCTGCTGATGGCCTTGGCCACCATGCAAGCCAACCTCTGTGGTGCCCTGGAGAAGATCAACGATTCCTCCACCCAGCTGGCCGCCACCTCTGAACAGCTGCATGCGATTACCGAAGACACCTCCAAAGGCATCGAGCGGCAGGCCAACGAAGTGGAAATGGCGGCAACGGCGGTAACCCAGATGAGCGCCGCCATCGAGGAAGTGGCGCGCAATGCCAGCGGTGCGCTGGAAGTGGCGACGCAGTCCAGTCAGGCCGCTAACCATGGCTGTGAACGGGTCGATGAAACCCTGGCGGCGATTGCGCAGATGGTGGAGCGGGTACAGGACAGCTCCGGCAGCGTGGAAGAGCTGGCAGCGGTGGCGACCGATATCAACAAGGTACTGGCGGTGATTCGCGCCGTGGCCGAGCAGACTAACCTGCTCGCGCTTAACGCCGCCATCGAGGCGGCCCGCGCCGGCGAGGCCGGGCGCGGGTTTGCGGTGGTGGCCGATGAAGTGCGCTCGTTGGCACGCCGCACGCAGGATGCCACCCAGGACATCGAGCAGATGATGGCCGGCATTCAGAACCGCAGCGGCGCCGCCTTGCAGGCCATGGCGCAAACCAGCGACCAGGCCGCGCATACGCAGCAGCTGTCGTCTGCCGCTGGCCAGGCGTTGCAACAGATCAATCAGGCCATCGAGCAGATCAACGAACGCACCCTGATGATTGCCACCGCCGCAGAGCAACAGGCGCAAGTGGCCCACGAAGTGGACCGCAGCCTGATCAGCATCCGTGACCTGTCCAGCCAGTCGAGCGATGGCGCGCAGCAAACCACCATTGCCAGCGGCGAGCTGTCCTACCTGGCGGTGGACCTCAGCCAGTTGGTCAAACGCTTCAAGTTGTAAGTGCGCTTGGCAGCGGGCTAATCGTCTTCGCTGCCGATCAGCGCCCGCGCTAAGTTAGGTTTGGCGGCGCAGCTCAAACTTCCGAGAGACAGGCTGCGCCGTTCGCGATGGCTTTGGTGGCCAGAGGCCGACGCACCATCGCATGCCAGGTAGCAAGACTCGGTGCCCGGTGCCGCATAGAGCGCGATGGCTGAAGGTGGAACCAGGTAGGTCAGGTTGCGCACGGCGTTGTTCATCTGCGTCACCGGTGCCCGATAGTTGGCATTTGTTACTCGCGGCCTGCTCAGGTCCACTAAGCCGGTAGACGCGTCCAGGGTTACCAGTGCGCCCGCAAAAATATTTGTCGTGGCGATACGTTGGCTCACCACTTCAGCGTCATCAAGCAGCGTAGAGGGAGGATAGATCAGGTATTCAAGCTGATCGGCATGCTGAGTGGTATAGCCCCCCAGATTGTTCCTGCCGCTATGCTCGGCCTGCATGAATAGGCTAATGACGCTCAGGTACGTGTGGTCGGTAGCGATGGCATATACCCAGAGGCCGCTGGCACCCCCTAAGGCTTGTTGGGGAATAGCGTTGTGCCTCAACTGCTCGCGGGCAAATTCAATCGCTTGTTCACGGTTGGTGGTGGTACTGATCCAGGCTGACAGGTGGGCCGGATCCTCGGCATCGCAGGAACTGCCAATGGCATGGGCCAGTAGGCTAACCATCTGCCCATTGGTGTTGAAGCCGTTGGCAAACACATCTTCTGGTGGGCGAGGGTCAATGCGATAAACCGTTGCCGGTACCAGCTGGAGATTGTCAGGCTGGGCCTGTATCGACGGGCTTGTCAGTAAAGCCAGCAGACTGAAACCAGCAAGCAGATGGCCAGCCAGGCGGGATCGCGCATTCATGGGGCTACTCCAGCAAAGTGAGTGAACCCTGACGGTGCTTGCTTGCACGTCCCAGCCATAAGCGGCTGATTCCGCCCGCACCGAGGCTGGCGTTTTAGTGGTGTGGCGGAGGTTTCTTTAAAAACCTCCGGTTGCCGTGTTGCCTCAGCCCAGTTCCACCCAGATCGGCGCATGGTCCGAGGGCTTTTCCATAGCGCGCAGGTCGTAGTCGATGCCAGCGTCCTTGATTCGTCCCTGCAGCGGCGCGGTGGCGAGAATCACGTCGATACGCAGGCCGCGCTTGGGTTGGTCTTCGAAGCCGCGGCTGCGGTAGTCGAACCAGCTGAAGCGGTCATTCACCTCGGGGTGCAGGTGGCGGAAGCTGTCCACCAGGCCCCAGCTTTTCAGGGTGGCCAGCCACTCACGCTCTTCTGGCAGAAAGCTGCATTTGCCGGTTTTCAGCCAGCGTTTGCGATTTTCTTCGCCAATGCCGATGTCGCAGTCTTCCGGGGAAATATTGATATCGCCCATCACCACCAGCGCCTGATCAGGCTTGAACTGGGTGGTCAGCAGGGTTTGCAGGTCGGCGTAAAAGCGCTGCTTGGCGGGGAACTTGGTGGGGTGGTCGCGGCTCTCGCCCTGGGGGAAGTAGCCATTCATCACGGTGACCGGCTGGCCGTTTTCGTCGGCGAAGGTGCCGTAGATAAAGCGCCGCTGGGCGTCTTCTTCATCACCGGGGAAACCTTTGTGCAGTTCCAGCGGTGCCTGGCGCGACAGCAGCGCCACGCCGTAATGGCCTTTCTGCCCGTGCCAGTGCACCTGGTAACCCAGGGCTTCGATCTCGGCATAGGGGAACTGCTCGTCCGCTACCTTGGTTTCCTGCAGGCCGATCACGTCCGGCAGGTGTTTTTCGATCAGCGCCGCCAGTTGGTGAGGGCGGGCGCGCAGGCCGTTGATGTTGAAGGAGACAATCTTCATGGGCGGCGGGTCCTAGGCATACCGGAAAGCCTGCGATGCTAGCCCAAGCCCGGCCGCGCGGCCAGCGCTGGCAGGCCGCTGCCGTGGCTGCTAACGTGAGGTCGCCTATAACAATAAAAGCCGCCCCATGACCTGTCGCCACGCCCCAGCGGGTACCAGCAGCAAGGCAGGGCAGGCCATTCGAGGTTACCGTGCATGCCGACTTCCTTTGCTATTCCCGCTGCTGAAGTGCGTCTGCTCGACAGCAGTTTTGTTCGTGAAGCCCGCTCGTTGCTGTACCACGCCTATCGCCATGAACCGACCTTCGGCTACCTGTTCGAATCCGAACGCCCCGGCTACGACCAGCGCGTCCGCGCCACCGTGCGGGAATTGGTGCAGCGGCATTTTCTCGAAGACCTGCCCGCCATCGGCCTGATCATCAACGATCGCCTGGTGGCCCTGGCCCTGATCGCGCCGCCGCAGCGCCGTCTGGATATCACCGACAGCTGGAGCTGGCGTCTGCGCATGCTGCTGACCACCGGCCTGCGCTGCACCAAACGCTACCTGCACTACCACGACGCGGTGCTGGCCTGCCTGCCGCCGGGGCAATACCACGTGCTACCGCTGCTGGGTGTGCATCCGGAATTCCAGGGCAAACACCTCAGCGAGCAACTGCTGGAAGCGCTGCACAACTGGTGTGCCGAGGATGAAACCTCCCTTGGCGTGGTGCTCGACACCGGCAACCCGCGTTACCTGGATTTCTACAAGCGCCAGGGCTACGACGAAATCGGCGAGGTAGCGGTCGGACCGATACGCGAGCATGTGTTTTTTCACCCCAGTCCAAGCAAGCTGCCAGTCGCGGTAGCAGGATAAAAGGCGCACTGCCTCCTCGCAGACGTTGAGGCGAGGAGGCATGTAGGTGGATCACCCCTGCCTGCCGCGAAATACGCGCAAGCATCGCCCCTTTCTTACGTCCTCTGCGGCGCCAGTTACATTCAATGATGTCAAGACTCTGTAGGTGTTACCCGGCACTTCCGTTCTAATCGGTTTTCGCCATTATTGTCCTGTCTTGCCATCTCACAAGTTTACGCGCCCGAACCTACATGCCCGAGCGAATGAAGCTCTATTTGCGAAATTAGCTGGGCCTAAAACTGCACGCCTCGAAACTTCTCTTGTTTATTGCTTCTGCCGGATCGGCAGGGCAAGTCGGGGTCTGACAGTTTGATGTTTATTGCTGATCGTTTTGCGAAAAAACCGCGCTGGCTGGTATTTCTTATGTTGGCTGTGTGGGCGCTGCTGTTTTACAGCATTGTTCGGCTTGAATTCCTTGTTTGGCATTGGGGTGAATTCAGCAATAAGCCCATGGCTGATTTGCTTCTGGCATTCTCGCAAGGTGTTAGATTCGATATTTCCTCAGTTTTTATCACCATGGTCCCGCTGTTGCTATGGACCTGGATTCCTTGGCCGATAAAGCTCGATAAGTTTCGCTGCTGGGTGGCGCTTGTGCTTTATGCCGTGCCGCAGATTGTTTTTCTTGTCGTGAATGTCGCCGATATCGAGTACATCAACTTTACCGGGCGACGTATTTCTTATGATGGGCTGTTTATATTGGCCGAGCTTAATGGCAAATATTTAAACTTTCTGTTGAGCTACTGGCAGTTGGTTCTGCTGAATTTGCTATTGATCACAGTGTTTTTGCTGGGAGCGTTGACGATTGTTTTTGAACAACGCAGGTTGAAACAACAGCCGCTAGCTGGTCCAGCGCTCGGAGCGGCCAACAGATGCGCTCCATCGGAGTCTTTGAATTCGATACTTTTTCGTTATGCTGCGCACCTGCTCTGCGGCGTGCTAATGCTGCTGATCACGGTGATAGCGGTGCGTGGCGGCCTGCAATCCAAGCCGCTGAGCTTTGTGCATGCCAACGTGTTCGAAGCACCGTTGCTGAACAATCTGGTGTTGAACTCATCCTTTACGCTTGTCCGCAGTGCCGGCCAAACCGCGGTAACGCCAAAGTACTATTTCAAGTCTACGCAGCAGCTGGAGCCGCTGCTTAATGGGGCAGTGAATGGAGTTTCGGCGCTTGAGGGCAAACGGCCGCAGGTCGTGCAAAATATTGCCATCATTATTCTGGAAAGTTTTAGCAGCGAGTACACCGGCAAGGCGCAGCAGATCCTTGATCGTGCCCATGTAGCTAGCCATGTTCCAAGTTATACGCCGTTTCTCGATGAGCTTGCTCAGCGCCCAGGGGCATTGGTGTTTACCAATACCTACGCGAACGGCAGAAAGTCCATCGAAGGTATCGCTGCTGTAATGGCTGGGATTCCCACGTTAATGAACCAGCCTTATATTTCTTCAAAATATTCGACCAATTCAGTAATGGCGCTAGGTGCAACGCTAGGCAATTCAAATTATGACAGCGCGTTCTTTCATGGTGGGCACAATGGCACTATGTTTTTCGATGCGTTTATGCGCGGCATTGGCATAAAGCATTATTTCGGCTTCAACGAGTTCGCCAATAGTAAGGAGGATGATGGCGTCTGGGGTATCTGGGATGAACCGTTTTTTCAGTTTGCCTTGGATAAGACAGCAGGCATGAAGCAGCCGTTTCTGTTCTCCATGTTTTCCCTGACCTCCCATCAGCCTTATGCCATTCCGGCGCAATACCAGGGTGTATTCAAGGAGGGCCCGCACATATTGACCAAAAGCGTCGAGTACAGCGACTACGCGTTAAAGCAGTTTTTCCAGCGCGCGCAACAGCAGCCTTGGTTTAACAACACCTTATTCATTATTACCGCCGACCATACTGGGCAACACTCCCATCCTGAGTTCAGCAATGACCTGGGCAATTACGAAGTGCCGATTATTTTTTATCATCCGGGTTATCAATGGCCGGCAGATATCGAGACCGATCAGCCGATTGCCCAGACCGATATTTTGCCGTCGATATACGACTTTCTTGGCATTACGCCCCCGCGCCGCAACCTGTTGGGGCGCAGTGTGTTTGTCCCTGGCGAAAGGGAGGTGGTTACTCAGGTGGATGGCAGCTATTGGCTGTTTGCCAAAGACGCCTATCTGGTCTGGGGCAGGGGTGAATCAACACCCCGGCACTACGCCATTTTTGATCGAAATGCGCAGCAACCATTACCGGAATCGCCGCGTAAGGCCGCGCTGTTCGCCAAACTCAAAGCCACAATTCAGTATTTCAATAACGGCCTGCTGCAAGACACCTTGTATGTGCCGCGTTAGTTTTGCGCGTCGGCCCAGGCTATCGAGCCGCAAAAGACACTCGTGCTAGCATCGCCCCCCATGACTTTTTACCGAACCATCGGGCTGGCGTTGGCGCTGTTGCTCACCAGTACTGCGGCCCTCGCTCAGGCCCAGCTCAGTGTGCGAATCAAACCCGGTAATGCTGCCCTCAAAGCCAACGTGATCGGCTATGTGGGCGATCTGGGCGACCGCGATGAGCAGGCCTTGCAGCGTTTCAGTCGGGGTGCCTTGTTGCAGGCGCGCAAGGCGGTGGAGGCGTTGGGGTATTACCAGGCGCAGATCGACAGCGAAGTCGACCGCAACGATAAAGGCCCGCGCCTGATCATCCGCATCGAGCCGGGGGAGCCGGTCCATCTACGCAATATCACCGTGCGCATCGACGGCCCCGCCGCGCAATTGCCCGGGTTTCGTCTGCCGAAAAGCAGCCAGCTGACTCCCGGTGCGGTGCTTAACCATGGCCATTACGACGACGCCAAACGGCTGATCCAGAACCAGGCCTCGCGTTACGGTTTTTTCAGTGGCCGTTTTACTAGCCAGCGGCTGGCCATCGATCCCGTGGCCGGTGTCGCCGATATCGAACTGATCTACGCCAGCGGCCCGCGTTACTACTTCGGCGCCGCGCAGTTCAGCGGCGATGAAACCTTCGACCGGCAACTGCTGGAGCGCATGGTGCCGTTCAAGCCTGGCACCGCTTACGACTCCGATCTGATCGCCAGCCTGTACCAGAACCTGCAAGGCAGCGGCTATTTTGAAAGCGTTCGCGTCGATGCCGCGCCGACCCAGGCCAGTGGCGAGCAGATTCCGCTGCTCATCCACCTGGACACCCGCAAGCCGCGCACCATGGGCCTGGGCTTGGGGTTTTCGACCGACGTCGGGCCACGGGCGAAACTCAACTGGACCCGTCACTGGGTCAATCCCCAGGGCCATAGCTATGGCACCGAGATGGAGCTGTCGGCACCGCGGCAGAACGTCGGCCTGTGGTACGACATTCCCGGCAACCCGCCGCTCACCGACAAGTTGCGCCTGGCCGGCGGTTACCAGTACGAACAACTGGCCGACACCGATAGCCTCAGTCGCCTGCTCACTGCCGGCCCGGAGTGGCACAGCAAGCTCGACAATGGCTGGCAGCAGGTGCTGTCGCTAAAGCTGCAACACGAGGAGTACCGCCTGGGCAATGACAACGGCCTGAGTACCTTGCTGATGCCCGGCGTCAGCTATTCCTATCTGCACAGCGACAGCGCGATCGATCCGAGCAACGGCTACCGCCTGCAGTTCGAAGCCTCGGCGGCCAAGGACGGGGTGATCTCCGACAGCAACCTGCTGTACGGCACGGTGCTGGCCAAGGGCCTGACCACGTTATGGGACAAACACCGTTTTCTGGCCCGTCTGCAATTCGGCGGCAGTGTCACCGACGAATACAAAAGCGTGCCGCCGTCACTGCGTTTTTTTGCCGGCGGCGACCAGAGTGTGCGTGGCTACGACTATCAATCGCTGTCGCCGGAAAACGACGAAGGCGATCGTATTGGTGGCCGCTATCTGGTGGCCGGCAGTGTGGAATATCAGTACGCCTTCGCGGAAAAGTGGCGCTGGGCGACCTTTGTCGACCAGGGCAATGCCTTCCAGAATCTGGAGATTCCCACCCTGAAAACCGGGGTAGGCATGGGCGTGCGCTGGATTTCGCCGGTGGGGCCGATCCGTCTGGACCTGGCCCATGCGCTGGATGATGACGGTGGCATTCGTCTGCACTTTTCCATGGGGCCGGAGCTATGACCTGGCTTAAACGTGCGGCCTGGGCGGTGTTGGCTCTACTGGTCGCGTTTGTGCTGGTGATTGCGCTGGTACTCGGCACTGCTGGCGGTAGCCGTTGGTTACTGGGCGAGATACCCGGTCTGCAGGTGCAGGCATTCGAGGGCCGGCTGGGCGGCAGCTGGAGCGCCGAGAGCCTGGTATGGGAGGAGCAGGGCGACAAAGTGGCATTGACCCAGGTGCGCTTTGCCTGGTCGCCGAGCTGTTTGCTGAAACGCACCCTGTGTCTGGACCTGCTGCACGTCCGGCAACTCAATCTGCAAGTTGCCCCGGGTGCCAGCGGCAGTGATAAACCACTAAGCCTGCCGAGCCTGGGTTTTTATCTGCCACTGCAGGTGGGCGATATCCAGCTGGACAGCATTGTTTATAACGGCAGTGAGCAGGCCAGCCAGTTGCAATTGGCGGCGCACTGGGACGCGACGGGGCTGCTGATCGAGCGCCTGCAGGGCCGTAGCAATGGCGTGGCGGTGGATTTACACGGCACGCTTGCGCCTAAAGACCAATGGCCGCTGACCGTAGAAGGAACGGTGCAGTTGCCGGCACCTGAGGCGCAAGCCTGGTCGCTGACTGTACAAGCGCAGGGTGACTTGCTGGCCACCCTCGCCGTGCAAGCCCAGAGCAGCGGCTACCTGCACGGCCAATTGCAAGGCAGCGTGCAGCCACTGAGGGAAGGTTTCCCGGCACAGGTAACGATAAGCGCCGAGCACTTTATCGCCGCCGCCGATGTGCCCGCGCTCAATGCCATTCAACTCAGCGCCGCCGGCACGCTGAGTGCGGGCTACCAGGTCAATGGTTCGGCCGGGTTGGCGGCGCAGGGTGGCGATATTCCTGTGACCCTGGCCGGCCGGGTTACGGCCAGCGGCGCGGATATCCAGGCCCTAACTGTGCAGGCTGACAGCCAGCAACAGATCAGCGTCAGCGGCACACTCGACTGGAGCGAGACCCTTAGCGCCGATGCGCAATTCAGCTGGTTGGATTTCCCCTGGCGGCGGGTGCTGCCCGCGGTGGATGAGCCCGCGGTAAGTCTGCATTCCCTGGCCGGGCAAGTGCATTATCAGGATGGCAACTACCTGGGCAATTTTGCCGCCGAGCTGAATGGCCCGGCCGGTGCCTTTTCCCTTAGCAGCCCAGTGAGCGGCGATTTGCGCCAAGTGCACCTGGTCAGCCTGCTGCTGCAAGCCGGACAGGGCAAGGCCGAGGGGCAAGTGACCCTGGGCTTTGTCGATGGCATTCGCTGGGACAGCCGGCTGCAGCTCAGCCAGCTCAACCCGGCTTACTGGCTGGCGGAGCTGCCCGGCACCCTGGGTGGCAGCCTGCGCAGCCAGGGCGAGTATCGCCAGCAGTTGAAGTTGAATGCCGATCTTGACCTTAGTGGTCGCCTGCGCGGCCAGCCGGCGTTGTTGCAGGTGCAGGCCAGCGGCGCTGGTGAACGCTGGCAAGTGGATAAACTCGACGCGCGCCTGGGCGACAACCGCGTGCAAGGGCAGGGCAGCCTCGACCAGCGCCTCGCCGGCCAATTGCAGATTGCCCTGCCGCGTCTGGGGCAACTGTGGCCGCAATTGGCCGGACAGTTGAATGGCCAACTGAATCTGGCCGGCAGCCTGCAAGCCCCGCAAGGGCAGTTGAATCTGCAAGGCAAGCAACTGGCCTACCAGCAGCAGAAACTGACCAGCCTCGATCTGCTGGCCAGGCTGGATACCCAGCAACGCGGCAGCATCGAGCTGACCGCTACCGGCATCCACAGTGGCGATACGGAACTCGGCCGCCTGCACCTGCAAGGCAGCGGCAATCGCCAGCAACAGCGGCTGAACCTTGCCCTTGATGGCAACAAACTCAAGCTGGACCTGGCTGCCGATGGCAACCTCGGGGCGAACTTCGACTGGCGCGGGCGCATCGCCAGTGGCCAGGTGGAAAGTGCCGGGCAGATCTGGCGCCTCCAGCAAGCCGCGCCCTTGCAACGTCTGGCCAACGGCCAACTGACCCTCGGTGCCCATTGCTGGTTGAGCGGCGCAGCCAGCCTGTGCGGCGAGGATCAACGCCTGCTGCCGGAGCCACGGTTGCGCTGGCACCTGCGGGATTTCCCAATGGCCAGCCTGGCGCAGTGGTGGCCGGCGGATTTTGCCTGGCAAGGACAGCTGAATGCCGAGATCAAACTCGACCTGCCGGCCAGCGGCCCGAATGGCGATATCCGTCTGGACCTGGGTAGCGGCAACCTGCGGGTGCGCGACAACGGTCAGTGGCTGGACTTTGCCTATGACCGTTTCACCCTCAGCAGCCAACTGCGCCCGCAACGCATCGATACCCAGCTGGATTTCCATGGCCCGCAGCTGGGGCAGCTGAACCTTAATAGCCAGATCGATCCGCGCCCGGCAAGCAAACCCATCACCGGCAGCTTCGAGCTGAGCGGGCTTGATCTCGCCCTGGCGCGGCCATTTGTACCGCGGGTGGAGCGCCTGAGTGGCCATCTGCATGGCAGTGGCAGCTTGTCCGGCGGCCTGCTCGCGCCGCAGATCAATGGCCGTTTGCAGATCAGGGATGGCGAGGTGACCGGCAGCGAACTGCCCGTCAGCCTGCAGGGCTTGCAGGCCCAGGCGTTGATTGTCGGCGAGCGCCTGCAACTGCAAAGCAACTGGCACAGCGGCGAAGCAGGCGAGGGCAGTCTGAGCGGGCAACTGGCCTGGGCCAACGGCCTGGATGTCGACCTGCATCTGCTGGGTAGCCGCTTGCCGGTGGTGGTCGAGCCGTACGCCAATCTGGAGGTCCACCCGGACCTCAAGCTGCGCCTGGTGGAACAACAGCTATCGGTACGCGGCAAGGTGGCGGTGCCGCGCGGCAAGATTGAAATTCGCCAGCTGCCGCCGTCCACCGTCAAGGTTTCCGATGACGCCCAGGTGCTCGGCAGCCATGATCCCGAAGCCCGGCAGGCACCGCCGATGGCCATGGATATCGATATCGATGTCGGGGCGGGCGAGGGGCAGCCGCCATTGACCTTTACGGGCTTTGGGCTGAACGCCGAGTTGGCCGGCCATCTGCATATGGGCGACAACCTCGACACCCGCGGCGAACTGAATCTGAACAAGGGCCGCTACCGCGCCTATGGCCAGCGTCTGACGATTCGTCGCGCCCGTCTGCTATTTGCCGGGCCTGTGGATCAGCCCTATCTGGATGTGGAGGCGATCCGCCAGGTCGATAACGTCACCGCCGGCCTGCGCATCAGCGGCAATGCCGAACAGCCCACCACCCAGGTGTTCTCGGAACCGGCCATGAGTCAGCAGCAGGCGCTTTCCTACCTGGTGCTCGGCCGCCCGGCCAGCAGCGGCAGTGGCGACAACAATATGCTCGCCGAAGCGGCCCTGGGCCTCGGTCTGATGGGTAGCGCCCCGGTCACCAGTGAGATCGCCCAACGCTTGGGCATTAGCGACTTCCAGCTGGACACCGGTGGCAGCGGCGCGCAAACCAGTGTGGTGGCCAGCGGCAATCTGTCGGAGCGTTTGAGCCTGCGTTATGGCGTCGGCGTATTCGAACCGGCCAGCACCATCGCCCTGCGCTATGAGCTGAGCAAACGGGTGTATGTGGAAGCCGCCAGCGGCCTGGCCAGTTCCCTGGATATCTTCTACAAACGGGATTTTTAGGACTGGATATTCGCGGCGGCTGTGGGCTTTGAGCCTGCGTTTTTCGGAGCGCGGTGCTTGCGGCTAGCGTCTTGTCCCACAAAGGCCGGCTGCCTGCCTATGGGAGACTCCCTTGCGAGTTTTTGACCACACGGTCATGGCTGCGTCATGCCTTTCGTGGTTAACTCTGGCACCCTCAATACCCATAACCTTTATCAACAAAAAAGGAATCCGTCATGGCCCAAGTAACCCTGCGTGGTAACCCCGTTCAAGTCACCGGCGAGCTGCCTAAAGCGGGTCAGAAAGCCCCGGCATTCAGCCTGGTTGGCGCTGATCTGAGCGATGTGACCCTGGCCAGCCTGGCCGGCAAACGTAAAGTGCTGAATATCTTCCCAAGCGTCGACACCCCGACCTGCGCTACCTCGGTGCGCAAGTTCAACGCTGAAACCAGCAACCTGGCCAACACCGTGGTGCTGTGCATCTCCGCCGACCTGCCGTTCGCCCAAGCGCGTTTCTGCGGTGCCGAAGGCCTGCAGAATGTGGTCAACCTGTCGACCATGCGCGGCGCCGATTTCCTCGCCGACTACGGCGTCGCCATCGCCAACGGCCCGCTGGCTGGGGTTGCCGCCCGTGCCGTAGTGGTGCTGGATGAGAACGACAAAGTGCTGCACAGCGAGCTGGTTGCCGAGATCGGCAGCGAGCCTAACTACGAAGCTGCTGTTGCCGCGTTGAAGTAAGTTTTCAGGTAATACCCCGCAACACTTGAACGGTCCGCCTAGGCGGGCCGTTTTCATTTGTAGGTCAATCGTTTAGAAAAAAGTCAGAGATAGGTAAAAAGCCGGTAAAGAGGCTTTCCGTCGGACGTTTCAGTGCTTATCGTGCGGGCTCGAATTTAGCGATCGATGATGCCCATGACTTTTCGTACCCTTCGCCCTTGGTTGATCACTGCCGCGGCATTCGCTGGCGTGGTGTTGTTGGTTATCTGGTTGTCCGCGGCGAAAAGCGCCGGTGGTCCTGAAGGCAAGGTGCGCGGGCGGCCGGGCATGGGTCCGCCTGGTGCCGCTGGGGGCATGACCGTCAGCGTCGCCAAGGTGCAGCGCACCGACCTCGATGTGCATTACCACGCCCTGGGTACGGTCACCGCGTTCAGCACGGTAAACGTCAAGCCGCGGGTCAATGGCGAGCTGGTCAAGGTGTTGTTCACCGAGGGGCAGGAAGTGCAGGCCGGTGATCTGCTCGCCGTCGTCGATCCCCGTCCTTACAAGGCTGCCCTGGCCCAGGCAGAAGGCACCCTGCAGCAGAATCAGGCGCAACTGAAAAACGCCCAGATTGACCTTGAACGCTACAAGGGGCTGTTCGCCGAAGACTCCATCGCCAAGCAGACCCTGGACACCCAGGCCGCGCTGCTCAATCAATACCAGGGCACGCTGAAAACCAACCAGGGTCAGGTGGATGACGCCAAGCTCAATCTGGCCTTTACCGAAGTGCGTGCGCCCATCAGCGGTCGCCTTGGTTTGCGTCAGGTCGACGTCGGTAACCTGGTTACCTCAAGCGATACCACGCCGCTGGTGGTGATCACCCAGGTCAAGCCGATTGCCGTGGTGTTCAGTCTGCCGCAGCAACAGCTGGGTACCGTGGCCGCGCAACTTGGCCGGGCCAAAGCCTCGCCGGTGGAAGCGCTGGATCGCAATAAAGACGTGACCCTGGCCACGGGCGAGCTGGTGACCCTGGATAACCAGATCGACACCACCACCGGCACCGTCAAACTCAAAGCCAAATTCGAAAACGCCGACCGCTCGCTGTTCCCCAACCAGTTCGTCAATGTGCGCCTGCTGGCCGAAACCCTGCACGATGTACTGCTGATTCCGGCCAACGCGGTACAGCGTGGCAATGACGGCACCTATGTATATGTGCTCGGCGCGGGCGACAAAGTAGCCCAGCGTGCCGTCACCCTGGGCACCAGCGAAGGTGAGCGGGTGGTGGTGGAGAAGGGCCTGAACGCCGATGAGCAAGTAGTGGTGGAAGGTACCGATCGCCTGCGCGATGGCATGGCCGTGCGCCTGGCTACCCCTGAGCAAGTAAAGAAAGACGTCAGCGAAGAAACCGGGCAGAAGCCTTTTGGTCAGGGTGATGCCGCACCGCAAGGCAAGGACGGAGCCGCGCAATGAACCCGTCGCGCCCGTTTATTCTGCGGCCGGTAGCAACCACCCTGTTGATGGTGGCGATCCTGCTGTCGGGGATCATCGCCTATCGTTTTCTGCCGATTTCGGCCTTGCCGGAGGTGGATTACCCGACCATTCAGGTGGTCACCTCGTACCCCGGTGCCAGCCCGGAAATCATGACCTCGTCGGTCACCGCGCCGCTGGAAAACCAGCTCGGGCAGATTGCCGGCCTGAATGAAATGTCCTCCAGCAGCTCGGGCGGTGCTTCGGTCATCACTTTGCAGTTCACCCTGGACAGCAACCTCGATGTGGTCGAGCAGGAAGTGCAGGCGGCGATCAATACCGCCAGCAGCCTGCTGCCCAGCGACCTGCCGTACCAACCCTCGTACAGCAAGGTCAACCCGGCGGATGCGCCGATCCTGACCCTGGCCATCACCTCCAGCAACCTGCCATTGCCCCAGGTGCAGGACCTGGTGGACACCCGCCTGGCGCAGAAGATTTCGCAGATTTCCGGCGTTGGCCTGGTCAGCATCAGTGGCGGTCAGCGCCCGGCGGTGCGGATTCGCGCCAACCCATCGGCCCTGGCGGCAGCCGGCTTGAATCTGGAAGACCTGCGCACTACGGTCTCCAACAATAACCTCAACGGCCCCAAGGGCAGCTTCGACGGCCCGACCCGCGCCTCGACCCTGGACGCCAACGACCAACTGAAATCCGCCTCGGCCTACCGCGACCTGATCGTCGCCTATAAAAACGGCGCGCCGCTGCGCCTCAAAGACGTCGCCAGCGTTGACGATGCAGCGGAAAACACCCGCCTGGCGGCCTGGGCCAACGAAACCCCGGCGGTGGTGCTGAATATCCAGCGTCAGCCGGGTGCCAACGTGATCAAGGTGGTCGACAGTATCAAGGCCATGCTGCCGCAGTTGCAGGCCAGCCTGCCGGGCAGCCTCGACGTGCAGGTGCTCACCGACCGCACCACCACCATTCGTGCGTCGGTGGCCGATGTGCAGTTCGAACTGGTGCTGGCCATCGCCCTGGTGGTGATGGTGACTTTCCTGTTCCTGCGCAGTTTTTCCGCCACCCTGATTCCCAGCCTGGCGGTGCCGCTGAGTTTGATCGGCACCTTTGGCGTGATGTACCTGGCCGGTTTTTCGGTGAACAACCTGTCCTTGATGGCGCTGACCATCGCCACCGGTTTTGTGGTGGACGATGCCATCGTCATGGTGGAGAACATCAGCCGTTATCTGGAGGAGGGTGACAGCCCGCTGGAGGCCGCTCTCAAAGGCTCCAAGCAGATCGGCTTCACCATTATTTCGCTGACCTTCTCGCTGATTGCCGTGCTGATTCCGCTGCTGTTTATGGGCGATGTAGCGGGGCGTCTGTTCCGCGAATTTGCCATCACCCTGGCGGTGGCCATTCTGATTTCCGGCGTGGTGTCGCTGACCCTTACGCCCATGCTGTGCGCCAAGCTGCTCAAGCATATCCCCGAGGAAAAACACGGCCGTTTCGCCCGTTTCACCGGCCGGCAGATCGACCGCTTGATCGCCGGTTACGGCCGTGCCCTGCGGGTGGTGCTGCGTCATCAGCCGCTGACCTTGTTGATCGCCCTGGGCACCCTGGTGCTCACCGGCGTGCTCTATACCTTGATGCCCAAGGGCTTTTTCCCGGTGCAGGACACCGGGGTGATCCAGGCCATTGCCGAAGCGCCACAGTCGATTTCCTTTCAGTCCATGGCCGAGCGCCAACAGGCGCTGTCCAGGGCGCTGCTCAGCGATCCGGCAGTGGCCAGTCTGACCGCCTTTATCGGCGTGGATGGCAGCAACGCCACCCTTAACACCGGACGCCTGCTGATCAACCTCAAGCCCCATAGCGAGCGGGACGCCAGCGCCACCGAAGTGATTCGCCGGCTGCAACCGACCCTCGATGAGATTCCCGGTGTGCGCCTGTACCTGCAGCCGGTGCAAGACCTGACCATCGAAGACCGCGTGGCCCGTACCCAGTACCAATTCACCCTGCAGGACTCCGACCCGGATGTGCTGGCCAAATGGGTGCCGCTGCTGGTGGAACGCCTGCAGCAACTGCCGCAGCTCGCCGATGTTGCCAGTGACTGGCAGGACAAGGGCCTGCAAGCCTTCGTCAATATCGACCGCGATGCGGCGTCCCGTTTGGGCGTGTCGTTATCCGACGTCGACAGCGCCTTGTACAACGCCTTTGGCCAACGGCTGATTTCCACCATCTTTACCCAGGCCACCCAATACCGCGTGGTGCTGGAAGTGGCACCGCAATTCCAGATCGGCCCCGAGTCGCTGGAAAACCTCTATGTCAGCAGCAGCGACGGCACCCAGGTACGCTTGTCGTCGCTGGCCACCATCGAAGAGCGCAATACGCTGCTGGCGATCAACCATATCTCGCAGTTCCCGGCCGCCACCCTGTCGTTCAACCTGGCACCGAACGTGTCGTTGAGTGACGCGGTCAGCGCCATTCGCCAGGTGGAGCAGGAAATGCAATTGCCGGTGGGCATGCAGACCAGTTTCCGCGGTGCCGCGCTGGCCTTTGAAAGCTCGCTGTCGAGCACCCTGCTGCTGATTCTGGCGGCGGTGGTGACCATGTATATCGTGCTCGGCATTCTCTACGAGAGCTTTATTCACCCAGTGACCATTCTCTCCACCTTGCCCTCGGCGGGCGTCGGTGCGCTGCTGGCGTTGATGGTGGCGGGGGAGGAGATCGGCATTGTGGCGATCATCGGCATCATTCTGCTGATCGGCATCGTTAAAAAGAACGCGATCATGATGATCGACTTCGCCCTCGACGCCGAACGCAACCAGGGCATGAACGCCGCCGACGCTATCTACCAGGCCTGCCTGCTGCGTTTCCGGCCGATTCTGATGACCACCCTGGCGGCCTTGCTCGGTGCCTTGCCGCTGATGCTGGCCGCAGGTGCCGGTGCCGAACTGCGCCGGCCGCTGGGTATCGCCATGGTCGGCGGCCTGCTGCTCAGCCAGGTGCTGACGCTGTTTACCACGCCGGTGATCTACCTGGCCTTCGATCGCCTGGCCAGCCGCTGGAACACCTGGCGCAAGAAGCGTGGTCTGGATCTGTCGGTGCAGTCCTGATATGAGCCTTTCCACGCCCTTTATCCGTCGCCCGGTCGCCACCTCGCTGTTGACCCTGGCGCTGCTGCTGGCCGGCTGGTTGTCGTTCAACCTGCTGCCGGTGGCACCGCTGCCGTCGGTGGATTTCCCCACCATCATGATCAGCGCCTCGCTGCCCGGGGCCAGCCCGGAAACCATGGCGACCTCGGTGGCCACGCCGCTGGAGCGGGCGTTGGGGCGAATCGCCGGGATCACCGAAATGACCTCCAGCAGTTCACTGGGCTCGGCCACGGTGATCGTGCAGTTCTCCCTGGAAAAAGACATCGACGGCGCCGCCCGCGAAGTGCAGGCAGCCATCAACGCCGCCAGCAGTCTATTGCCCAGCGGCATGCCCAGCCTGCCGTCATACCGCAAGGCCAATCCCTCGGATATGCCGGTGATGGTGCTGACCCTCACCTCGGACAGCTACACCCGCGGCGAGATGTACGACATGGCCTCGACCCTGGTGTCGCCGCGCCTGGCTCAGGTGAAAGGGATCGGCCAGGTGAGCATCGGCGGTAGCTCGTTGCCGGCGGTGCGGGTCGATCTCAACCCGGATGCCCTGAACAAATACGGCATCTCCCTGGATACCGTGCGCACGGCTATTTCCAACACCAATTCCAATCGGCCCAAGGGCTCCATCGACGGCACCACCAAGCAATGGCAGGTGGATGCCAACGACCAATTGCGCAAGGCCAGTGAATACCTGCCGATCATCGTGCACTACAACGCCACGACGGGCGCGGCGGTGCGCCTGGGCGATATCGCGGAAGTCAGCAATGCGGTGGAAGACGTGCGCAACGCCGGTTTTTCCGGCAATAACCCGGCGGTGCTGCTGATCGTTACCCGCCAGCCCGGTGCCAATATCATCGAAGCCACCGACGCCATTCATGAGCTATTGCCGGAAATGCAGGAGCTGCTCGGGCCGAAGGTGCAGCTCTCGGTAATGGACGACCGCAGCCCGAGTATTCGCGCCTCCCTGGATGAGGCGGAAATCACCTTGGTGATTTCCGTGCTGCTGGTGATTCTGGTGGTTTACCTGTTTCTGCGCAGCCCGCGCGCCACGCTGATTCCAGCGCTGGCGGTGCCGGTGTCGCTGGTCGGCACCTTTGCCGTGATGTACCTGTGCGGTTTCTCCCTCAACAACCTGTCGCTGATGGCGTTGATCGTTGCCACCGGCTTTGTGGTGGACGATGCCATTGTGGTGGTAGAGAACATCGCCCGGCGCATCGAAGAGGGCGAGTCACCGTTGCAGGCGTCGATTCACGGCGCACGCGAAGTGGGCTTTACCGTGCTGTCGATGACCCTGTCGCTGGTGGCGGTGTTTATCCCCATTCTGTTGATGGGCGGCATCATAGGCCGGCTGTTCCGCGAGTTTTCGGTGACCCTCTCGGCAGCCATTCTGGTCTCGCTGGTGGTGTCGCTAACCCTGACGCCAATGCTCTGTGCACGCTTGCTCAAAGCCCGCGACCCGAACGCCGTGGTGGCAAAACCCAAGGCCGAAAGCGCGCTGTTCCAGAGTCTGATGGCGCGCTACAAGGCCAGCCTGGAATGGGCCCTGGAGCACTCGCGGCTGATGGTGGTGATCATGCTCGGCTGTATCGTGCTCAACCTCTATCTGTTTGTGGTGGTGCCCAAAGGCTTTTTGCCGGAGCAGGATTCCGGGCGTCTGCGCGGCTTTGCCATCGCCGACCAGAGCATTTCCTTCCAGGGCCTGCAGGAAAAGATGGGCAAGTTCCGGGCGATTCTCGGTGCCGATCCGGATATCGAAAACGTCGTCGGTTTCCTCGGCGGCGGGCGTTGGCAGTCGAGCAATACCGGCTCGTTCTTCGTCACCCTCAAACCCATTGGCGAGCGTGACGACGTCAACACCATCCTCGCCCGCCTGCGGCCGAAACTGGCCGAGATTCCCGGTGCCGCGCTGTACCTCAACGCCGGGCAGGACGTGCGCCTGGGTGGCCGCGACAGCAATGCCAGCAACCAATTCACCCTGCGCAGCGACGACCTGGCGCTGCTGCGCCAATGGGCACCAAAGGTGGAAGCGGCGATGCGCAAACTGCCGCAAGTGGTCGACCTCAACAGTGACTCCCAGGACAAGGGCGTGCAAAGCCGCCTGGTGGTCGACCGCGACCGCGCCGGCAGCCTGGGGGTGAATATGAAGCTGGTGGACGAGGTGTTGAACAACTCCTTTGGCCAACGGCAGATCGCCAATATCTATAACCCGCTGAACCAGTACCACGTGGTGATGGAAGTGGGCGCGCAGTACCAGCAGAGCCCGGAAATTCTGCGCCAGGTGTATGTGCTCGGTAGCGATGGGCAAACGGTGCCACTGGCGGCGTTCAGCTATTTCGAACCAAGCACCGCGCCACTGTCGGTCAACCACCAGGGCCAGTTCGCCGCGATTACCCTGTCGTTCAACCTGGGCAAGGGCGCGCAGATCGGCCCGACCCGCGAAGCCATCCTGGCCGCCATCGAACCGTTGCAGCTGCCGCTGGATGTGCAAGCCAGCTTCGAAGGCAACGCCGGCGCGGTGCAGGACACCCAGAACAATATGCCCTGGCTGATTCTGTTGGCCCTGGCGGCGGTGTATATCGTGCTGGGCATTCTCTACGAGAGTTATGTGCACCCGCTGACCATTCTCTCCACCTTGCCCTCGGCCGGTGTCGGTGCCTTGCTGGCGTTGATTCTGTGCGGCAGCGAGCTGAGCCTGATTGCCCTGATCGGCATCATTTTGCTGATCGGCATCGTCAAGAAAAACGCCATTCTGATGATCGACTTTGCCCTGGAAGCCGAGCGCCGCCTGGGCATGAACCCCCGCGAGGCGATTCTGGAAGCCTGCGTGAAACGCTTCCGGCCGATCATGATGACCACCCTGGCCGCCCTGCTGGGCGCGCTGCCGCTGATCTTCGGCGTCGGTGGCGATGCCGGTCTGCGCCGGCCGCTGGGGATCACCATCGTCGGCGGGCTGATGGCCAGCCAACTGCTGACCCTTTACACCACACCGGTGGTGTACCTGTACCTGGATCGTTTGCGCCACTGGGTTAACCGCCGCCGTGGCGTGCGCACTGATGCTTCGTTGGAGACTTCGTTATGAGCCTGTATTCGCGCCGCCTGTTGCTCGCTGTGGGCGTTGCTGTGGCAATGGCTGGCTGCGCCGTTGGCCCGGATTACCAGAAGCCCGACGTGGCGGTGCCGGCCAGCTTCAAACAGCAACAAGGCTGGACCCAGGCCGAACCCTCCGATGCTCTGCACCGGGGTGCCTGGTGGGAGCTGTACAACGACAGCACCCTGAGCCAGCTGCAACAGCGCCTGGAAACCTCCAACCAGACCCTGGCCCAGGCCGACGCCCAATACCGTCAGGCCCAAGCGCTGGCCCGTGGTGCGCGTGCCTCGTTTTTCCCGAGCCTGAGCGCGGCCTTTAGCAAAACCCGCTCCGGTCAGGCTTCCGGCGGTGGCGGCACGGTGTCCTTGTCCGACGGCTCCACCGTCAGCAGTGGCAGCTCCGGTGGCATCAGCGACAGCTACCAGGCCAGCCTGGGGGTGAGCTGGGAGCTCGACCTGTGGGGCAAGCTGCGCCGCCAACTGGAATCGGACAGCGCCAGCGAGGAAGCCAGCCAGGCCACCCTGGCGGCGACCAAACTCAGCCAGCAATCGGAGCTGGCGCAGAACTACCTGCAACTGCGGGTGATGGATGCGCAAAAACGCCTGCTGGATGACACCGTCAGCGCTTATGAAAAAGCCTTGAAGCTGGCGGAAAACCAATACCGCGCCGGTATCGTCACCAAGGCCGACGTGGCCCAGGCCCGCACCCAGGTGAAGTCTACCCAGGCCCAGGCCATCGACCTGAAATACCAGCGTGCGCAACTGCAGAATGCTATTGCCGTCCTGGTGGGCGAGGCGCCGTCAACCTTCAGCCTGGCGGAAACCAACGACATTCCCGGCCTGCCGCAGATTCCGGCCACCGTGCCGTCGCAACTGCTGCAACGCCGCCCGGATATCGCTTCGGCCGAGCGTGATGTAGTGGCCGCCAACGCCCTGATCGGGGTGAACAAGGCCGCCTACTACCCGGATATCACCCTGAGTGCCAGCGGTGGCTTTCGCAACGACAGCCTGTCGCAGCTGCTGACCACGCCGAACCGCTACTGGTCGATCGGTCCGGACTTTGCCATGACCCTGTTCGACGGCGGCCTGATCCGCTCGCGGGTCGAACAGGCCGAAGCCAGCTATGACGCCACAGTGGCGGCCTATCGCCTGAGCGTATTGACCGGCTTGCGCGAAGTGGAGGACTACATGGTGCAACTCGACGTGCTCAAGGAAGAAAGCGGCGTGCAGCAAGAAGCCCTGGACTCCTCCCACGAATCCCTGCGCCTGATGCTCAACCAGTACAAAGCCGGCACCGTCGATTACTCCGATGTGGTCAGCGTGCAGACCACCGCGCTGTCCAACGAACGCACGGTATTGACCCTGCTGGGTAGCCGGCTGACCGCCAGCGTGCAGTTGATCGCGGCCATGGGCGGCGGTTGGCAGGTGGAGCAACTGGGGGCGAAATAACCTCGACCGCTGCCGCGCGGGCTGGGTATTCTCCCGGCCCTCTGTCGCGTATTCGAGGTTGACCATGGCGTTGCATATCCCCACTCCGTTGCTGCAATCCCTGCCGCTGAGCCAGCACACTGAAAAGACCGTGTGGCTGAAAATGGAGGCGCTGCAGCCGGTGGGCTCGTTCAAGATTCGTGGCATCGGCGCGGTATGCGAAACCTATGCACGGCAGGGCAAAACCCGCTTCGTTTCATCCTCCGGTGGCAACGCCGGTATCGCCGCGGCCTATGCCGGCCGCCAGTTGAATATTCCGGTCACCGTGGTAGTGCCGCAAACCACCACCGAACGGGCCAAGGCGCTGATCGCCCAACAGGGTGCCGAGGTGGTGGTGCATGGCGCTTCGTGGATGGAAGCCAACGCCCTGGCGCAATCGCTGCTGGATGACCGCAGCGCGTTTATTCACCCCTTCGACAACACGCAAATGTGGGCCGGCCACGGTAGCCTGATCGACGAGGTGGTGGCCGCCGATATCGGTTTTGACTCGGTGGTGGTCGCAGTCGGTGGTGGCGGCCTGTTGTCCGGGGTGATCGCCGGCCTGCAGCGCAATGGCCTCGGCCGCTTACCGGTATTGGCGGTTGAAACCATCGGCGCCGATTCCCTGGCCCAATCGGTGGCTGCCGGCGAGCGTATCGAACTGCCCGCCATCACCAGCATCGCCACCTCGCTGGGCGCGAAAGCCGTGTGCAGCAACGCCTTCGCCGTTACCCAAAGCCATAACGTGCACTGCGCCACGGTAACCGACGCCCAGGCGCTGGCCGCCTGCGAACAGTTCCTGCACGACCACCGCGTGTTGGTCGAACCGGCCTGCGGCGCTGCACTGGCCACGCTGTACCACAAGCACCCGGCACTGCTCAGCGAATTTCAGCGGCCACTGGTAGTGGTGTGTGGCGGCGCCACCGCGACCCTGGAGCAGATTCAGGCCTGGCGTAAGCAGCTCAGCTGAGCGGCCACTGCCATCAAACTGCTATAAGAAAAATCGACCTTTTTCAGAAAGCCTTTGTCGGAGTGGTAGGGCGCTGTTTGCCGAGGCAGCAGCATTCACACATGACTTCAAAGGTGATCTGAATTGGCCGAGACGCCATCTGCCACTGCGCAAACCGCAACACTGAAGAAGGTCGCGACCGGCATTACCGGTTTCGATGAAATCACCCTGGGGGGCCTGCCACAGGGCCGTCCGAGCCTGATCTGCGGTTATGCCGGCTGCGGTAAAACCCTGTTTGCCATGAGCTTCCTGGTCAATGGTGCCGTGCAATACGGTGAGCCCGGGGTGTTTATGAGTTTCGAGGAACGTACCCAGGATCTGATCGACAACGTCGGCTCCCTGGATTACGACCTGCAGGCCCTGGTGGACCAGAAGCTGCTGAGCATCGACCACGTTTATGTGGATAGCAGCGAGATCGAGGAAACCGGCGAGTACGACCTCGAAGGTCTGTTTGTGCGCTTGGGTTACGCCATCGACAGCATCGGTGCCAAGCGCGTGGTGCTGGATACCATCGAAGCGCTGTTTTCCAGTTTTCAGGATGCCGCAGTGCTGCGCGCCGAGTTGCGCCGGCTGTTCTATTGGCTGAAGGAGCGGGGCGTTACGGCGGTGGTTACCGGTGAACGCGGCGAAGGCTTGCTGACCCGTTACGGCATCGAGGAATACGTTTCCGATTGCGTGGTGCTGCTGGATAACCGCGTCGCCGATCAGATCACCACCCGCCGCCTGCGGGTGATCAAATACCGTGGCTCGCCCCACGGCACCAATGAGTACCCGTTCTTTATCGATGAGCGGGGCCTGACGGTAATGCCAGTTACCGCCGCCGGCCTGAATCATCAGGTGCGCGACGATATCGTGCCCACCGGCATCGACGGCCTGGATCGCATGCTCGACCGTGGCGGTTACTACCGCGGTTCCAGCGTGCTGGTCAGCGGCTTGGCCGGTACCGGTAAAACCACCTTCGCCGCCAGCTTTATCCGTGCCAGCTGCCAGCGTAACGAGCGCTGCCTGCTGTTTTCCTTTGAGGAAGCCCAGAGCCAGCTGCTGCGCAACCTCGGCTCGGTGGGTCTGAACCTGAAGGAATTCATTGATCGCGACCTGCTGCGCGTCGAGTCGGCGCGCCCCAGCCTGTATGGCCTGGAAGTGCACCTGGCGCGCATGTATCGGGAGATCGTCGAGTTCCAGCCGCAGACTGTAATCATCGATCCGATCTCGGCCTTCCACGGTCCGCAATCGGAAGTGCATGCCACCTTGTTGCGCCTGGTCGATCTGCTGAAAGAGCGCAATATCACCGCCGTATTCACCAGCCTCAGCGATGCGAAAACCACCCGTGTCGAGCTGGACCGGGCGATTTCCTCGCTGATGGATACCTGGATTTCGCTGTCCAGCGTCGAAGCCGATGGCGAATACAACCGCCTGCTGTATGTGCTTAAGTCGCGCGGTATGGGGCATTCGAACCAGATGCGCGAATACCATATCGACGCCCGTGGCATCACCCTGGTGGCTCCCTATATCGGCCCCCATGGCGTGCTCACCGGTTCCGCGCGCCTTAATCAGGAAGCCCGCGAGCGTCGTGAAGGCGAGATCCGCAAACAACTGGTCGAACAACGCAAACGCGAGCAACAGAAAAATCGCGCCCAACTGGAACGCAAGATCGCCGACATGCGCGCGGCACTGGACGCCCAGGAGCAGGAGGAATCGCTGTTGGACGATGATGAAAGCCGCCAGTTGCAGACTGACGATGACATGCGTCAGCAACTGGCCCTGGCACGAGGAGTCGTCGAATGACTACCAGCGATGTGCAACCGATCGATCCTGGCGCCCTTGGCCAGCCAGGGCATTACGCCCTGCGTCTGTACATTGCCGGGCAAACCCCGAAATCAGTCACCGCGCTGCGCAATCTGCAGCGTATCTGCGAGGAGTACCTGGCGGGGGTCTACAGCATTGAGGTGATCGACCTGCGGGTAACGCCACAACTGGCAGCAGGCGATCAGATTCTCGCCTTGCCGACCCTGGTGCGGCATCTCCCCACGCCACTGGTCAAAATCATTGGCGACCTGTCCAACACCGACAAAGTACTGGTCGGTCTGGATATTCGCCCAGAGCCGAGCAATTGAGCCACTTGCCGCCACAATCATCACCTCAGCCGGCTGCGCCCGGTAGCGCCGATTCAGCCGTGGAGGTTTACCAGCTGCGTTTGTATGTGTCCGGCACCACCAGCCGCTCGACCCGAGCCATCCAGAACCTGCGGAGTCTGTGCGACAGCCAGCTGGCCGGTGCCTACTCCCTGGAAGTGATCGACATCTATCAGAACCCGAGGGCTGCGCGGGATGCGCAGATTATTGCCGTGCCGACTTTGATGAAATTGAATCCGCTGCCGGTCCGTGTGCTGATCGGCGATTTATCCGATACCGCCAAGTTGCGTAATGCCCTGGGCATCGAGTGAGGGGGAACCCATGATCGAGCGCACAGAAGGAATGACCGACCAGCACTACATCCAGATGCTCAGCGCCAAGCTGCGTGAAGCCGAAGACACCCTGGAGGCGATTCGCACCGGGGCCGTGGATGCGCTGTTTATCGACACCGGCGAGGGGGTCAGCGTTTATACCCTGGAGAGCGCCGACCGGCCGTACCGCACCCTGATCGAACAGATGCAGGAAGGCGCGGTGACCATGTCTCTCGACGGCTTTGTGCTGTACGGCAACGAGCGGCTCGGCGAGATCGTTCACCGCCCGCTGGAGCGGCTGCTGGCCCACGACTTCAGCGAATTTATTGCGCCCTCCGAGCGCGAGCGCTTTCGCCAGTTTCTCTCCAATAGCGCCGAAGAAGCGGTGCGCGGCGAATTCAATTTTCTTTCGGCGGATGGGCATCTGTTTCCGGCCTACCTGTCGTTTCGCGCCCTGGCCCTGGACAGCACCGATGAGCCGATCATCTGCGGCGTGGTCACCGACCTCACCGAGCAGCGCCTGCTGGAAGCGCGCCTGAGCCAGGCGCAGAAAATGGAAGCAGTGGGGCAGTTGACCGGTGGCCTGGCCCACGACTTCAACAACCTGCTGCAAGGCATCAAAGGCAGCCTTGATCTGATTGCCCGCCGTCCGGACTCGGAGAAAGTAGTGAAGTGGACCGAAGCCGGGCTCAAGGCGGCAGACCGTGGTGCCAAGCTGACCGCGCAGCTGCTGGCCTTTTCCCGCTCGCAAAAGCTCGAGCTGCAGCCGCTGCGGATCAACAGCGTGATCCGCGAAATGCACGATCTGCTGGTGCGTACCATCGGCACCACCGTACGGATCAAATTGAACCTGGAACCCTCCGAGCAGGTGGCGCTCAGCGATCCCACCCAACTGGAACTGGCGATACTCAACCTCGCCCTGAATGCCCGCGATGCCATGCCCACCGGCGGCTCGCTGACCATCACCACCCAGCATCACCCGGAGCCCACCGACAGCGCGCCTTACGGTGCCATGCAGGTGTGCGTGGCCGATACCGGCGTGGGCATGAGCGAAGAAGTGCGACAAAAGGCCTTTAACGCGTTCTTTTCCACCAAGGGCATTGGTGCCGGAACCGGGCTGGGCCTGGCCCAGGTGCAGAGCATCGTCGAGCAATCCAGCGGTTGGGTGAATCTGGTTTCTGCCCCCGGTAGCGGTACCCAGGTGTTTCTCACCATCCCCTACACCCGCGACGGCGAACACCCGGAAAAACCCAGCAGCGAGGCCCCGGTGTCGTCGGCCCACAGCGGCAAGCGGGTGATGCTGATCGATGATGACCATGACGTACGCCGGGTGGTGGTCGACATGCTGGAAGTGCTCGGCCACCAGGTGCGTGAGGCGGCCAGCGGCCTGGCCGGGTTGAAACTGATCGACGTACAGGTGCCGGATGTGGTGCTGCTGGACTTTGCCATGCCACACCTGAATGGCGCGGAAGTGGCGAAACTGCTGCGCCAGAAACACCCGGATCTGCCATTGATCTTTATCAGCGGTTTTTCCGACACCGCCCAGCTACAGGCAGCGGTGGGCAGCGGTGCGACGGTGCTGCGCAAGCCATTCACCATCGACCGTCTGGGCGAGATGCTGGAACAGCTCGACCAGGTCGGCCGCTAGGCTCGCCCTCGAGCGTGCCATACCGCCGCGCACCCCCGGCAAAGCGCTCGGCGCTGCCCGTCGAATAGCTGCTATTTTTTCGTCAGACGCGCGAAAAGGAGCAACACCATGCAGCACTACACTGGCGGCTGTCTGTGCGGCGAACTGCGCCTGGTGGCGAGCGGACAGCCCTATCGGGTGGGGCTCTGCCACTGCCTGGACTGCCGCAAACACCATGGCGCACTGTTTCACGCCTCGGCGGTATTTCCCCAGGAGGCGGTCACCATCGAGGGCCCATCGGCCCAATACGCTGGGCGGCATTTCTGCCCGCGCTGCGGCTCATCGGTATTTGCCCGCAGCGGCGATGAAGTGGAAGTGAACCTCGGTGCCCTGGATGCCCCCGATCAACTGACCCCCACCTACGAAAACTGGATGGTGCGCCGCGAAGCCTGGCTGCCGGCCTTTCCTTTCAACCGCCACTATGAACGAGACCGTGATCCCAGCCGACGCGATGAGCCCTAAGCGCAACGGCTGCAGCCGGATAAGTCGCTACCTACGGTGTGTCGATGGCCGACTGAGCAAGGCAAAAAGCATCGCGGCTAAAGCCGTTCCTACAGAAGTTACGTGGATCGCGTAGGAGCGGCTTTAGCCGCGATGCTGCACGGGTACCTCCACGTCAGCGGCCTCCGCCGAGGGCGAGCAGACGCACAGGGCTATAGCGCGTATTGAAGTGGATACCTGATCGGAAGCTTGTCCGTTGGGGGTTTACCTTATATTCGCATTTCCATATATTCGATTTCCCATATGTAGTGAGCAGGTCCTGCCGGGATGACGCCTACCACGCTGTTCAAATGTCTGGCCGATGAGACGCGGCTGCGCGCGGTGCTACTGATCGTCCGTGAGGGCGAGCTCTGTGTGTGTGAATTGATGAGCGCGCTGGAGGGCAGTCAGCCGAAGGTGTCGCGGCATCTGGCGCAATTGCGCGCCAATGGCTTGTTACTGGACCGGCGGCAGGGGCTGTGGGTGTATTACCGCCTTAACCCGCAGCTGCCGGACTGGGCGCTGGCGGTGCTGACCAGCACGCTGGAAGGCAACGGCGCCTGGCTGGAAGGTGACCTGAACCGCCTTCAACACATGAGCGGCCGGCCGCTGCGCTCGGTTTGCTGTTAACCCTTGTCTGTTTTGCCCGGCCATGGAGCCTGAGCCAATGAAAGTGCTGTTTATGTGTACCGCCAATAGCTGCCGGAGCATTTTGTCCGAGGCGGTGTTCAACCACCTGGCCAAGCCGCCGTTTGTGGCGGTCAGCTCCGGCAGCTTTCCCAAGGGTCAGGTGCTGCCACAAAGCCTGGCGACCTTGCGCGCTGCCAATATTGCGGTCGAGGGTCTGTCCAGCAAAGGCAATCAGGCCTTTGCCGATAGCCCGCCCGATATCGTCATCACCGTCTGCGACAACGCTGCCGGCGAGGCCTGCCCGGTGTACTTCGGCGCAGCGCTGAAGGCCCATTGGGGGCTGGCCGATCCCTCCCATGTCAGCGGCAGCGCCGAGCAGGTGAGCGCCGCCTTTGACGCCACCCTGGCGATTATTCAGCGCCGCTGCCAAGCCTTTCTGGCGTTGCCGTTTGCCAGCCTGGATCGCGCCAGCCTGCAAGGTGAGCTGGCCCGTATCGGCGAGCTTTGAGCCCAGGAGTAGCCATGTCCATCGATCTACCCAACCTCGACCACAGCCTGATCAACGCCAAGGCCGGCGACGGGCATCGCCCGCGAATTCTGCTGCTCTACGGTTCCAACCGGCAACGCTCGTTCAGCCGCTTGCTGGTGGAGGAGGCGGCCCGTTTGCTCGAGCACTTTGGTGCCGAGACACGCATCTTCAATCCCTCCGGTTTGCCGCTGCCCGATGACGCCCCCAGCGATCACCCCAAGGTGCAGGAACTGCTCGCCCTTATGCAGTGGTCCGAAGGCCAGGTGTGGTGTTCGCCGGAGCGCCACGGCGCGATGTCGGCAGTGTTCAAGGCACAGATCGATTGGGTGCCGCTGGCCATCGGCGCGGTGCGCCCGACCCAGGGCAAAACTCTGGCGGTGATGCAGGTGTCCGGCGGCTCGCAGTCGTTCAACGCGGTTAACCAGATGCGCGTTCTCGGCCGCTGGATGCGCATGTTCACCATCCCCAACCAGTCCTCGGTGCCCAAGGCATTTCTTGAGTTCGATGAGCAGGACCGGATGAAACCGTCGGCACTCTACGACCGGGTAGTGGACGTGATGGAGGAGCTGGTGCGCTTCACCCTGTTGCTACGGGATCGTCCGGAGCTGGTTGACCGTTACTCGGAGCGCAAGGAGTCGGCCGAGGCGCTGTCGCTGCGGGTCAACCAGGCGACGATCTGATCAATCGAAAGCGCCGCTGACCACTTCATAGATAAGACCGGTGGCGATGGCCACCAGCAGCAGGTCGGTGCCGGCCTGTTGCCATTCGTAGCCTTCGTAACGGGGCAGATGGCCAACCAGGCGGCCATCGAGTTTTTTCGCGATACCCGGCGGCAAGGGTTTGCCGCGCGCCAGGTTTTTCTGGATGCCGGGCGGCAGGGAGGAGGTGGGCGTCCAGTAGTCGCGGTGCCCACCCAGCACACCGATAATCACCCCCCGGTCGATACTCGGGCCGTTGCCCCAATCATCGCCATCGCTGTGTTTGCTTTTCCCGCTCTGGTTGGAATGGCCGTTGCCGTTGCTTTTACCCTTGTCCTTACCGGGGTCCGCCAGCGCCGAGGTGGAGGCCACGAGCAAGGCCAGGCAACTGAGCAGGGCAATCAATGTGCGTGCTTTGAACATGGCAGTTCTCCAGCGATGGGGCATGGCCCCGAATTCTTCAGAGTCTAGTCCGTCGGTTAACGGCTGCCGCCTAGCGCCTTTACCGTCGCCAGCCACTGCGGTTCCAGCCGCGGTTGGTCGCTATCCAGCCCCTGCGCCTGCATGGCCTCTTTATGGGCGTCGATCTCATGCACCATCTGGCTGAGTGAGCTGGAATTGGCTTCCAGCTGGTACATCTGCGTCAGCCCCTGGTGGTAAAAGCGCAGCAGCTTCATGGCGTGCGGATTTTGCGCTTTCACCCCGGCTTCCACCTGGTGCATCACATTGGTCACGCTCATCAGCGCACGTTTCAGCTGCCAGCCATACACCGCCGCGCTCATCCACGGCTGCGACCACAGCTTGAACTTGAACAGCGCGGCACAGGCCACCACAGCCACACCCACGCCGCCGGCGTTCCAACGCAAGTTGTCGCCCCCCGGGGTACCGAATAGAAGCACCGCCAGGCTGGACAACAGCATGGCCAGCGCGACAAAAATCACCGCCACAATCAAGGTGCTGCGGCGGGTTTGCTGGCGATAGGTTTCGGGGTTGAATGGCTGGATTTCAAACATGGCGGCGAGGCTCCGGGGAAATGCGCGGCGGCATTATCACCGCAAAAGGCGAGCGGGGCGCAAACACCTCAGGGGATGGCCCTTGCGTTGGTTTCCCTTAATCGGCCACGCCAACTTACGGGCAGGTCTAGTCGTCGTAGCTCTGCTGCAAAACCAGCTGTTTGATCGCCACCTCAGGCCCCCCTTGTGGAGGGCGGCGGCCTCGGTGGGTTTAGCTTTTATACGTTTGCCAAGCCCCCCAAAACAAACTGCTGAAAAACCGCAAACCCTCACCAAAGCCACTCTCAAGCAGCAACTGCTGCACCGCTGCCTCTGAGTGCGGTGGATCTGCGCCCTGCAGAATCTTGCCCAACTTCGCCTGCACTTCATCGGCGCTGGCGCCTTGCTGCCGCCAGCGCTGGCCCCAGGCTTTAAGCAGCAAAGGTTGGCTTGTGTAGGCGTGGTGGTTGGCGGCGACTATCAGTGGGGCGTTGGGTTTTAGCCGGGCGTGGATGGCGCGCAGCAGCTGTTTTTTCGCTTCGTCGCCGGGGATATGGTGCAGCACGCCGATCAGAGTGGCGGCGTCGAATTCCGCTTGCTCTGGCAGGTCGTCGACTGTGCCTAGCAGCAGTTCGGTGCGCGACAGCAGGCCGTGGGCTTGCACCTGTTCGCGGGCGGTTTCGAGCATGGGTGGGGAAGGGTCGACGGCGGTGAATTGCCAGGTCGGTTCCAGGGCGGCGAGGGTGAGAATTTCCTGGGCGGTGCCACCTACGCCTACTACCAGAATGCGCGCCGGGTGGTCGCTGTTCAGGCTGGCGGCGAGCATGCAGGCGGCCAGTTCGTGGCAGGCGTCGTAGCCGGCCAGGGCGATGCGGCTTTGTTGGGCGTATTCGTTGGCGCGGTTGTTGTCGAATTTACCGGCGGGGGTGTGCAAGAGCGCTCTCCAGGGTGGTTGGGCCTGGACCACTCTAGTGCGGTGTGCTCGATAACAAAAAGTCTGTGTTTTTATTCAGCCCATTCCTGCAGGGAATGGAACGGCGGGGAAGGTATGCCTTGCGCACCAGCGCTCAATCCAGCGCACTTGGCACCCTTAAGCTTGCTTACTGCAGGGTTCGTTCGTACTCGCTCAGGCCGTTGTAGCTGGCGGTAACCAGCGCGCGGGTGAGGTCGGTGAGGTAATGCAGGCTGTTGGTGTAGGCAGTTTTTTTCAGGTTTTCGCGGTTGAGTACCAGGCACTCGATGCAGTCGAGCAGGTAGCCGGCCTGTTCCAGGGTCAGCTCTACCGGCACGCCGGCATTGACCGTGAGCAGGGCGTGGCCGTCGGCTTTCATGCAGGTGCTGGCGAGAGTGACGATGGCGGATTTCGCAGGTTGGTTTTCCATAACGTGTTGCTCCGAAAGAGTATGAATCTGCCACGTTGATGTCGGGATTGACGGGGTGGCAGCTGTACGCAGGTTGACTGACCGATGGCAACTTCCAAGCATCGGCACACCCAAAGGTGTCCCACGTACAGCCGCCATAACTGCAAACACGGACCACAATCACGCCCGGCTTTATGGCGGAGCTTAGAAGTTGCGCTTAAGCACGGACAGTCAAATCCGGTCGCCAGGTATCCAGCGACGGGCCCATGGTAGGCGGGTGTCTCAGGGGCTTTCTGGCAGCCAGGGACTAGGCCTTTGTAGGCTCGGTAACCCAGTGGGGGTGCCAATATCGGCAAAATCGGGGTTTTGCCCGCTAGCCAGCTTTTCAGGCGATTGCCGTAAGTAGCAAATAGTCTCTAAGCTTCAAGGCTAAGGAGTAGCAGCGGTTGAAGTTACTCCATTTTGCTGAGGGAGCACCGCGCCATGGACAGTTCGCCGTACCCGTTCCAGCCCGCCACCATTCTGGTGGTCGACGATACCCCCGATAACCTGATGCTGATGACCGAGCTGCTCAAGGACCAGTACCGGGTCAAGGCAGCCAACAGCGGCGAAAAAGCCCTGCGGATTCTGCAGGATGGCGCGCTGCCCGACCTGATTCTGCTCGACATCATGATGCCCGGCATGTCGGGCCATCAGGTGGCCAAACAGCTGCAGCAAGAGCCCCGCACCCGGGATATACCAATCATCTTTCTTACCGCGCTGGCGTCGATGGCTGACGAGATCCAGGGGCTGGAGCTGGGCGCGGTGGATTACATCACCAAGCCGATCAGCCCACCGCTGGTGATGGCGCGCGTCGAAACCCAGCTGAAGATCAAGGCAGCTGCGGATTTCCTGCGCGACCAGAACGACTTTCTCGAGCGCGAAGTGCAGCGCCGCACCCGCGAAGTGGCGGCGATTCAGGACGTCACCATCCAGGCCATGGCCTCGCTGGCCGAAACCCGTGACAACGAGACAGGCAACCATATCCGCCGCACCCAGCACTACGTCAAGCTGCTGGCCGAACTGTTGCGCGAACACCCGCGCTTTAAAGCGTTTCTGAGCGCAGAAACCATTACCCTGTTGTTCAAGTCGGCCCCCCTGCATGACATCGGCAAGGTCGGCATTCCCGACCAAATCCTGCTCAAGCCCGGGCGCTTTACTCCGGAAGAGTTCGAGATCATGAAAACCCATACCACCCTTGGCCGTGAGGCGATTCAGCGGGCGGAGGATCAGTTGGGCATTTCCGTGGATTTCCTCAGTCTGGCCAAAGAGATCGCCTACGGTCACCAGGAGAAATGGGATGGCAGCGGTTACCCAGAAGGGCTGAGTGGCGACAATATCCCCATCAGCGCGCGGCTGATGGCGGTGGCCGATGTGTACGATGCACTGATCAGCCGACGGGTGTACAAGGCCGGCATGCCCCACGAGCAGGCGGTGGGAATCATCCGCGAGGGCCGCGGTTCGCACTTCGATCCGGATATTTGCGACGCCTTTCTGAGCTGCGATGAGCGGTTTCGGGCGATTGCCGAGCGTTTTTCGGACAGCGATCTGGATATGGCCAAGCAGCGGGTAGCGCTGGAGCGCAGCGGCGTCGCGCCTTGAGCCGCAGTAGCAGGTGGTTTGCCGGTTTTTAAGCGTTGGTCTCTATGTAAGCGTTGGTCACTAAGGATGTGCCATGGCCAGATTTCTCGCCCTGCTTGAACGCCTTCCGTTGTTGCACAAGCTGGTGCTCAGTTTCGCCGCGTTGTTGTTGTTGGTGCTGGTGCTCGGCGTGCAGAGCCTGCGCACCCAGGAATCGCTGAAGCGCGAGATGCAGAAGCTGTATCGCGAGGACTTAGTGGGCTTCCAGCACCTGGCCGAGGCACGGGTGCAACTACCCCAGGAGCTGCATGCATTGCAGCGAGCGGTGGCGACCAACAGTGGCGATGTGCGCGCTGAAGCTGTGGCAGAGCTGAATGATGCCCGCCAGCGGCTGCAGCAGGCTCTGGCCCAGGCGCGGCCGACCCTGCGCCTGCCGGTCAGTTTGGTGCGTTTGGCTGAATTCGAGGTGCTGATAGAGCGGCTGCAACACGACGGTGAGCAGGCCCTCGAACTGGCCGGCAAGGGCTACCAGGGCCAGGCTCTGTTACTGCTCAACAGCGGCGAGTTCCAGAGCATGGGCCGCAAGGCGGACACGCTGCTGGGGGATATGGCGAAATCCAAAGAGGTGTTTATTCACGACACTGCACTGGAGATTGCCGACTTCGCCGAGCGCAGCACGCTGCACACCTATGTGGTGTTGCTGGGTGGGCTGACGCTGGCGCTGCTGATGTCGTGGCTGGCCAGTCGCTCCATCCGCCAGCCGCTGAATCGTGTGCGCAATGCGGTGGACGAGCTGGCCGAGGGCCGGCTGGACCGTTATATCCCGCATACCGATTTTCATAACGAGACCGGCGATCTGGCCCGGGCGATTGCCAAGCTGCAGACCGAGTCGCAGCAGCTGGAGCGTCAGCGTTGGGTGAAAACGCATACCTCCGCCCTGCAGATCGACCTGCAACAAGCGGAAACGCCGGAGGAATTGGCGCAGGCGTTTTTCTGCCATATCGCGCCGCAGCTGAATATGTGTCAGGGCGCGATGTACGCCCTGTATGAAGGCGCATCACGTCTGCAGCTGCTGGGTGGTTACGCCATCGACAGCGAGCACCCGCCAGCGGCCGAGCTGGCTTTAGGCGAAGGCCTGCTCGGCCAGTGCGCCCTCGACCAGCAACCGCGCCAACTCAGCGATTTACCCGAACCGTTCTGGCATGTGCGTACGCAACTGGGTACCGCCCCGGCCAGCCATTTGCTGGTGCAGCCGGTACTGCGTGGCGAACGTTTGCTTGGCGTGCTGGAAATGTCCGGCTTTCAGCCGCTGCAAGAGCATCAGCAACTGCTGCTGCAGGAAGTGCTGCCCCGCCTGGCTGGTGCCATCGTGATTATGGAACGCAGCGAAGCGGCGAAAACCCTGCTGTTGGAAACCCGCCGGCAAGCCGACGAAATGGGGGCCCAGGCCCTGCAATTGGAACACCAGGCGCACGAGTTGGAAGTTCAGCAAGTGGCCCTGCGTGCTACTGAAGCCTGGTACCGCGGGATTATCGAGGCCGCGCCGGACGGCATGCTGGTGGTCGGTGCCGACGGTGCCATTCTGATGACCAACCCGCAACTGGACGCGCTGTTTGGCTACCAGCCTGGCGAGTTGATTGGTGCCAGCATCGAGCGCCTGGTGCCAGAGGGTGTGCGCGAGCGGCATGTGGCCCTGCGCGATGGTTTTATCGCCAGCGGCGGCACCCGTCAGATGGGTGGGGATGCGGAAGACCTGCGCGGTGTGCGTAAAGATGGCAGCCAGTTCTCGGTGGAAATCGGCCTGTCGCACCTGCCGCGCCTGGAAGGGCGAGGGGTATGCGTGTGCGCCTCGGTGCGTGACGTCAGCGAACGCCGCGTTATGGAAACCCGCCTGCGTACGGCCAGCGAGCGCCTCAACCTGGCTCAGGAAGCTGGCGATATCGGCTTGTTCGACGTCGATCTGGTCAGCGGCAGCAACTACTGGACGCCGCAACTGGAAAAAATGTTCGGCCTCGCCCCCGGCGAATTCGGCGGCACCCTGGAGCACTGGCAAACCCTGGTGCATCCCGATGACGTGGCGTACGCCAGCAGTGTGTTCGACAACGCCATTGCAAGCGGCAGCGACCGGGTGGAGTTTGACTTCCGCATCCTGCGCAAGAGTGATGGCGCGGTGTGCACCTTTAAATCGCTCAGCCGTTTTACCCGTGCCGCAGACGGCACACCGCTGCGCGCCACCGGGGTGAATATCGACGTCACGGCGCTGGCACAGGCGCGGGCAGTCGCCGAGGAGGCCACCCAGGCCAAGAGCGAATTCCTGGCCAATATGAGCCACGAGATCCGCACGCCGATGAACGCCATTATCGGCATGAGCCATCTGGCGCTGCGCACCGAGCTGGATAACCGCCAGCGCAACTACATCGAGAAGGTGCATCGCTCGGCAGAGAACCTGCTGGGGATCATCAACGACATCCTCGACTTCTCGAAAATCGAGGCCGGCAAGATGGGCCTGGAGGTTATTCCGTTCCGCCTCGAGGATGTGCTGGAGAACTTTGCCAGCATGGTCGGCCTGAAGGCGGAGGACAAAGGCCTGGAGCTGCTGTTCCGTACCGCCACCGATTTGCCGACGGCGCTGCTGGGCGATCCGCTGCGCCTGGGCCAGGTGCTGCTCAATCTCGGTAACAACGCGACCAAGTTCACCGAAACGGGCGAGATCGTGGTCAGCGTCGAGCGGGTAGGGGGTGACGACAAACAGGTGGAGCTGCTGTTTTCGGTACGCGACAGCGGTATCGGCATGAGCGAAGAGCAGTGCGCGCGGATGTTCCAGTCGTTCAGCCAGGCCGACAGCTCGATCACCCGCAAATACGGCGGCACCGGCCTGGGGCTGGCGATCTCCAAACGCCTGGTGGAATTGATGGAGGGCGATATCTGGGTGGAAAGCACCTTGGGCAGCGGTTCGACCTTCTTCTTCCGCGTCACCCTGGGCTTGGGCGAGGTGCAGCCGCGGCGAATGCTCACCGTCGACCAACTGCTCGGCGTGCGCGTACTGGTGGTGGACGATAACGCCAGTGCCCGCGAGATTCTGTCTGGCATGGCCAGCAGCTTTGGCGTCGAGGTGGATGTGGCCGACAGCGGCCGCAGCGCCCTGCGCATGCTGCAGGAAAGTGAGCAGAAGGCCCTGAACTATGACCTGGTGCTGATGGACTGGCGGATGCCGAGTATGGACGGGGTCGAAACGGTGCGGCAGATGCATGCGGCCAACCTTACCCAGACACCTTCGGTGATTATGGTTACCGCCTTTGGCCGCGAAGAGGTGCGCGAGCAGGCCGAGCGCCAGGGCGTGGAATTGCCCCAGGTGCTGACCAAACCGGTTACACCCTCGACCTTGCTCGAAGCCATTGGTGTGGCCCTCGGCCGGCGCACGCCGAGCGACAGTCGCGCCAACGAGCGTGGCCAGCAGAGCGCCCAGGCCATGACCAGCTTGCGCGGTGCGCATCTGTTGCTGGTAGAGGACAACGAACTGAACCGCGAACTGGCCATCGAGCTGTTGCAGGATGCCGGTATCGAAGTGAGCCAAGCCTTCGATGGCCAGCAGGCGCTGGATTGGCTGGCGCTGCATGAGGATGTCGATGGCGTGTTGATGGACTGCCAGATGCCGGTCATGGACGGCTACACCGCCACCACGCGGATTCGCGAGCAGGCGCAGTTTGCCGAGCTGCCAGTAATCGCCATGACCGCCAATGCCATGGACGGTGACCGCGAGCAGGCCTTGGCCTGTGGCATGAACGACCATATTTCCAAGCCACTGAACGTCGAGGCGATGTTTGCCACCCTGGCGAAATGGATTCACCCCAAACCCCAGATGCCGGACCGCGCCCCAGCCGGCACCGCGCCGGCAGCGCTGCTGACATTGCCGGCGCAACTGCCGGGTATCGATCAGACGGCCGGTCTGGCGACCTGCGTGGGCAAGGTGGAACTCTACCTGCGCCTGTTGCGTAAATTCCGCGCCAGCCAGGCGGCCTTCCGCGCTGATTTCCTCGCCGCCAGCAACAGTACCGATGCCACCGCCGCCGGGCGTGTGGCGCATACCTTGCGGGGCACAGCGGGTAATATCGGCGCCAAACAGCTCGCCACGGCGGCCGCCGCCTTGGAACAAGCCAGCCTGGCCGGTAGCAGCGAACAGGTGCCGCAGTTGCTCGACGAGGTTGAGCACTTGCTGACCCCGGTATTGGCCGGCCTGGCCGTGCTCGGCGAGCCGCAAGTGGCGCCGGCAGCAGCGGCTGCCCAGCCCGTCAGTGGTGAGTTGCGCGCCCAACTGGCCACCGTCCGCCAGCTGTTGGCCGAAAGCGATACCCAGGTGCTCACCGCGCTGCGCCAGCTGCAAAGCCAGACCGCCGACCCCAGCCTGACCAACCAACTGCGGCGTGTGGCCCAGCACACCGAGCAGTTCGATTTCGATGAGGCGTTGCAGGTGATGGAGGAGTTGGAAAAACAAATAGGCTAGCTGGTGCGGCAATCAATATGGCGCGCACCATCACGTGCCCACCACACGCTCCGTTGCCATCAACCGTAGCGTTATTGGCCACCTTGAGCGTGACGCAGGATGCGCCAGTGTTCCCGGGCCCAGTGTTTCACCGTGTCTTCGGGAAGTTGGTGAGGGGCATTGACGCGCGCCTCCAGGGTGCTGGCGAAGGTGGCGGCGGAACGCTCATCGAAGAAGCGAAACGTCAGACCGTAGGCTTGTACCAGCCAGATGGGGCGGTCCTGGCCGCAGACACGTTCGATCAGTAGGCTCACCGTGTTCTCCCATCCGTTGGCGGCGAAACAGCCCACTGGAGTGTAGTCAACAAACTGAAGCGGCACGCCCAGCCATTCAGGACCCAGGCTGGCGATATTTCTGCCTGGAGCAGCAGCCTGGCCGCAGCCCATCTATATTGCTTGGCACACCCTGGATGCCCTGTCCTTTTCGATGCCGACTCTGGGAACCCCTGATGCTTATATGGATGTTGGTATTTGTCCCCGTCGCCATCCTCCTGGAGCTGTTTGCCGGGCAGTACCACCTGCTGGTTTTCCTCGCGGCGGCCCTGGCAATCGTGCCACTGGCGGGCTGGCTGGGGCGTGCCACGGAGCAGTTGGCGGAGCGTTCAGGGGAGGGCGTGGGCGGTTTGCTGAATGCCACCTTCGGCAATGCCACCGAGCTGATCATTGCCCTGAGTGCCCTGCGCGCGGGCCTGCATGACATCGTGAAAGCCTCTATAGCGGGCTCCATTGTCGGCAATATTCTGCTGGTGCTGGGCGCCGCCATGCTGGCCGGCGGCTTGCGCCATAGCGAACAGCAGTACAACGCCTCGGCCGCCCGTTCCCAGGCGACTCTGCTGACCTTGGCAACCATCGCGCTGATCCTGCCGGCGGGTTACAGCGCGGCGGTGGCGTCGCGGGTACCCGACGGTCTCGCGTCCCTGAGCCTGTATATCTCCCTGGTGTTGTTGGTGGTGTACTGCCTGTTTCTGCTGTATTCGCTGGTTACCCACAGAGCGTTATTTGCCGGGGCACCAGACCTTCAAGAGCTATCGCCAGCGACCCTTTGGCCATTGAGCAAGGCGTTGCTGGTACTGGCGGCGGCCACCGTAATGATTGCCTGGATCAGCGAAATCATGGTGGCGGCGATAACTCCCAGTGCAAAACAGCTGGGCCTGAGCAACCTGTTTGTTGGGGTGTTTGTGGTGGCGATTCTGGGCAATGCCGCTGAACACGCATCCGCGGTGTCGGCCGCGATAAAAAATCGGATGGATCTGTCGTTGTCCATCGCCATTGGCTCTAGTGCCCAGGTCGCCTTGTTCGTTGCCCCAATCCTGGTGTTGGCCAGTTATATCGTTGGCCCGGCCCCTATGGATCTGGCGTTTTCCGGCGGCCTGGTGCTGAGCGTGTTGCTGGCCGTGTTGATCACTGGCCAGGTGGCCGGCGACGGTCGCTCGGACTGGCTCAAGGGCGTGCAACTGCTGGCGGTCTATCTGATTCTCGGCCTTGCCTATTTTCTAACCCCGGATGCAGCTGCATCCTGACCCACGGTGACCCACGCCCATGAGCCCATCCCCATCCGTTGATTCGGACCCTCTACCGCAGGCCCCGGCAGCCAGTACCCAAGGTTGGCAACGCTGGTTACCCGGCCTGCAGGTGCTGCGCCGCTATCAGCTCGATTGGCTACCCAAGGATCTGCTCGCCGGCCTGGTGCTGACCGCCATGCTGGTACCGGTAGGGATTGCCTATGCCGAGGCCTCCGGCGTGCCGGGCATCTATGGCTTGTACGCGACCATCGTGCCGCTGCTGGCCTACGCACTGTTCGGCCCCAGCCGCATTCTGGTGCTGGGCCCCGACTCGGCGCTGGTGGCGATCATTATCGCCGTGGTGCTACCGCTGTCGGACGGTGACCCGCTGCGCGCCATCGCCCTGGCCAGCGGCATGGCGCTGGTATCCGGGTTGATCTGCATCGGTGCGGGGTTGCTGCGCCTGGGCTTTATCACCGAGCTGCTGTCCAAACCGATCCGCTATGGCTATATGAACGGTATTGCCCTGACCGTGCTGATCAGCCAGACGCCGAAGCTGTTCGGCATTTCCATCGACAGCGACGGCCCGTTGCGCGACAGCCTTGCGCTGATTCAGGCCTTGCTCGCCGGGCAGGGCAATGGTTATGCCTTTGCCCTGGGAGCCGGCACCCTGGGGATTATTCTGCTGCTCAAACGTTTCGAGCGGCTACCCGGCATGTTGATCGCTGTGGTGGCGGCAACATTGGTGTCGGCGGCCTTCGATCTGCACGCCAGCCACGGCGTTAAGGTAGTGGGCTCGTTACCCCAGGGGTTGCCGAGCCTGGTCTGGCCCTGGTTCGCCATGGCCGACCTGCAGGCGGTGTTGCTTGGCGGCTGCGCGGTGGCGTTGGTGTCCTTCGCCGACACCAGCGTGCTGTCGCGTACCTATGCAGCGAAAAACCGCACCGTGGTCGACCCCAACCAGGAAATGCTCGGGCTGGGCATCGCCAATCTGGCCACCGGTCTGTTCCAGGGTTTTCCCATCAGTAGCAGCAGTTCCCGCACGCCAGTGGCCGAAGCCGCGGGTGCCCGTACCCAACTGACCGGAGTATTTGGTGCGCTCGGCGTTGCCTTGCTATTGGTATTCGCCCCCAACCTGCTGCAACACCTGCCCAATAGCGCCCTGGCCGCCGTGGTGATCGCCTCGGCCATTGGCCTGTTCGAGTTCAACGACCTGCGGCGTATCTACCGCATTCAGCGCTGGGAATTCTGGCTGTCGATCACCTGTTTCGTGGGCGTTGCGGTACTGGGCGCGGTGCCCGGTATCGGCCTGGCAGTGGTAGTGGCCGTTATCGAATTTCTCTGGGACGGCTGGCGCCCGCACTACGCCGTGCTCGGCCGCGTCGACGGCATTCGCGGCTACCACGACATCACGCGTTACCCCCATGCCCGCCTGGTGCCCGGCCTGGTGCTATTCCGCTGGGACGCGCCACTGTTCTTCGCCAACGCCGAACTGTTCCAGAACTGCGTACTGCAAGCCGTGACTCAGGCCGGCGCGCCGGTACGGCGCATCGTAGTGGCCGCCGAACCGGTCACCAGCGTGGACGTTACCTCGGCCGACATGCTGATCGAACTGGAACAACAACTACGCGACGCCGGCATCGAACTGCGCTTCGCCGAAATGAAAGACCCGGTACGCGACAAACTGCTACGCCTGGAAGTGCTCGACCAGATCGGCAGCGACATCTTCCAGCCCACCGTCGGTGCCGCAGTGGATACCTACTTGCAAGAACATGGAGTGGACTGGACGCCTTGAGCGCATCGGTACAACCGGAGACAGCGCATGGAACTGATCAAAAACCTCGCCACCTGCATCGGCGTGATCGCTGCGCTCTGGGGCCTGTACAAAGGCTTCCGCGAGTTCGCCCTGCAAGGCACGCAAAAGCGCGCGGACATGTTTCTAAAGAAACAGGGCGAATACTTCGCCAACCCCTCCTTTAACAAACTTCGCGGGTTGATCGACAGCAACGACGTGGCACTGATCAGCATCGAATTCGAAGAAAAACGCGCCTACCTGACCTTCTTCGAAGAAATCGCCGTACTGAAAAACAGCGGCCTGATCTCCGCCGACCTCGCTTATTACATGTTCGGCTACTACGCCACCAAGTGCCTGGAGAGCGAGAACTTCTGGGCGGACATGAACAAGCAGGACATCTTCTGGACTGTGTTTTTACGCTTTGCCACGGAGATGCAGGGAAGGTTGCGGGGGGAGGGGGAGGTGGTTAGTCATGCGATCAGGTTTTGAGGGGAGCGGCAGAGAGTGGGCCGTGGCGAAGGGCAGAAGTCGGCTAGAAGCGGACCCTCCACACCCCTCGCTCTCCCCTCGAAATTAAAGTCTCTCCTTCCCGCAAGGGCGCGTAGATAATCCCTCCCTCCGTCGAGCCTTGCATAGGTATAGGGGGTATACCTATCATGCGCAATGTATAGGTAGAGGGGGTATCCCATGGGTCACATTGCAGCAAACAAAGACGATCTTCTCAAACGCGTAAAACGCATCGCCGGACAAATCCAAGCCGTTGAGCGGGCATTGGAGTCGGACCTCGATTGCGCCAAAACACTGCACCTTGTTGCCGCTACTCGCGGAGCCATCAATGGCTTGATGGAGGAAATCATCGAGGAACACGCGCGGGAGCATGTCGCGAACCCTGCTCTCAGCGAAGAAGAGCGTAACAAAGGCGTCGAGGAACTTCTTGAAGCCATTCGCCGTTACTCCAAGTGAACGTATTCAGGAACACGCTCATGAACAGCACGAACATAAACTACACACACGACCATGTGTTCCTAGGCTCAGCACACGACGAAAATGCCAAGCGTACGCTTTGGGTTGTGGCGCTGACCGTTGTGATGATGGTTGGCGAGATCACCGCTGGCTATATCACGGGCTCGATGGCGTTACTGGCTGATGGCTTTCACATGGCAACTCATGCCGGCGCATTGGGCATCGCGGCGGCCGCTTATGGATACGCAAAACGCCACGCTTCCAGCCAGCGCTACAGTTTCGGTACCGGTAAGGTTGGAGACTTGGGCGGGTTCGCTTCGGCGCTGATTCTCGGTATGGTCTCCCTGGGAATTGGCGGTGAGTCTGTCATGCGCCTCTTGCAGCCAACGGAAGTTCAGTTCGGCACCGCTACGCTCATCGCGATTGCCGGTTTGGTCGTCAACATTGTCAGTGCCCTGCTGCTGGGCCACGGGCACAGTCATGGGCACGATCACGATCACGATCACGGCCATGCCCATCACGGGAACGACAACAATCTGAAATCGGCCTACGTCCACGTCATTGCAGACGCGCTGACCTCCGTTCTGGCGATTGCTGCATTGCTCGCCGGCCGGTACCTCGGCTGGGTGTGGCTGGACCCGGTCATGGGGATTGTCGGCGCCATTGTTATTGCGCGCTGGGCATGGACCTTGATGGGGGTCACCGCAGGAGTACTGCTGGATCAGACAGATGCACACGTTGCCGAGGAAATCCGCGAACTGGTTGAGAAACCGGGGGATGCCACTATCACGGACTTGCACGTCTGGCGGGTTGGACCGCAAGCCCATGCGGCCATCGTCAGCGTCCTTGGTGAGGCCACTGCGAACGCCGATAGCATTCGTGAACGTCTCAAGCCGGTTCACGAAGTCAGCCATCTGACGGTCGAGTTTCGACCTGTCTGATTAAGTGCCTCCCCACCAGTGTCTCTGAAGGAACCCGCATTGCCTCTAGGGAAACGTGAACTGGCACGAATCGAACGTCGGTTGATAACCACGCTTACCGAAGCATGCGAGACAGCAAAGGGTGAAATCAAAGGCTTTGCTTGGCTCACCCACATCGCTGACCTGAACGCGTTGGCTGAAACCCTGAAGGTAATCTGGGTATTTGAGACCCTGGCTGACAGAAAGCTCGCCCTGGTTGACGCTAAGGCGCGCATCTTTGAGTTGACGTCCATCGCGTTGAATGACGCCAACATCTACCTGATCCCTTCAGACCACAGTGTCCGCTTCGACTCTGAGGAGGAGTGTCAGCGAGCTCACGGAGGCGACTGGAAAATCCGCCTGACTCAATCACGTGTGGCCAAAGGTGGCTGACAATGTCTAAAGAAATAGAGAATCCCTGCATCTCAGTTTGCCAGCTCAGTGGTGATCTGTGTGTGAGCTGCGGGCGAAGCAAGGAAGACATCAGAAAGTGGAAACGCATGAAGCGGCCTGAAAAAATGGCCGCGGTGCAAAGGGCGAATGTGCGCTTGAAAGGGCTGAAGAAAGCACAGGGATAGTCACTTGTTCTGGATGACCGCTATGGGTCGTTTTCAGCCTGCCACCACAGGCAGAAAACGGCCAGAAGCAGCCGGTCGCGAGAAGCAGAAAACGTCCATTAGCGTTTACTCAAAGTTTGGTCGGGCGTTTTTATACACTCTGGCCAGAAGCCTTCTCAGCCCCTACAGCCCTATGACTACGGCTATTGTCCAGCCAGCAAAAAACTGTACAAATATTGCCATCGCTGAGTAAGGAATCAGTGTGGCCAGGCGCACTATATTTGACCCGGTTTGAGATTTGTAGACGAAAACGTTGCCGATAATAAATCCAGTGATGGCTGGCAGGATCACTAATAGGAGAGTGAGGCGATTCTTTCCCACTGCTGTCATTGGCGATGTGACAGCTACTGTGATAGTGGCCGCGAAGTAGGCGGCAATCATGATCCCTAGATCAAACGCCCCCCGCAAAAACAGGAAGCGCCCGTATGCACCCGTCCCTACAACACGCCCTCGACATCATCAGCATTGAGCGAAACGCGACCGAATACTCCCAGGCGTTCGACGCCGTACTTGAAGTGATCAACGTATTTGGCGAGCCTGACCTAGCCAATCGCCTGTTTGCGGAAATCCCCCGCGCGGTGCCCGAAACGTTGGTTACCGAACTGTTCAATCTGTTGGCTTGGCAAACCAACGACAACGGCGCGGCGATGACGCGTGAGGTCGAGGCGTGGCTGAGGGAAGGGCTGGATGTTCGCAAGCTGAAGATTGCAATGGGGCTGGAGGTCTACCCATTTCCAGACGCACAAGAGATGTATCAGGTGCTGTCCACACTTGCTGAGGTAGTCCCGGAAGTGGCGGCAAGATGCCAGGGGCTTATCACCTTACGCAAAGCGAGCTCGCACGGTTTAACATGAGCAAACAAAAGAAAGACCCTGCGCATATAGCCAAGCCTGGCGTGTCACACGGGTCAGATTCAAATGCCTCAGGGGTTCGCCTCCGCGAAGGCCAACCGCTCGTGGACGTGCTGGGCCACATTGCCCAGGGCGGGCCTGAATGGGCGTCCCGCTACGTCACGCTGAGCTTCGCCGGCCCCGTCAATGGCTGGGTGTTGCTATATCCCTTAGAGAGCTCTGCTGCGTCTTATTTTGACTTTAGGTACGAGGCCAGCGAGCCACCTCAGAAGGTGCTGGCTGCACTACTTGAACAGTATCCGCAGTGCAGCGTGATCGACTGGTCGCGCGGTCGGTTGGCGTGCCTGGAAGCCCCGGGTGTGAACGTTGACTCGCTCGCCGCAATCATTCAACAAGTGGCGAGCTTGGTGTGGGGAGAACGGAGCCAGCTTGTCGATGGCTGGTACCGGGAAATGGGCAGGGCTTGAAACGTCTGCTCGCCCCACGGAATCTTGTAGCGCATTTTTCGCTTCCAGCGATTGACCAATTCAGCACATGCCGCTATCGGCCAGAAGCTGACATTCAGCCCATCGATTACTGCATTCTCACAATGCATCGGGCGTAGTGGTGCGGTCAGGTCGTCATGCTCATAAAGACTCAGGCAGTTCTTGCTGATTAACGAAAACAAGGCGGTCGCCGGGGTATAGCTGAGTGGACTCATCGCGTTGAAAACGATCTTCAGAGTTCATTAAGGTTCGTTGTCGATAGTGCCTCCATCGAATGACCGTTGGAGGGGATGTCGATGATCGATACCGAGTGGAATACCTCGTTTCCGTTGAGTTTTGGTCCTGACGCACAGCGCCCGTTGACGTTGTCGCTGGTGCGTGAGCAAACGCCGGAACGCGCTCCGGTAGAGGCGTTTATCCAGGAGCGGTTTGCGGCGGTGCATCACGCCGACATTCATCATTTCATGCCCGATCTGATGGCCTTGCATGATCGCCAAGGTCAACTCTGTGCTGCCGTAGGAGCCCGATTGGGCCGCGACGGCCAGCTGTTTATCGAGCAGTACCTGCAAAATCCGGTTGAGCATGTGGTTTCGCTGGTCGCGGGTGAATCGGTAGAGCGCCGTCGCGTGGTCGAGGTCGGAAATCTGGCGGCGCGAAATGCCGGCAGCGCCCGACTGATTATTGTCGCGATGACCTGGCTGCTGGCCCGTCATGGCCTGGAATGGGTGGTGTTCACCGGGGCTGCCACGCTGATCAACAGCTTTCAGCGTCTGGGCCTGGAGCCACTGCTGCTGTGTGATGCCGACCCCGCGAAGCTCGGGCTCGAGCAGGCTGCGTGGGGAAATTATTACACCCAGCATCCGCATGTTTACGCCGGCAATATCCGCTTCGGTCTGGAGCAATTGGAAACCAGTGGCGTGTTGGCACGCCTGGGTTTTCCTTTTTTTGATGCGGAGCATTGCCATGCAGCATGAGCTGGCGGCGCTGCGCACAGCGTTACAGAACCACCGACTGATTCGTCCCGCGGTGTATGCGCTACGAGGGGCGAGCAGTCGCTTCGATTACCAACAGTTGTGGGACGGCATCGAGCAGCGTCAAGCCTTGCTTGCGGCGCATACCGGCAAGGTCTTCGCGCTGGTAATGGACAACAGTCCGGAAGCCGTTCTATGGGACTTGGCGGTCTTGTTTGCCGGTTTGCCCTGCGTAATCCTGCCACCCTTTTTTACCCAGGCCCAACGTGCGCATTGCTTTGACCAGAGTCAGGTGGACATTGCCATAGCTGATGAGTCCATGACGGCGGATATGGAGTTGGCGGGCTTTCATCGCGAAGGCGTGTTTTGGCGACGCACTCAGCGCGCTGATCCGGGTATTCCCGCCGGTACGGCAAAGATCACCTACACCTCGGGCACCACCGGCACCCCCAAGGGCGTGTGCCTGAGCGCAGACGCCTTGCTGCGGGTAGCGCAGGAGTTGCAAAGCGCCAGTCGCGCTGCCGCGCCCGAGCGCTATCTGGCGGTGCTGCCCTTGGCCGTGCTGCTGGAAAACCTGGGCATCTATGCCGCGTTACTGGCCGGGGCGAGCATTACTGTGTCGTCCCAGCAGCAGATGGGCATCAACGGTGCCTCCGGTGTGGAATGGCCACGCTTGCTCGGCACGCTGGTAATGAGTGGCGCGCAAAGCCTGATTCTGGTGCCGCAACTGTTGCTGGGGTTGGTCACGGCCATCGAACGCGAGCTAGTGGCTGCCGAGCAGTTCCGTTTCGTGGCGGTGGGTGGTGCGCGGGTTTCGGCGGACCTGCTACAGCGTGCTGCGAACGTCAATCTGCCGGTGTACCAGGGCTACGGTCTGTCCGAGTGTGCCTCGGTGGTCTGTCTGAACCGCCCCGGGCACAACCGCCCGGGTAGCGTCGGCCGGCCATTGCCACATGTCACGGTGCGCTTGGGCGATGACGGCGAAGTGCTGGTCAGCGGGTCGGCGTTGCTGGGCTATCTCGGCGATCAAGCTTTCAGCGGCGAGTGGCTGCATACCGGTGATATCGGTGAGTTCGACGCCGACGGTTATCTGTTTTTAAAGGGCCGTAAAAAGCACCAGTTCATCACCAGCTTCGGTCGCAACGTCAACCCGGATTGGGTCGAGGCCGAGTTGACCCAGCGCGGCACCATTGCCCAGGCATTTGTGCATGGCGAAGGGTTGAACCACAACCTCGCACTGCTGTGGCCGCTAGACCCCAATTGCAGCGACGAGACACTCGCCGCGACGGTCGCCCAGGCCAATGCGCAACTACCGGATTACGCCCAGGTGCATGCCTGGCAGCGCCTTCCCACAGCATTTACCGCAGACAACGGCTTGCTCACCAGCAATGGTCGCCTGCGCCGTGAAGCGATCTTGTCGCGTTATCGCGATGCCCTTTCAAAACTCGTAACCGAGTGAGGCTCATACCATGATTTTTTTTGACCAACTGCAAGCCGCTACGGCCCAGGAGCGCCAGGCGCTGTTCAGCGTACCGGTCATTCGTGAGGCATTGGCCGGCGAAGTCAGCCTGGATAGCTATCGCGCGTTTCTCACCCAGGCCTATTACCACGTTCGCCATACCGTGCCGTTGATGATGGCATGCGGTGCCCGGCTGCCCAGTCGCCTGGAGTGGCTGCGTGGCGCGGTGTGCGAGTACATCGAGGAGGAATATGGCCACGAAAAGTGGATTCTCAATGACATCCGTGCCTGCGGCGGTGATGCCGATCAGGTGCGCGACGGGCAACCCGCGCAGCCGATCGAACTGATGGTGAGTTTTCTCTACGACCTGATTGCGCGAGGTAATCCGGTGGGACTGTTTGGCATGGTCAATGTGCTGGAGGGCACCAGCATTGCGTTGGCCACCCAGGCGGCAAACACCATTCAGCAACGGCTGGAGTTGCCGGCCAGCGCTTTCAGTTATCTGTCCTCCCATGGCACCCTGGATATCGATCACATGGACACCTATCGCAGTCTGATGAACCAGCTGGAAGATCCCGAAGACCAGCAAGCGGTCATCCACGCCAGTAAAGTTGTTTACCACCTCTATACCGAAATGTTCCGTGGTCTGCCGCGCGCTGAAGCCACCGAGGTGCGGCATGCTGCTGTCTGATTGCCGGGTGGTGCTCACCGGTGCCACGGGGGGGATCGGTCTGGCGCTGGTCGAGCACCTCTGCGCCGCGGGGGCACAGGTGCTGGCCGTCACCCGTCAGCCGGCCGCCCTGGCTACGTTGGTGGCGCGCTACCCCCTGCAACTGCATCAGGTGACTGCCGACTTGCGCACCAGCGCCGGTCGCCATGCCGTGGTTGAGGCCGCGCGTCACCTGGGTGGGGTGAACCTGTTGTTGAACGGCGCGGGGGTGAACCGCTTCGCGTTGATCGAGCAGCTCGACGACCACGATATTGCCGACATGTTGACGGTGAATGTGATCGCCACCCTGCAGTTGACGCGTGCCATGTTGCCGATTCTGCGCAGCCAGCCCCACGCGCTGGTGGTCAATGTCGGGTCCACCTACGGCTCGATCGGTTACCCCGGCTACGCCGTGTACTGCGCGAGCAAATTCGCCTTGCGCGGCTTTTCCGAAGCGCTGCGTCGAGAGCTCGCCGACACCGAGGTGAACGTGCTGTACGTGGCACCAAGGGCAACCCGTACCAGCATGAACAGTGCCGCCGCCATGGCACTCAACAAGGCACTCGGGGCCAGCGTCGATGAACCCCAACGGGTAGCGCGTGAAGTGATGGGTGCCATCCAGAAAGACTTGATTGAGCTGTACCTGGGTTGGCCGGAAAAACTCTTTGTGCGCCTCAATGGCTTGCTACCTGGGGTCGTCGATCGTGCGTTGCGCAAGCAACTGCCGGTTATTCGCAGTTTTATTCACCCACATGAGAATCCCCCACAATGAACAGAAGGTTGTTTGCGCCGGTTATCGCCGTGCTGGGTGTACTGCTCCAACCATCAGCCTGGGCCCTGGACGAGGCCGGCAGTCAGCGCCTGCTGAGCATTCAGCAGCGTTGGGCTGAGGTGCAATACGACACCCCGGAAAAACAGAAACCGGCCGAGTTCGAGAAGCTGGCGCTGCAGGCACAAGCGTTCACCCAGGAGCAGCCCACAGCCGCCGAGGCCTGGATCTGGAACGGTATTGTGGTGAGCAGTTGGGCAGGTGCCGAGGGCGGATTGGGCGCATTGGGTAAAGCCAAGCAATCCAAGGCGTCGCTGGAAAAGGCGTTGCAGTTGGACCCAACGGCATTGCAGGGTTCGGCCTACACCAGCCTGGCGGCGTTGTACGATCGAGTGCCCGGGTGGCCGATTGGTTTTGGCGACGCCGATAAGGCCGATGCCTTGCTGCGCAGCGCACTGCAACTGAACCCCAACGGTATCGATAGCCTGTACTTCTGGGGCGACCACCTGTACCGGCAAGGCAACTATGCCGGGGCCAAAGCCGCGTTGCTCAAGGCCAAGCAGGCTGCGCCACGAGCGGGGCGCGAGTTGGCGGATGAGGGCCGGCGCGGCGAGATCGATGCTTTACTCAAGGACGTTGAACATAAGCTCGACTGACTGAGCTTTCTGCCATTAAGGACACCCATGCGTTTGTTGCTTGTGGAAGACGATACCGCCCTCGGTGAGGGCGTACGCGCCGGATTGCGTGCGGAGGGCTACACCGTGGACTGGCTGCAGGATGGTGTCAGCGCGGTGCATGCCTTGCTCTGCGAAACCTTCGACCTGATGGTGCTGGATCTGGGCTTGCCCAGGCTCAGCGGCATTCACGTGTTACAACAGATCCGCCAGGGCGGCTGTGACCTGCCGGTGCTGATCCTTACCGCGCGCGATGACACCGATGACCGCATTGCCGGCCTGGATGCCGGCGCGGACGATTACCTGGTCAAACCCTTCGACCTCAATGAGCTCAAAGCCCGTTTGCGCGCGCTGTTAAGGCGCAGTGCCGGGCGCGCACAGGTGGTGGTCGAACATGCGGGCGTCAGTCTCGACCCGGCCACCCAGCAGGTGCGTTACCAGGGAGCGGCGGTCGTGCTCACGCCCAAGGAATATGTGCTGCTGCATGAACTGTTGGCGCAACCGGGCAAGGTGTTTACTCGCGAGCGACTCACGCAACTCTTGTATGGCTGGGATGAGGAAGCGGAGAGCAATACGCTCGAAGTGCACATCCACCACCTGCGCAAAAAGCTGTTTTCCGAACTGATCCGAACCGTGCGCGGTATTGGTTATCTGGTGGAGCGCTGAAATGACGTCGTTGCGCCATCGCACGCTGTGGTTGGTGTTGGCTTTGCTGATCCTGGGCACGCTGACCATCAGCATTTACAACTTCCACGACAGCAGCCATGAGATTGCCGAGATCTATGACGCCCAGCTGGCGCAAAGCGCCAGGTTGTTGCAGGGCGTGGTGCAGATGCCACTGCCTGCTGAGCAGCGCCAGCAACTGTTCGAGGCGTTCAACAACGCCCTGAGTCAGGCTGGGCGGCACAAGATCGGGCACCCCTACGAAGGCAAAATGGCCTTTCAAGTATGGGATCTGCAGGGTAAAAGCCTGGTCCGCTCGGCCAGTGCTCCGCTGTTTGAACAACCCCCCAGCAGCCCCGGGTTTGCCGAAGTCAGCATTGCCGGTTCGGGCTGGCATGGCTTTCTGCTGCCTGACGAACGACATGGCCTGCGCATCTGGGTGGGCGAGCGGGACGATGTCCGGCAGGACCTGGTGAACCGCATCGTGCGGCACACGCTGATTCCCAATCTGATCGGTATCGTGGTGCTGGCCGTGCTGGTCTGGTTAGCCATCGGTTGGGGGCTGAAACCCTTGCAGAATATGGCTCAGGTGATTCGTGCCCGGCACGCTGAGTCCCTGGAACCCTTGCTGCTGACACCCTTGCCCAGGGAACTGGAACCGATGCAGGCGGCGCTGAACCGGCTGCTGTCGCAGATCGGCCACTTGCTACAGCGCGAACGGCGTTTTATTGGCGATGCCGCTCACGAAATGCGTACGCCGCTGGCGATTCTGCGTATTCATGTGCAGAACGCCCTGGAAGCGCAAAACGATGCGTCACGCGAGCAAGCGTTGCAGTTTCTGCTGGGTGGCGTGGACCGCTTGACCCGAGTGGTCAATCAGCTATTGACCATGGCCAGGGTCGAGCCGGAAACGGCGCGCAAAGACTGGCAGGTAGTCGATATCCAGAGCGTGGTGCGCGAGACCCTGGCCGACCTGACACCGTTGCTCCTGGACCGAGGGCTGGAGCTGTCCCTGGATGTAGCGGCGGGGGAGTACCAGACAACCAGCGACGCACAGGCCATTGGCATTGCCTTGCAGAATCTGGTGACCAACGCCGCCAACTTCTCGCCGGCGGGCGGCGAAGTCACCGTGCAACTCAAAGAGGCTGGAAACGCCCAGTTCCTTCTGAGTGTTCGAGACCGGGGGGCGGGCATTGACGAAGCAAAAATCGAACGCCTTTTCGAGCGCTTCTATAGCCGCGACAACCCCAATGGCGCAGGTCTGGGGCTATCGATTGTGGAAATGATCGCCAAGCGCCTGGGCGGCGGCATTGAACTGCAGAACCACCCCGAGGGCGGGCTGCTCGCCACCTTGTCGATTCCCAGGAACGGCTGAGGCGCGCGGTCATTTGCCACCCTTGTGTTTGCTTCAGACTTCATTAAGCCAGGCTCGCGATACTGCCTCTGAACCCACAGCGCCACTTCGGTGGCCTAACGAGTAGAGGGGCATATGGCCGATCTCATCCGTTCAACTGTCACAGCGCCCACACCCCATAATGCGCGTCACGCTGTTTTCGCTCGCTATGGTCGAACCTCCCGCTACCTGCATTGGCTGATGGCCGGGTTGGTGATTCTTGCTTACCTGCTGATTGAGGGCCGCGGCTGGTTTCCCAAGGGCAGCGCGCTGAAGACGCTATTTGTCCAAGGGCATTTCTGGGTCGGGCTGGTGGTGTTGGCGCTGGTGTTGCCCAGGCTGCTGGCCCGCTTGCGAAGCCCGGCACCCCTTGTGCACCCGCCGCTCAAGCCGATGGTGCAGCTGGCATCGCGTCTGACCCACCTGGCGCTCTACGGCTTCTTGCTGATCCAGCCGCTGATGGGCCTGGCGATTGTTCTGCTTGAGCGCGGCGGTATTCCATTGGGCGGCCTGACTATCGCGTCGCCCTTTGCGCTGAACAAGCCGTTGGCGCACAGCGTGGAAGCGGCCCATGTCTTCGTCGGCACAGCGTTCTACTACGTCATCGGTGTGCATATCGCTGCCGCGTTGTGGCATCACTTTTATCTGCGTGACACGGTGCTCAAACGCATGCTCTAGCGTTATTGGTCTTTGCGCAGCAAGTGCGCCACAACGTTCCAGCTCTGGGGTGCTTTGATCAAATCAACGACCGTAACCTGGTGATTGCAAGCGCCACTGAAGAGCAGCGGGCAGGTCTTCGAGGAAATGCCGCTGCACCAATTCCCGCACAGTAGCGCGGACGCGTTGGTCGTAGCCGGGGCGTTCGGAAAACGTAGGGTTCAAAAAAGCATCTTGAATCCGACCATGACGTCGTACCCATGGGAATCACCATCGAAGCTCTGCTGGTAGCCCGCCGACGCGGTAAAGGTGGTGCGCGCGTCGGCCTGGTAGTCGATGCCCAGGTTCACTTCGCCGGTGGTGCCTTGCACGCTCGAGTTGAACGGAATGTAGCCGGTCTCCGAGGAGAACTCGGTTTTCGGTTCGCCTTTGAACTCATGCCAGACGCTGGGGCGAATCCAGCCGGTGGTGCGGCGCAGGGGTTTGTCGGGCTCCTGGTCGAACCAGTCCTTGGCGATGCGTACTCCCAGTCGACCGATCAGTGATTCGACATCGTTGAAGCGCACCCGAGCGCCATCGTCGTGGCTGTCGTCGAGGTCGACGTAGCTGTAGATCAGTTGCGCTTGCGGCTCGATATACAGGTCTTTGTCGGCTTCAAACGGATAGCCGCTTTCCAGGGAGGCGGTGTAGCCCCAGCCATTGGTTTCGAAGTTCGACAGCTGGTTGGGCCTGGCTTTGATATCGAAATGGTTGAGTTGCAGCACGGCGTCCAGGTACCAGCCGTCGGTGTCGAACCAGGTCCAGTATCCACCGAGGCTGTAGCCGCGCACGGTGTCATCGCCCGCATTGTTACCGGTGTAGTGCTTGACGCCAGCGTCCATAGTGCCGGTAGCAATGGACAGCCCGGCTTGCTGATGGCTGCCGTCGGTGCTGGTTTTGCGGTACAGGTCGGCACCCAGTTGAAAGGCGGTCAGGTCGTAGTTGTATTCGGGGCTGTCGCCGCCGGCGCGCTGGCGGTCGGCTTGCTGTTTGCCGCTGCGGTAAATCACCCGGCCCCAGCCGAGCGAGGGGCCGTAAGTTTTCTCGTCCTCGGCGGGCCGCGGCGCATCCGGGTTCAGCCGTTCTTCGCCGACCCGCTCGTGCAAGGTGTCGACCATGGCCCGCCCATACAGCAGGGTCAGCGCCGGCAGCGCGCCGTACAACGACACTTCCGGGCGGTAGTTGGGGGTGGGGTCGTCGTCTATCAGGTCGGAGCGCAGAAACCAGGTGTCGGTCGTGCTGCCATCTTCCGCGCCGCGCGCCAGGCGATATTCGTAAGGACCGGCTACCACGCGGTTGCCCAGGGAGAACGCATCGACTGCGCTGGCGGCAGCCGAACCGTTGAGCAGGTCCACCACGGCAATGCCGTTGCCCTTGGTCAGGGCACCGAGGCCGCCAACGTTGCGCACCGTCAACCGCGTAGCGCCGCCGCTGCCGGTTTGCGTGGCGTCCACCACCAGCATGTCCGAGCGGCTATTGGCGTCGCCTTCGTTAAGCTCGGTATTCAGGATCAGGCTGCCGCCGTTGGAAACAAACACGCCGCCGCCATCGACCCCGGCCGTTTGCCCACCGCCAATCACCAGCACGTTGCCGACCGCCCGGCCGCCGCCGGTGAGGTCGATGACGCCGCTGTTGGTGAATTGGTTTGCACCCAGCAGCTGCGCCTGCACCGGGCCGCCGAGCTGCGGCGTGTTAGCGGTTTGCCCCAGGGGCAGGTAGACGCCCGTGGTGTCGAACGTGGTGATGCCTGAAGCGGGCTGCGCGGCCAGGCTTAGCAGGCCGCTGTTGTCGATGCGGTTGCTGCCGGCTGTGCCCAGGTTACTCACAGCGATGCCCCAAATGTCCCGTGTGCCGCTCCCTGTGCTGTCGGCGAAGTTGCGCAGGGTCCAGCTGCCCTGATTGATCAGGGTGGTGGCAGAGGCGGTGGCGGTGATGCTGCCGAGGATCTGCCCGCCATTGTTCAGCGTTGCCGTGCCGCTGCTGCCATTGGCATCGGCGCGCACGGCGTTATCGCTCAGGGCGACAATCGAGCCGGTGTTGTTCAGCACCTGGCTCAGCCCCGCCAACGACACCCCTGTGCTGGTATCCCAACCGCCGCTGAGCGCTGCACTGTTGACCACTTCAACGCTGCCACCCACGGTCAGCGCGTCGATGGCGGACGAGGCGGTGCCACGGCTGGAGATATTGCCGGTGTTACTCACCAGCAGATCGGCCGCCCCGTTGGCCTCCGCCAGAATGCCTTGGCTGTTGGTCGCACCGCGGGTTTCGATGGTGCCCCGGTTAACGACGAGCTGCTGGCCAGTGGTAGTCAAGGTGCGGATGCCCCGTTGTTGATTGCCACGGGCCAGCAGCGTGCCGCCGTTGTTGATGGTCACACTGCCCACCCCGGTGCCCGCGTTAAACGCCGTGCCACCGAGAATGGCCGCGCCCTGGCCGTTCACGTCAATCAGCGGGCCGGTGTAGGTGATGGCCACATCGCCACCGCCGCTCAGCGCCTGAATGCCGAACGAACCGATGCCACTGCCATCGCCGCCGCCCGCATCGGAATGGGTAATCAGCGTGCCGGCAGCGGTGACCCGCACCGTGCTGGTCGCCGACTGGTTGCTGGCGTAGATGGCATTGCCGTTGCCATTGAAGGTTTCGATGCGATTGCCGCTGTAATCGACCGCTACGTTGCCGAGAATGGAATCTACCCGTATGCCGCCGGCACCGGCACCACTGGCGGAAATATCGCCGCTGTAATTGATGGCCGCGTTACCGCCCTCGATACTGACAAGAATGCCTTGGGCGCGGGTGGTGCTTAGCCCGCCGTGCACGGTGAGGTCGCCGCTGCCCGTGATGCCGACGTCGCCGGTGCCACGCTTGATCACATAGATGGCCCGCGAGCCGGTCGTCAGCGCGGCGTTGCCCACTTCGATGGCACCGTTGTTTTCGATGTTGATGGTGCCAAGCGCACCCACGTTGTCGTTCGCATAAATTCCGTGGGCGCCTCCACCCGTGGTGGTAATCGCGCCGTCATTCACCACCGCGATGCTGCCGGTGGTAGAGAACGCGCGGATGCCAAAGCCGTTCAACCCATCGGTGGTGATGCTGCCGCTGTTAAACACCTGGGTATCGCCCGCGCCGCCCTCGGTCATGATGCCGTTGGCGTTGACCCCGGTGCCGCGGATGGTGGCAGCTGAGACGACGCTGGTATTGCCGTTTACCGCGCGGGTATGGATGCCCGCGTGGTTTCCGGCACCGGCGGTGGGGTCGGTGTCATCGACAATGGGCGTGCCGACGGAGAGCGGGTCGCTGGTATCGACCACAAAGCTGACACCGCTGCCTACCTGTGCCGTGATGCCGCCAAGGCCGGTGGCCTTGAGCCAGACGCCATTACCGCCAAAGGTGGTGATCAGGCCGCTGCCGTTATGTTGCAGGTTGATCGCACCGCCTCCCGTGCCGCTGATATCGATACCGTCGTGCTCGGTGCCGACCACGGTGCTGCGGATATCCAGCGTGCTGCCGGCATTCACCGTTACCGTCGAGGTGCCGCTGTTGGCGTTGCTCACGCCGATGGCGTCCTGCACCGAGCCGGACACCGTCACCGAGTTGGCACCGCTGAGCAGGCTGATCGCCGCATTGCCCGTGCCGGCCCCGGTTATCTGGGCCAATACGGCACTGACAGCGGTGACCGGTGTGCTGGTAACGCTGGTACCGCTCAGGGAAATGGTGGTGTTAGCGCTGGCAGCGCGGCTCAGAATCGACGAGCCGGCCGTCGTGGTAATGCTCGTCGGGGCTTGGGTAGACAGGGTGGCGTCAACGCCACTGGTCGGGGTGCAGCTCTGGGTGGTGTTATAGGTACCGGCGGCCAGTGGGCCGCAAGCGGCCCATGTTTGGGCTGGTGTAAGCAGCATCACCGCGTTGGTGATAGCGACCATCAACGTGCAATGTGTGAAGCGGCAATGTGTGAAGCGGCAATGTGGGCCAGCCCGCGAATGGCTTGATGAAAGGGCCATGCGTACCTCCATGTCAATCGGCGTCCGTGATCTGCTTGCAGCAGGTGAGTTCGCTCACGACCAACACAAAGGCATAGGCATTGTGACATCGGGTCAGGTCTGGGCTATCAGGCCAACGCTATTTGTATCCAGACTGTAGTCGCCGCGGCGCAGTTCGGCACCACGACTTCTATGATGATCTGCTCAGTCTGGCGGGCGATCATGTGCTTCTGGCCGATTGGTGCCACTGGCGACAGGCCGTCCCGGCCGAGCCTGTGAAAAACCTTTTCAAGGGTAGCAAAAGACCAAAAGTCGGGCCTAAAAATGCGTTTCTACGCTAAATCCATAGCCGCGGACCTACCGATAAATTTCGGATTTCGCGTAGACCCGCGCGCTTCAATTTTGGATGAGCGTTTTTACACACTCCTGGCCGATAGCAGCTCGTTGTGGCCGGCAGCAATTGGGCACACCGTCAAATTCCACCCGCACGGTTCGTAAGGCACGGGGATCGGGTGGTCCTGAACTTGGTAGGCAGTGCAGGTGTTGGTGACTGCTTACCACTACAGGTACGTACGGAGCATCTCGTCGACGAAGTCGCTGTTTCGATGCAAGCTGTCCGTGTTTCTAGCATGTGCGTAAGGAGCGCCGCGTTTGCCTCGGAAAAGGGGGGTGGTTCAGATCCGCAAGCTTAAAAATGCGCCGTTGTGGGGCAGCCACAAGGAGCGTCGCGACGCGGTTGTTTATGCCTATAGCCAATGGCGAGCTAGCCGGCGCGCCACCTGATTTGGTCTGTTGGGTAAAAGGAATTGCCCCTTGCCCCGTACTACGCCCAACTAAATATATCCTTCAGAAAATCCACTGCCCGCTGCCCATAGCGCAGCCCCAGATAAAAGCCGAAAGCCGCGGCTATCAGTACATACAGCCACGCCACCGCTCCGACACACCACTGCACCGCCAGAACAATTACGGCAGCCAGAAATGCGCAGCATAGGGCGGTAAAACCGTCGCCTTCGTTGCTGTTTTGCTCGTTCTTCATTTGGCGGACTTCCTGTTTAAAAAGGATGCGGATACAGCTGCCAGGAAGATAAACGGGAGGATATGCGCCACTGCCGTCAGGTAGAAGTACCAGATTTGCGGATGGGTAAAGGGGTAGAGAAAGCTTTCCTCAGAGCTTTCTATTTCTTTCGACGGGACGGTTGCGAGCATGGTTTGAAGCTCTTCCTGTGTGGCGTTTTCAAGCTGTTCGGCTGAAATGGCAGACATGTCGATGACCACATCGCCTTCTTCGGGGCCGGACACTTGCATGGTCAGGGCCGGCGCAATCAGGGCGAATAGCAGGCTGACGAGGGCGCATCTCAGTAGGTCCAGGGCTTTCACGGGTTCTTCCTTGAAGGGTAATGCGGGGTTATGCATTGGGATGGCTACCCATCTCCACTCGCCACAATCTGTCAGCCCTTGACCAAGGCACGGATCAGAAAAAGGGCGAAACCAAGAATGCCGAGATAAGTGAATAGCGCAGGGTAGTTGATGTCGCTTAGAAACTTCGGCACCAGGCTGGTTTGCCGCACCGCACGATGAAAGGCTTCGACGTCGACCGGGTTCTCGGCGATATGTCCGGGTTTATCCAGGGCAATTTGCGCGTCGTCGTATTGCGAGTCGATGGCCACTTAGGTCGATACCATGCCGGTGCGCAAAAGATGGCTGGAGCCGGCACCGCTGATGACGACCGGGATGCCGGCGCTTTCGATCCTGATCTTGAGTTTCAGGGCTTCTTCTTGGGTCAGTGTCTGGGCGATCTGCTTCATGGCTCTGTCAGTGAGTAGCGCAGGAGGGGGGAAGTGGGCGGAGTCAGAGCACGGCTCGGATATGCCCGGCCAAGGCCTTTTGCAATGCAAAAGTGGATTGAATACGCGAGTTTTCGGCGATTCGTTCGGCCTGGCCCAGCGCGTGTTCAACGCCATCGCGCTGGCCCTTCAAGGCGGCCCGCAAGGCGCGATAGTTGTGCGAGAGGGTCGGGGCATACCAATCGAGGTCGCGGTTTAACAGCAGCGCGGCATTCAGATCGCTGGCGTTGCGTTGCCAGATCGCCCGGCAGAATGCCACTTCGGCGCGTACGGTAGCCACCACACTGGGGGCGAGCTGCCGCACATTTGGGTGGGCGTTGACCAGGCGTTCCAGCTCAGCGCCCAGGGCAACCGCAGCTTCCCAGTCGCCGGCCGCCTGCAGCGCATCGAGGCGAAAGGACAGGCTGATCAAGGGTGCCGGCATCGGCTGGCGATCCAATTGCTGCAGGTCGGCAACCGGCAGGTCTGCGGCTGCTACGCCGGACGTGCTGAGCGCCAATAGGCGGGCGTAGGCAAAATTCGGACCTTGCTCGTCCGGTCTGCGCCACCAGGCCAGTAGTTGGGCACCGTCGCTTTGCATCTGGCGAATGGTCGGCACCAGGTTGGCCAGGCCCATGGCCAGGTTGATCGCGGCAAACGCCAGGATGCAGGCGGCGAATGGTGGAAAGGTAGTTACCGTGAGTAGCGCCAGCGGCAAGCACAGCACGGCCGTCAGCAGATTCATCAGCGGCCCCATGGCGATAAACCACAGACGAGCGCGACGCCACGGTCTATCGGGCGGGTCGACGGCCAGCACATAGCCATCGAAGCCCTGGCCTTTGCGGCGGCGCATCGGCCGAAAACGCATGCCTTGGCGCAGCAGCTGCAATTCCACAGCAAAGGCCCGCACAAACAGCACGCGCATGCCGCCCAGGGTGGCACCCAGCCAGTGCCCGCCTTCATGAATGACCACGGCAAAAAAACCAAACACCACAGCCAGGACCACAGCCATATAGCCCGGCAGCCAACCGCGCAGCATGACGCCAAGCAGGGCACCGGCGAAGACAAAACCGCTGAAGCTGAGCAGGCCCTGCAGGATCAGCATCAACAGATTGAAGCGTCTGGCGGGGCGAGGGTTGTGCAGGTGGATCGGGTTCGTTGCCGGGTTTTTGCTCTCGCTCATAGGTGAGCGGCCGGGGCAGGGTAAAACACGACGGGGGCGGCGAGGTAGGGCATCGAAAAGTCCTTTTCAGTGGCTGGCGTCCATGGCCGGGGGCGGACGTTACTGAAGCACTGCGGCCTTGTCCATGACTATGCACGGCCTAGGCCAAGGATTTGAGCACATGCCGGGCCGCCTCGAAGTCGGCGCTGTCGAAGCCTTCGCAAAAGGTGTCGAGCAGCGCATTGAGTTCCGTTGCCGCGCGAGCCGCTTGCCCCTGCTTGTGCCACAGTCTGGCCAGGCTGGTGGTGACGCGCAGTTCCCAGGATTTCATCTGGTGTTGCTGGGCAATTTGCCGGGCCTGGAGCAGCAAGGCTTCGCCCTCGGCGCTAGCACTGTTGAGCAGCAGCTCGCCATGGCAACGCAGCAACTCCGGCAGTGCGGATTGGTCATCGGCCTGGCGGGCGTGGGCGATGGCGATTTCGATCAGGCGCAGCGCTTCGGCCGGGCGCTCGCGTTGGGCCAACAAACTGCAGAGCGCCGAGGTGTAGGGTGCCAGATAAGAGGCATGGCGCACGCGGCCGAGGCGTTCCAGGGCCGGGCTGATCACGTTGTCGTAGGCCAGTGAGTCGCCTTGCCAGAGTTGGTACAGGCCACTCCAGAATTCGCCACCCCAGAACTGTCCGGCACCAATCGAATGAGGGCCCAGTTGATGCCAGCTACGGGCTGCCAGCAGACGTTGGCTGGGCCAGGCCAGCGCCGCTACGCCCCCGGTAAGAAGAGCGATGGGGCAGGTGCTCATGGTCAGTACATGCCAGCGGCTGGCCAGGTGTCCGGTGGCGGCGGCCTGCTGTTCGGCTTCTTTCAGGGCTTTGTTGGCCTGGTCGGGATAGCCCTGCAGCCACAGGGTGTACGCCAGTGCGCAGAGGGCGACGGCCTTCTGGTCGTAGGCATAACGCAGGATATGCCGTTGGCGCAGGTCGTCCGGGTAGGCGCGCAGTACATCATGCAGGCCGGCGCGGGCTTCCTGCAGGCGACCCAGGCACAGCTGCGAGAGGGCGATCATACGCTGCGCGACCCACTGATCGCCGGCGCTGGGGTGCTGCTCGGCGTGCTGCAGAAAGTCTTCGGCGATCTGCAGATTCTGCCGGTACGGGCCGTTCAGATAGCCGTGCGCCCACAATCCCCAGATCGCCAGCGCCTGGTGGTCGTGGTCGGCAAGCCGTTGGGCGATGCTCAGGGTGTTGCAAAACGCCGCGCGGGTTTCCTCGGTAGCGCCGGTATAAAGCAGCGCCTTGCCACGTACGGCGTTGAGCTTCATCACCTTGCGTTCAAACAGTTCCGGACTGGCCAGATGGGCGAGGGCACGGTTGACGCTGAGCAGGCATTCATTCACTTGCGAGCGCTGCAGCCAGAAGGACAGGGAGGCGATGGTGAGGTCGATGCCCAGCACCGTGTCGCGTTGTTCATCGAGGGTCCAGCGCAGCGCCTCGCGCAGGTCTTCCTGAAGCTCCTCGCAGAGCACGCCGCGGGGCGAAGCGCCCAGCTCCCAAAGCGGTGCGGCGCTGGAAAATGCTTCCAGCAAATACAGGGCGTGCAGGCGGCGGGTGGCGGCGGTTTCGCCACAGTCGCGGAGTTTTTCGTTGGCGTAGCTGCGGGTCACTTCCAGCAACCGGTACTTCAGGCTGCTGGGATCGTGCTGCAGGGCCAGCAGGGATTTGCCCACCAGGCTGGCGATGCTCTTAACCACCGCATCGGCGCTTAACGCTTGCGACACCCCCACGGCCAGCGCTGCCTCCAGGCCGAACGCGCCGGCAAATACGCCAACGCGGCGTAGCAGGGTGCGGTCGTTGTCGCTCAGCAGGGTGTAGCTCCAGTCCAGGGTGGCGCGCAGGGTTTGCTGACGGGGCAGGGCCGAGCGGTTGCCGCCGGCAAGCAGATCCAGCTGGTTTTCCAGCCGCTCGACCACCACCCGCAGGCCCAGGCTGGTCACCTGCGCGGCGGCCAGTTCAATGGCCAGAGGAATACCGTCGAGGCGGCGGCACACGCGCGCTTTCAGTTCGACGGCCTGGGGCACGCCGTCAAGCAGGGAGTGGCCGTGTTCCAGGCGCGCTTCGAACAACCGGACTGCACTGGCGGCGCGCATCACTTGCGGGTCGGCGTCGGCGGCGGGCACTTCCAGGGCGGCGACACGAAACAGGTATTCGCCTTCGATACGCAAGGCTTCGCGGCTGGTGGCGACTATCTGCAGACTGCGGTTGCACACCAGCAGGGTTTCCACGGCGCGGGCGGCGGCTTCGATCAGGTGCTCGCAGTTATCCAAAACCAGCAGAATGCGGTGGCCGATCAGGCTGGCGGCAATCTGCTCCAGGCTGGCACTGCCGCTGGCCGGTGCCAGCCCCAGTGCTGCGGCGATGGTGGGCACCAGGAATTCATCGGTGGACAGCGGCGCCAGGTCGGCCAGGCATATGCGGTCGGTAAAGGTCGCGCCGAGATTACGCGCGCACTCCAGCGCCAGGCGGGTTTTACCGATGCCGCCGGGGCCGATCAGGGTGACCAGACGTTGCTGATAAATGCTTTCTTCGAGGTCGGCGAGGGCGCTTTCGCGGCCGATCAAACGCGACACACTGGCAGGAATAAACAGATGCTCCCGCGGGGGTGGCACCTCGCTCTGAGGGGCAAACTGATAGCCGCGTCCGGATACGGTACGCACCGCGCTGCGCTCGGCCCCCAGCGCTTTGCGCAGCAGCGATATCTGCGCCTCCAGGGTGTTTTCTTCGACGATGCGTCCCGGCCAGACGGCCTGCATCAATTCATCCTTGCTGACCACCTGGCCGTTGGCTTCCAGCAAAGCCAACAAGACGTCGAAGGCACGGCCAGGCAGTTCCACGGCCTGGCCCTGGATACGCAGCAAGCGTTTGCCGGGGAGCACTTCACAGTTGCCGAAGCGCAGCAGACCCGCAGAAGTAGGGGAGTTCATCGCGCATCCTCGCGCAGGGCTGACTCGTGAAAGGGAACGGCGTACCACGCACACAACCTGACAGCCCAGGACAGATGCACGATGTCCTACAACGGCGCTGCTTAGCTAATCATAAAAATCAGCTTTCTTCAGGTTTTCTACAGGACCCTTTGCTTCGCTCTCGCTAACGTCGTGTTCCAACCCATCAGCCCCGGCTTTGCCGGTGGCGCCGTTGAGGGTGACGGCCATCAGGACTGTCAACACGACCTTGGAGAGACCGCACATGGGCACCATCACAACACGCGACGGCACCGAGATTTATTACAAGGATTGGGGCAGTGGCCCGGTAGTGGTGTTAAGCCACGGCTGGCCGCTGAACGCCGACAGTTGGGAATCGCAGATGTTCTTCCTGGCCGCCAATGGCTTCCGGGTGATCGCCCATGACCGCCGTGGCCACGGGCGTTCCAGCCAGCCGTGGGACGGCAACGAGATGAACACCTACGCCGACGATCTGGCGCAACTGCTGGACCACCTGGATGTGCGCGATGCAGCGCTGTTCGGTTTCTCCACGGGTGGCGGCGAGGTGGCGCGCTATATAGGCCGGCATGGCACCGCACGGGTAGCCAAGGCCGGACTGATTTCCGCGGTGCCGCCACTGATGCTGAAGACCGATAGCAACCCCGGCGGCCTGCCGATCTCGGTGTTCGATGGCATTCGCGCCGGTTCCATCGCCGACCGTTCGCAGCTGTACAAGGACATCGCCAGCGGCCCGTTCTTTGGCTACAACCGTCCGGGCACCAAACCTTCCCAGGGGGTGATCGACGCCTTCTGGATGCAGGGCATGATGGCCGGTCACAAGAACGCCTATGACTGTATCAAGGCGTTCTCGGAAACCGACTTCCGCGAAGACTTGAAGAAGTTCGATGTGCCCACGCTGATCCTGCACGGCGACGACGACCAGATCGTCCCGGTGGACGCCGCAGCCCGTGCCTCGGCCGAGCTGGTACGCGACGCCAAGCTGCTGATCTACCCCGGTGCGCCCCACGGCATCACCGACACCCACAAAGACAAACTCAACGCCGACCTGCTGGCCTTTCTGCGCAGCTAAGCCCTCATTTGCCCGGCAAATACTGCTGGGTGCCAACGAAAGGAACATCGCTATGAGCGGTAAAAAAGCACTGATCGTGGTCGACATCCAGAATGACTATTTCCCCGGTGGCCTGTGGACCCTGAGCAAGGTCGAAGCGGCCGCAGCCAAGGCCGCCCAGGTGATTGCCGCGTTTCGCGACAGCGGTGATCTGGTGGTGCATATCCGCCACGAATTCACCAGCGCCGATGCGCCGTTTTTCCGCCCCCACAGTGAGGGTGCCCAGCTGCATCCCAGCGTGATCAACCAGCCGGAAGAGCCGGTGGTGCTCAAGCACTTTATCAACTCGTTCCGCGAAACCGAGCTCAAGCCGATTCTCGACGCCCAGGGCGTGGACGAGCTGATTGTGGTCGGCAACATGACTCATATGTGCGTGCACGGCATCACCCGCGCCGCCGTCGATTTCGGCTACCGCACCACGGTGCTGCATGACGCCTGCGCCACCTTGGATCTGGAGTTCGATGGGGTCAAAGTGCCGGCCGCCCATGTGCATGCAGCCTTTATGGCGGCCCTGAGTTTCGGCTATGCGCCGGTGATTTCCACCGCCGAATACCTCGGTCAGCACGTCAGGAATGCCGCATGAACAAACTCACTACCGCCTTCGGTGCCCCGGTCGCAGACAATCGGAACACCCAGACGGCTGGGCCGCGTGGCCCGGCGCTGAGGCAGGATGTGTGGTTTATCGAAAAGCTCGCGCATTTGATCGCGAGTTGATTCCCGAGCGGCGCATGCATGCCAAGGGTTCCGGGGCCTATGGCACCTTTACCAATGCGCTGAGGTGCCTCGGCGCAAGTGCGCAGTTGACTGCCGTGAGCCTCAAGAGACTTCGACAGCTTGCCGATCGGCCAGACGTTGCTGTTCTTTGTCGACGTTAACGCGCATGGCAATGTTGGAAATCGCCACCAGATCCGGTGCCAAGGTGTAAGCGGCGCGGGTTTGCATCCAGGCGAGTATTTCCGCCAGGTGCCAGATCGAGGTGGTGCCCTCATGAATGGGCGGCGGGAAGCTGGCGGCATTGGCGAGCATCAGCTTGCGCATATTCTGCCGCGACATGCCCATCAGCTCGGCAACATCGGTCAAACCCACCAGATCGGGGGTCGCTTCAATCAGCGCCGCAGTGGGCAGCGCGTTATGTACATCGGCCAGGGCGCTGGTCAGCGCCTCTTCGGCACTAGCGGCTTCGCGGGTGAATTCCAGGGCCAGTCGGCCCGGCTGACCTATACCAATCAGCGCATCGTCACAGCCGGCTGCGCCCAGGCGTTCGATGAGGGCATCCATATCCTGTTCAATGGGGTTGAGTTGGTACTTCAGGGTAAAGATGTATTCCATCGTTATTGCTCTGTTTGGTTCGCTTTTGCCTCGGCGTGCTGCGCGTGCTGGTGGGTGGTGCAGTTGTCCACGACACGGCGTATCGCGCTGGCAAAATTGCCCGGGCTTTTCGGCGTGCTCCAGATGCCGCTGATACAGAATTCCCCGCACCGGCATTCCGCGTCGTTGTAGGGGCAATAGATTTTTCCCCAACAGTGACTGCCGCCTTGCAGCACTCGCCAACCCTGCGATTCGGCGTACTTCAAGGCATATTCGATTTCTTTCTTGGGATGGGCGGAGCGTGTCATCCATGCATCGCCAGTATGTGAATGACAATACGAGTTGTCAAATGACAACCTGCTGCTGGTTAGCCAGCGACGTCTTCCTTGCAAGGACTGGCAACGCAGCGCTGTCACCTCTATCTGTTGTTCACGGTGGACCTGGCTGAGCATTCAGGCTCGGCGAAACCGAGAGGAGGGTGCCTTTATCTGGAAATACAATGAGTTAGCGAAGATTGATCGCTATTTGAGCGCTCCCAACTCAGGCTCCGGGAAACGCTACATGTAGCGTGCTATGCACAGACTTATGCACAGATATTGTGGATATCTGGGATCGAAAGCGGGCCGATTCTGGCTTTTCCTGAGCGATGCCTTGACACTGAAAAACCTGGCCGCTCACAGTCGAACCCATCGCAAGCGGACTCTGGCTCCAGCACCATGACCTACCTGTCGTTACTTCTATTGATCAGCGGTATCTACCTGGCCGTTCTGGCCAGCCCAGGTCCCAACTTCTTTATCCTCAGCCAGCTGGCCATGGAAGGCCGGCGTCGTGAAGCGCGTTACGTGGTGTTCGGTTTAACCACGGGCTCGATCTTCTGGGTGCTAGTGGCGCTGGCGGGCGTGGCGACGCTATTGGCCCAGCATCCTTGGTTGGCGTCGGCGTTAAGCCTGATGGGCGCGGGTTATCTGATCTGGTACGGCGCACGGTTGTTGGCGTCGGCTTTTACCCCAGCGGCAAAACGCAACGTGAATAAGCAATCGACCGTAGGCAACGGAAGTCGATTGGCGGCATACCGCACCGGCTTGCTGACTGGAGTGACCAATCCCAAAGGCGCGGCATTCTGGACCAGCGCATTTGCCGTGGTGTTTCCGGTCGAAGCGCCGTTCTGGTTTTACCTAGTTACCGTTGCACTGGTGGCAGCGCTCTCATTGACCTGGCATCTAGCGATTACTCAAGTGTTTGGTACGCAGGCGTTGCGGGCTTTTTATCTGCGTATCGAGCGTGGAGTAAACGGTGTGGCAGGTGCCGGGCTGATTGCACTTGGACTGCAGCGAGCGATTTCGCGGTAGGTCAGCAGTGAAAGGGGATTTCGAATAGACCGATGTGTGCATTTGACTGGCTTACATATAATTTAACATAATATACATTATGCGAATATGACTACTGAGGTCTGGGAGCGCGACTAGCAAACGGCTACGCAACGCCCAACCTTCGAACCGAATGCTCAGTTAAGCGATCTCGGGCTTCTGCCCCATAGCTGCTTTATAGAGTTCGATCTTTTCAGCAGGCGTTGGAGTCCATGTACGCCCAACCAAAGCAAAGTCGTTTCTGGCGTCTATGACATTGGGGTCATGCTGGAATTGAGGACTAACCGATAAGAAACGCTCCTGACCACGGCGGTCAGTATCAGGTATGCCGTCGTTATCAAACCGATAGACGTAGTAAGACTCCACTGACATTTCAGTTGGCTTTCGATCGTGGAGCCTCACGATCACACTTGCAAATCTCACCGTGCAGTTTGAAAACATCGGGATTGCGATGCGCTGGCCCTCGACTCCATACGCTGCAATTCGTTACCGCCCCTCCCAACGTACCGGATAAAAAACGTGCTTATAGAAGCCTGGAGCGCGCCCAATCTATTTCCATGCAGTAGCAATTGCTGCAGCCAGTTGCTGTTGCTGAGCGGCCGTCCGATCAGCTGTAGTCGACGACATACCTGCCATAACCACACGCAATGCCTCCACTCGATCAGCTGTCAGAACCAAGCCGCTGAGCAACTCAATACGTTCAATGACATTCGTTGGTGTGTTGTACCAACCGGTGATCGTTACTTGGTCTGTACCTTTGACAAGGCGCAGATCATTGCCTGACTTAACCAGCCAGAGTTTGTCCGGCGTCCACTGGGTATCGAAGGTCAGTCGATCAATATCCGCCAAGTTACCGCCATCCGCGATGGTGTCAGAACCGTCGCCTTCGGCGAAGCGATAGGTATCGCCGCCGCCCTTGCCAATCAGTACGTCGTTGCCTGCTTCGCCGATCAACACATCAGCATCAACGCTACCGATCAATCGTGAGCTGGCTGGACCAGCGTTGATTTGCGCTATTCCAATCAGACGTACAGTAGAAAAATCCAGGGTATTCGCGGTCGTTCCAACGATACGATTGAAGCCACCGTCTCCATCGATCACCTCTATGCCGTAAACGGCCGAAAACACGCTCAACCTCAGTACGTCATCACCCGGGCCACCTCGTATTGTGTCCACGCCTGACTCACCCCAGATATCGTCTGTTTCGCCGCTGTCACCGCTAAATAGGAAGACGTCATCACCAGGCCCACCGAACAGCGTGTCGATACCAGGCCCGCCATTGATCACATCGTTTCCTGCACTGCCACGAATTGTGTCGTTACCACCTTGGCCGTCGATACGAGCAATGTTCTGCAACAGGGTATTGGTGAAGTCAAGGTTGTTGGCGGTATCGTCACCGGCAATCACGTTCACCCCGTCTCCCCCATCAATGAGCTCAACAGCGGTGTCATAGCCGTAGTAGGTGAAGCCAATACGATCATCGCCAGCAGAACCTAACAATCGGTCATAGCCTTGGCCGCCGCTAGTTTTATCAAAGCCTTGCGCCCCGGTTACCAGGAAGGTGTCGTCGCCCAAATCACCGACCAGCTCATCGTTACCCAAACCACCGATAATTACATCGGAGCCAGTGCTGCCGATGATGTAGTCATTACCAGCCAGACCATCGATAGCCTCGATATTGCGCAACTCGGTTACTCGGAAATCCATCGAGTCGTTACCCGCGGTACCTTCTATGCGATTGAGGCCGGGACCACCATCAATCAACTCAACCCGCGACGCACCGTTGTAGCCGCTGACACGAACAACATCATCCCCTTCCCCGCCCAAAACACGGTCATAGCCGTCGCCACCGTTGAAGATATCGGGAGAACTGTCGTTACCCAGCACAATAAACGTGTCGTCGCCAGCGTTCCCATACAGGGTGTCCATGCCTGGGCCACCAATGATCACCTCGTTGCCACTTGAGCCGTGGATCGTGTCATCGCCACCCTGACCATCAAGGGTGATGTCTTTACCGTTACCCGACAGGGTGTCCGCCCCGGCAGTACCCAACGTGACGGGTATCGGCGCGCCACCGGTAACAGCCCAATGCACACGGTTAAACAGCACCGCTTCACTGGCTAATTGGCGCAGCACAAACGCGTCGCTGGACGGGTTACGTACACCGCTGATGACCCCGCTGAAACCGAGCTGCGTAGTACCGGAAAGGCTCACCCCACTGCCCTGCACGGTTGGCGTGGCCTGGGCGGATGTCAACGTCGGGCCGGCATTCAACAGCAGAGGACGCACAGTGATGTCCACCCGCCCTTCATCATCGGGCTCGGAGCGTGCCACCACCTGGTAGTGGCAGATGAATAGCGTTTGCCCTGCTTGCTCGTTGTCGGCAGTGGTCAGCACGACGTCCTGCGGATCCAGGCCAGCAAAGTCGCTGTCACTGCTCTGCAGTGGCAGTAATTGCAGCGCCACCGTTTGCGGGCCATCAATGCTGCAATCGTCCACACCGGTCACTCGAATACGCTGCGGCTGCTGCCAGTTTTCGGCGGTGAAATACAGGTACGGCTGCGCATTGAGCAGACGCGCTTCGGACTCATCGCTCAGCGCCAGGTTGAGCATCACGCTCTGCCCTGGTTTCGGACTGCGATCCAAGCTGACTGCAATCTCAGCCTGCGCCTCACCGAACTCGTCGAGCTGCAACGACCCAACGGGCGTCACCTGAACCCGCGGTGTGGGCGCTAGCAACGTCACGCTGCTGGCTTCAACGGTCACGCTACTACTGGCATCGCGGATTACCGCGCTGATGCGATAGGTGCCGGGCTGCATGCCGGCCAGCGACCAGACGAACTGGTCGGCATCGCCGTCAGGGTCTTCCGCCAGTCCGCTGGCGATCACTTGTCCATTGGCATACAGGTCGATGGTTGCAGCGCTGTCCGGGTCTTGGTCAGTCCATTGAATAGAGACCGAGCCTCCCGTCAGTGTCTGGTCCGTATTCGGCAGCACGAAGCTCAGGCCGGGCGCATCGTCCACGCCATTTTCGTTGACGAAAAACGTTTGCCAATCGCTCCACGGCGACGTCAGTCCGGTCGGGTCCACGGTGCGGACTCGCCAGCGGTAACTGCTGTTGTCCTGCAACGGGAAGGATGGCGTCCAGCCCAGCTCACTTACCACCTGCGTGGCCAGTGGTTCTGCGCCACTCGGGGTATGCAAGGAAAACTCGTAAGACAGCGCATCGCCATCCGGGTCCACCGCCGGGTGCACTTCCAGGCGCGGGTTGCGCACCTCTACCCAAGCGCCGCTGGTGGGGTTACTGATGGTTGGCGTAGCAGGTGCCTCTGGATGCTGATTCACCTTATAGCTACCGGTCACCCACGCCGATTCTTGCTCGCCATCACTGGCCCGCACGCGCCAGAAATAGTGGCGGTTTTCGCTCAGCGTTTGCGGCACGGTCCACTGTACGGTGCCCTGCGCTGCCGCGAACCAATCAGAGTCCAGCACCGCGCCAGAATCAAAGCGTTCATTGGTATCCAATTGAATGCGGTATTGCAGCGGCTGACGCTCAGGGTCGCGCGCTGCGTCCACGCGCAGCACCACATTTGCCGCCTTGTCGATTTGCTGGCCCTGCAGCGGCCACGCCAAAACAGGCTCACTCGGTGCCTCGTTGCTCAGGCTGACCCCGAACACACTCGGCTCGCTCTGCTGCACCGCACCGTGCTCATCAACCGCCTCCACCAACCAGAGGTAGAAATTGTTTTCCTGCAGCTCAATCGGCGACTGCCACTCGGTGACGCCATTGGCTCCAGGCAACAGGCCCGTCACTTCAACCACTGGCTGAGTGAACTCGCTGTCGTCCTCACGGAATACACGCACGCGATAACTCAGCGCATCTTCATCCAGGTCGAAACTGTTGTTGAACTGGAAGGTTGGGCGCAACTGCGCCACCAGCCCCATCGGCGTTGGATTGAGCAAGGTCGGTGCGCTAGGCGCATCGTTGGTCTCGTTAATAAAGAAGCGCCCATTCACCCACTCGCTGCTGCCGCTGGTGTGCGTTACGCGCGCGCGCCAGTAGTAACGGTGGTTGTCTTGCAGCGTGGCGTTGCCGATCAGATCTTCCGCCGTCACCGCCCACTGGGTATGGCCACTGCCCTCCTCCAATTCAGCCGACTTGGCCACCAGGCTGGCAAAGTGTTCGTCCTCGTACAGCTCGAACCAATACTTGAAGCGTTTGCCCTGACCATTGGCGCTGTTCTGCACCCGCAAGGTGGGATAACGCGCCGTCACTTCGGCATTGTCGGCCGGGGTATCCAGTTGCGGGGGCAACGGGGTCAGCTCAACGGTTTTTGGATCAGAACCCTGATCGAATTCGTCGACGTCGCTAATGCCGTCGCCATCAAAATCGCCTGTACCGTCACGGTCCAAGTTGCCAAATTGCTGCTGCTCCCAGGCGTCGTCCATGCCGTCGCCGTCGTTGTCACCCGCGCGGAACACACGAATACCAACCGGCAAAACGTTATCGAGCACACCATCGGTGGCGCGGAAGTTCACCACATAGCGCCCCGCCTGGCCTTGCAGCGGCGTCCAATAGAACGTGCCACTACCACCGCCGTCCTCCTTGAACGTAGCGCCGGAAGGTAGGCTTGCAGCGAGCAGTTTTGGCACCGTGCCGTTGGGATCGCTAGCGCGAACCAAGAAGCCGACCTGGCCACCCTCGTACGTGCTGCGATCGGCAATCGGCATAAACACCGGCGGTTTCGGGTCTTGGGTCAGTTCACCAAATTCAACCGTGTATTGCCCGCTCGGATTGTTATCAAACACGTTCAGGTAGTAGTTGAACGCATGTTTGTCCTCTGCCCGCTCCTTGCTAAGCCAAGCATTGTGCGGCGACAACGCCGTGCCATTCGCACGCACCACACGCATCAACCCTTTGGTGCCGGCATAGGGGTCCGTCACCCGCACATACCCAAAGCCCGGCTGAGCGTTATTCACCGCCAGCGTACGCAGCGTTGAGCTGCCGCCCAGCACACCACTCAGGCGAGCCACCGGCGCGCAATCCAGGCACGGCGCGTTATCGGTCTGACCGACACTGTCCGACTCAAACACAAACAACTCATCGCCCACATAACCCAGGAAATCGCCGACACGGTCACGCGTAGGCAGGTCGACCAACACATCGCGCAACAGGAAGTGGGTATTCACGGCATCAAGCAACGACGTCAGGCGCCCGCCCAATTCATCCGGGTGGGAAAACGACGCGGTGAAATCAATAAACTGGCCAGACAGCGTGCTCTCCATAATCCAGCGGCCATTACGGTTCTTACCGGGCGCGACCGTACCGAAATCGATCAACAACGTTGGCGACGCCGCCGCCTCATCGACAAAACTCTGATTAATCCGGAAATTGATCGCCAGGCCCTGCTCGTTACCGATGATCTTAGGCTGCGCGGACTCGATCTTTACGCTCTTCGCCTCGCCACGCCCGCTGTTACGCACCCGCACACCGAGGGTGTACGGCTCCGGCGCTTCTATGGTCGGGGTAAAGGCGTCGTCGGCGATCACCTCCTTGGTAAGGAAGTAATCCAGGGTCAGCTCGGGTTGGGGTTTAACCGTGATGGTGTCGGGGGTCACCGTCAACGATTCCACCTTACCGCCCGCGTTGTAACTCAAGCTCGCGCCCACGTTATAACGCTTGCCCGCCAGGCTCTGCCCTGCCGCGCCGGCAGTGGGGATGATCAACCAACGCAACACACCCGCCGCTTTGGGCGGGACTTGGCCATTGGTGACGGCACCGTCAGCGCCGGACTGGATGCTGTTGAGGTTGTTGCTGTCGTCCAGGCGGATAAAGAAGGCCGCGTCTTTGGCGTTAGCGTCGGAGCTGGCTTTTACAACGTGGCCGGTGTCGTCTTCGAATAACACCTGCACTTGGAGTTGGTCGAGAGCAATGGTGTCCAGGCCGTTATTGATGCGCATGGTCGCTTCGAACGCTTGGCGCTCAAGGGTTAGTTCTTGGGCGATTTCGATTAGGACTACTGCGCATAGGTTGTCTTCGGCCCAAGTGCTTGCGCTCCATAGGAATAATATAGATGCCATCCATTGCTTTAACATTCACCCCCTCCAAAACAGCTCTTAATAGATCTAAAACGCAGTGTCAAAAACTAGCTGCACACTAAAAACAATGAAGATCCAGAGTGTGCAGTTTCTACAATAGCGGCAAATAAACAAGTGCTGCTAATTAATATCAGCAAAAGATTCGCTAATTAAATATTGCTCAACCGTAAAATTTCGTTAAGGAGTAGCTTGAAGTCGCCGTAAATATCAATATCGGCTTTGAATGAAAGCTGGTTGTACGCAATCAATTCAAGAGTGGGCATAAGTTCTTTCATCATGGGCAGTACGTAGTTAGGTTGCGTCCTCATTTTATCCGCAACTAGCTCCATAAAACCGTTAGCTGCGCTGGACATCTGGAATTTTCTGAAATTCCCAGATGCAATATGATTTCTATATGACAAAATATAAAACTGAAAAGGCAAAATTGGCATACAGCCGAGATCCTCGCATCGAGCCAAAACGTTCAACTCAAAAAGTTCTTCGGCCTCTTCAATGCTTTTTCCATGAAATACTTTATAAGCATACTGGAGATCCCTGTTGCCTTGCAGACTCCCCCAGTCTTCATCCCGCGGTATATTATTCATATTGCACCATTGTTTTTTATCACATTAAGAGCCAATCAATCACAGTCAAGCGGCTGATCTTTACAACTCCAAGCATTCCCATATCTTTTTTTAAGTTTTTCTGCGTCTTTTTTTAACTTTATTATATGTTTTTCGTGCGCGTCTCTATCTGCTTCTCGTAACCACCTCTCATCCCACTTTTGTCGCATCTCAATACATCTTTCAATCCATTTGATCCTATTTCGCATGTCAGCACATATATCGCCAGTGTCATCTGGAGGTGGTGAATCGCAAAAAGATTTGTACGCTTGATACTCTTCCTCAGCTTGCGCCTCTTCTTCAGCAGTTCTTACTGGCCGATCAATCGGAGTATCTCCAGGTATCGTTGCTACAGCCCCGACAGCAGCAACCGCAGCCGTAGTTACCACTATATCTACTACGACTGAAACAAAACAGACCGGATTCGGACCCGCAACGCATGCTGCCTCTCCAGGATTTACTAGTCCGTGAGGGTCGCTAAATCGGAGTGGATTCCCTCCCACATACGCGTACCTGTTAAATCCACCTTCTAGGCCAATTGGATCACTTTGTATATAGCGTCCTACGCGAGGATCGTAGTCCCTGAAATAATTATAATTTAATCCGATATCTTCATCGAAATATTGCCCGGGAAACCTCAATGGATTACGCAGATTACCAGCTGTCGATGCAGTCTCGCCAAAGCTCTGTGTTTTAGATTGCCAGGTGACCTCGCCGCTCTTTAAAAACGCCACTTCAGGCGTCCCCATAGGGCTTGTGCCAAAAAAGTTAATTTGCATTGTAGGATCATGTGGAACCGTGGATTTAGCTCGAGTAAATAGCGGCCGACTCATCCATGGAGCGGTGGGGTTATACGCATACTCTTGCACTAACTCACCTTCAGCATCGTATTCCCCAACAAGCCCTTCTTCGCTATATAAGTAGTAAGTGATTTTTCCTTGCAGAGGCAAGATTTTACTAACTCGCTGACCTAGCGGATTATAAGCATAGCGAGCTAACACCTGACCATTTTTGTGTACTTCTATTAGTCGTTCTCGAGCGTCATACCGATAAAGCCAGTGATCGAATTCACTGCTCTGAATTAAACTACTATCGGCTTGTAAAACACCACGCTCAATTAAATTTCCATTGGGGTCATACCGATACCCGAGACCATTATGTTTTATGAGCTGATTATGGGCGTCGTACTGCCACCGACTTACGTCAAGCTCTTCTTTGCTTTGAGCTTCATCCAACCGATTGCCAACACTATCATAAGCATAAGCCTCATCGCGGCGGCCATCATTTCCAGGATACTTGGCCTCGGTCAGGCGATAAAGTTTGTTGTAAGCGTACGTACTGAGACCATTATTTTCCTTGATGTTCGTGAGATTCCCTATTGCATCGTAGCCATACTGTGAACTGAGAATTTCATTTCCAGCCGGATCTTTGAGTACTCGTTCGGTATAACGCTGGAGGCCGTCGTAACCCACGCTGTACCGACTTCCCCCTGGAAACATAATGCTTTGCGGCATATTCCAAATGAAATCCTGGAATGTGATGCTTCCCTGACCGGGAATACTAACTCCGGCAAGACGATCATTCAAAGTATAGCTGTAGCCGTATATCTGCTGTTCTGGTGTGGTATAGCTAGCCTTACGCCCGTTTACATCATAGGTGTAGTGGATAGTTTTGCTAAATGTGGGAAGAGCCTGCTTGTAGGTAGTTGTGATACTGCGCACTCGACCAAGTACATCATATGTATAGACACCCTTACTGCTCTCGTCCTCATAGCTAGACAAGCTGTTCAAAGCATTGTAGCTATACCTTGCAACGCTGCTAGTCTGCCCCGCCTCGACTGCAGATTCCGACGTAAAATACTCAATTCTTAGAAGCCTATTGCCATCATCATAGCGATAGATGCTAGCATGCCCATTCGGACTGAAGCTTTGTTTTAAGCGACCTATTTCGTCATACACATATTTCCGTTCGGTCGTAGGGGTGTTGACGTCCCCCACTTTTATCTCCGCAATCAAAGCGTCGCGAGAGTCGTAACGAAAACGAGTTTTTCGACCGGAAGCATCCGTCACTTGAATCAGATTGTCGCGCCTATCGTAATCATAGTGCGTTACACCACCTGCAGCGTTCGTAGTGCTGATCAAACGACCTAGCCCGTCATAGCTTTTATGGTCTTTATTAGTAGCGGCGTCTATCACCGCAGATACCAATCCGTCTGCCAAATATTGATACTGCGAGCTCTGGCTACTAATTGCTGCATTTACATTGTACGTGCGCGTCTCATAAGACAAGCGCTCCCGACTATCATATTCATATTTTTCCCCGAAGGTTGGGTAGTCGATACCAACTAATCGGCCTCTCTCATATTTATATTGTGTAGAATTGCCATTTTTATCGGTGCGCTTTTCAATTCTTCCACGGTTGTCAAAGTTACGTTCAGTGCGACTACCAAAAGCATCTACCACCGCACTTACACGCTGGCTGATATCGTACTCAAATTGGGTTCGTATATTCGCCGCATCAACGATAGATATCGGGTTCCCAGCGGCATTTAGGTCAGTTGTTTCAATACCGCCATCAGCTGATTTGACACGAATTAGCCGTCCTAAATCATCATATCCGTATACAGTTTCCTGACCGAGAGGCGTCTCCATTGTCAGAAGATTTCCCGCCGAATCGAAAGTACTTTTCCAAGTTTTGTTTTGAGCATTCGTAACCGAAAGTACATCCCCTAGGGCATCGTAGGTATATTGAGTTTTATAACCTAACGGATCGGTGATCGCTGTGAGATTGCCCTTACTATCGTATCTATACTGCCAATTTTCTGTTTCAACTTGTTCAGTATCATCGACCGAACTAAGAAAATAATCTAGCTGCCCCAATTTATTGTAGCGATAGGAAGTGCGCTTTTCCTCTGGTAGTGACGCGCCTTCAATCAGTTCAATCATGTTTCCTTTGTCGTCGTAACTGTGATGGGTTTTTATTCCGCGCTCATTAATCTCCTCCGATAATTGATTGTTAACAGGATTGTAAATTTTCTTGATTTCGCTGCCATCGGCATATTGAAGTCGAATAATTTGACCGTAACGGTTGTACTCCGTAACAGTCTTGTTGCCTTGGGCGTCCTGCTCCGCCATCTGAGCTACATAAGGAGACGGCGAGCGTCCTTGTCGCTGGGATATCTCCTTACTGACTGACAAACTCTTACCGGTGATGCGGTAAGCTTCAGCAACCTTGCTCACATCACTAGAGCGATCAGATAAAAGATAGCTTCGGTTGAAAAGGGTTTCACCATTCAACTGCTCGCGTACTAATTGCCCCAAACGGTCGTACCACCGTTCTGTAACTAGTCCTGCTTGATCTATCTTGCGTAAGTAATAATGCCCCACCGTATCGTCGTAGCTGTAACTGTATTTGGTTACGCGACCATCCGGCAAACGCCACTCCTGTACCCGATCATCGGCACTCAGCAGAACCGTTGTCCGCTGTTGCAATGGATCGGTGTAGCCGGCCAAGCCGTAAGTTTCATAGTGGTACTGCCAACGCTTACCCAGCACATCCACCACCGCGTTTAACTGGTTACCGCTATATTCGTACTTGACCTCACGGCCGCTGTAGTCCCTCACGCTTGTAACATTGCCGGCCGTATAGCCAAAAGTGATTAGGTTTTCACCGTTATGGTCTTTGATCTCAGTGATTCGACCTTCGGCATTTCGATTAAAGGTGATACGGACTCCGTTGTGGTCTAGATACCCGGTCATTTGACCTTTGGCGTTGTATTCGTTGCGGTTTCCTTGAATGTCAAGCCACTGGTATCCAGCCATACCGCGCTGGAGGGCAATTAACGTACGATTTGGTAAATTGTTAAAGCTGATGTTTTGGCCTATGGCGGTGGTGCTTGAGCGTAAATAGCTCTGGCCGTCTCGGATGATGGCGTAAGGCCTATCGGCGTTAACTGGATCTGCAGCCCCTTGCGGGGCGCCAACATCAACGGCACCCACAATCTCTAAATCATTCCAGCGTTCGTTCCAGACCCACTGTCCGTTTTTCCAACTACGTAAGATGCGTACAGGAGCCCCCAAAGCTTGTACTTTCAGGTCCAGAACAACTAATTGCATGCGTCCGTCGGCGTAGTTGGGTTCTCCGAACCTATGACTGATGCCCGGATTCGCTTGCACCAACCCACTCACCACTGACAACACGCCCGCACACAGCCAAAGGCCGAGGTGACCTAACGATTTCTTGCTCACTTGCGCACTCCCTTGCAGCCCTTCCTCACTTCGGAAGGGCTCACTTTCGTTAATTACTTACCGCCGCCGTTGGCGCCCGGGCAGTTGCCAGTTTTGCATTGCACATCAGGCACACATTGCTGCGTGGTGATCGGTGTCGGCTTAGGAATAAAGCTCCCGCCGCTACCGCCCCATCCACCCCAGCCACCGGCCCCGCCACCACCAATGGCGCCCCCGCCTCCACCACCGCCGCCCGCGCTACAGGCGGTGCCGGAAGAGAACCAGCCGACGTTCGCTTTACCCGGCACCTGCACACCATTGGCGCAGTAGCTGGAGTACGAAACGGTGCCTTGGTAGTTGAAACTCCAGCAGCCGGCAGCGCCGTTGAGCACGTCGTCCGGGTCGAAGCTTTGCAGGGCGACGATGCGGTACGGAATGATCACGACGTCGCCGGCATACAGCGAGTTGGGCACGGGGCGCAGGTATTCGATCTTCGCTCGTGCGTCGCCGGTTGGCAGGCTGGCTTTGACGTCGTCGGCGCGAACCAGGCCGTAGTTGGTCATGGTCAGTTCGCCTTGGAACACATCGCCTTTGCGCATGGCGGGCAGGTTGATCGCCAGTGGCTCGATCATTACCAGTGCCGTCGGCACATTGGTTTTGAAGGTGGCGTCAAGGACGACTTCGTAGCGATCTTCCAGGGTGATTTCTTTCACCGACCATTCGACGGTGACCAGCTTGCTCATCAGAAACACTGGCTCAGCCTGGGTCATGCCTGGCTTGATCCAGAGCTGTCCGGCGAGGTCGTCGTGGTCCCAGGCGGAAATGCGGTAGGTGTATTCACCGGCTGGAATGTTCTCCACCAGGGCCTGGCCGCGCGCGTCGCTGGTGATGCTGTATTCCTCGGTGAGCACGTTGCGGTTTTGCAGTTTGATCTTCGCGCCGGCTAAGCCTGGGATCAGTTCCCCGCTCTGGGCTTTGGTGCCGGTGTAGATATCCGACACTTGGAAGATCACACCGCCTTGGCCCGACTGCGTCACAGCGCCTTCCATGGCGACGTCCACTTGTGGGTGGTTGTCGGCCTGGATGCGCAGGGTGATGTAGTAGTTACCTTCCGCCACGGCATCGCCGGGTTTGAAGGCGACGCTGATTGGCGTACCCGCACCCACGGCCAGGTCGCCTGGGCGCTCGGAACTGCGCAGGCTTACCCATTGCGGCAGCGCACCACCCTCGCTATTCACCAGGCTGAGCCGCACGTTGCGCAGCACGTCCAGGCCGGTGTTTTTCAGGTTGATGGTTTCTACTTGTTCGTCACCGCCGCGCTTGAGCCCGGTACGAATCTGGTTCGGGCTCAGGGTAATGACTGGGCGCGCTTCGACCAGGCTGTACTGGATGCGGGTTTGCCCCACGGATTTGCTCAGGCCGTCGGCGACAATGCGGTAGTCCAACAGGCCACTCGCGGCGGCGCTGTTGTCGCCGGTTATGCGCAGGGTGAGGTTGCCGCGTTTCTTCGCTGCCAGGTTCATGGCGGGGCTGAGCTGCACTTTGATGCCGGTGGGTAGGCCGGTGGCGCCGGCTGGTTTGAGGTATTCCAGACGCAGGTTGTTGAGTGCGGTGTCGTAGCCGGCATCGACCACCACGGTGACCACCTGTTCGTAGTTACGTGGGAACTGGGTGGTGACATTGGCTGGCGAGAACGCTGCGCCTTGAACCAGGAACTGACCATGCTGCGGACGCGTGGAAATACCAGGGTGCACGATGGACACCTGGTACGTGCCGGACTCATCCGCTTCGGTTTGGTGTTCGTAGGTGAAGGCGCCTTGTGCGTCGGTGGTGACACTGACCACGCGTTCGAACCCGCGCACGTTGAGCACCACGCTTAGCTCGACATCGGCCAGCGGCTGGTTCGTGTCGCGCTTGAGGGCGCGGCCAGTGATGGTCACTTTGTCTCCGGCTTGCACTTGCTGCGGTGACACCTGGGTCAGCTCGCCTACGTACGGGCTTTCTACCAACGTCAATTCACGGCTGCTGCGTACGCCGCGAATCTTCAGTTCAGTGGGTAACCCGGTTTGGTAGTGCAGGTAGTCGGCTTCCAGGCGCAGGCGCACTTGGTCTGGCGCTGCGGCGGGCACGTCGATAGTGAACGGGCCGGTTTCCAGCACATCGAGCGCGCCCACACGTGCAACGGTACGCCCGTCACGCACAGTGACCAGCCCGTTGCCGAGGTACGCCTTGATAGGTTGACTGGACAGCACGTTGCCTTTCAGGTCTTCCAGTACCAGGCGCATTTCGTCTGAGGCTTGGCTGCCGCTGGCTTTGGCGGTGACCAGTTCGGTCGCCACGTCGCTAGGGTTTTCAAGGCGCAAACGGACTTGGCCAACGCCACCGCGAGTCAGGTCATCGGCGAGCAGTTGAACCAGCACGGCGCTCTCCCCTGCTTGCACGGTTTCATTGTGCTGGATAAGCACTTCTTCACCCGCCGCCGGCGCATAGACCAGCTCGCTGCTCAATGGCACCACACCGGGTAGTTCCGGATAACCGCCGACGATCACCGGCACTTCACTTAGGCCCGCAGCGGCCACATCGAAGTAGTCGGAGAGGTGCTGTTGCAGCGTGCCGCTGACGTCGAGGTTCACCCGCAAGCGAACATGCGTCAGCGCCTGCTGGCTGCTGTTGCTGATGCGGTAGTGCAACGTGTTGAACACGCCGCGCAGCAAACGTTGGTCGGCGCGCAGTTCCGCCCTCAGGGCGGGCAGCAGCAAGGCATGGGGCACGCTTTCAACGCCTTGCGCGTCTACGGCAGTAACCTGGTAACGACGGTCCACTGCCAGTGGCAACGCCAGCCCTTCATCTTGGTATTGCTTGGTTTGGATAAGTTGGCTGTTGAGTTTCTGGGCCGCGCCCTGTGCCCCGACATACACGTTGTAGCCGACCACATCTTTACCGCTGTGATCCCACTGCAGTAGCGGTGCTTCGCCATCGCGCAGGGTAATTTTCAGATCACGGACCGGCAGCAGACCCGAGTTCAGGTACGCGCTATCGGCTGGGGCAGACTCGTTGCCGGCCGCATCCACCGCCGTAACGGTGTAAGCGTGTTCGGTGTCGGAAGGCTTGCTATCCAGGGCGATCAGTTCGGGAATGTTGGTTTGCAGTGCGGTGATGCCAGCGACGGTGATTGGCTCACCTTGAGCGGCATCTACGCGGTACAGGTTGTAGGTGTACGTGCCGGCATCCACAGGCGGCTGCCAACGCAATACCACGCCTGCGCCGTTCATTTCTGCCTGCAGTTCGCGCGGCACCGATGGAGCCTCGCTGTCCACTGCAACACGAACCGCTTCGCTTGCCTGGCTTATGGCTTCTTTGCCTTCATGCTCGCGAACACTGGCGACTTGGTAGAAATAAACGCCGTCAACCTGGGCTGCGACGGGCAGGTTGTCCTCGTAGTTGGCATCACGGACGCGGGCCAATTCACGGAACGCTGTTTCTGCCTCGGCTCGGCGCATCAGTCGATAAACCGAGACTTCCGCCACTGGCTTCCACGCCAATGCAACCCGCCCCGAGGACAGCGCTTTACCCGTAAGCCCCTGCGGAATATCCAGCGGCGGCAAGTTGCCTTGGTATACTTGGAAGTCGCGTCGCCCTTGGATACGCTCGCTTTTGTTGCCCAGGTCATCTGTTGCCGAATAGGCGAAACCGAGCAAGTCCACCTGTTGTTTACCGGCGTCGACCGGTACGCGGAAACTACCGGTGAGAATCGGACTACCCGGCTTCGATTGAGCATCGAGGCTTAGGGCAACTGGGCTGCCGAACGCTGTCCCGTTGAGCTGTGGAATAAGCTGCGGCTGGCCTACCGGGTCTTCGCTCAAGCGCAGAATCACCTGCACTTCACGGCCCAGGTTGTTGGCAACCAGGTTTTCCACCGGGCTCTCCGGCAGCAAGGACAACTGCTGCACATCCGGCCCTTGGGTATCGATGCGCAAGGTTCTGCCTTGGCCGATATCGGTGCCTTCGTTACCGACGACGTCATAGGCGGATACCCGCGCATAGAGCAAACCGGACGGCAACGAGGTGGTGATATCGAAACTGCCTTGGTAGTACAGCGGATCGTTTGCTGCCTGGGTCATACGCACCGGTATGGAAGCGCCCTCCGGCACATCCAGACTGAGGAATGGTGCATTGCGCAACGGTTCGGTCATTTGCAGGCGCACATCGACCCGCGCCGGCGCAAAGCGGCCATCAGCAGAAACCGCGCCTTGTGAGCTGTAGGTAACGGCTAGAACTTGCGGCACCACGCGGTCTGCCACAGCAGACTTCTGCACCGATAGCGCACTTTCAGAACCCAGTTTGTTTACGGCCGTCACGCGGTAGTAGTAGGTGCCATCGGCGGTTGGTTTGTGGGTGTAACTGAGCGCCGTAAGCGCTGAAGTATTAACTCGCGTAACGCCTGATTCGTTGATTTGCGTGAACGGTTGGCTGGCAACGTAGACGTTGTAGCCAGCCGCCGTGCCCTGGCTGACCGCTGACCAACTCAGTTGCACGACGCCCAGTGTTTTGCTGAGCGCTTGCAGGCCGGCGGGCGCGTCCGGTTGAGTGGTATCCAAGGTCACATTCAACGGAACACTTTCTGCGCTGAAACGTGTACGGCTGGCGTGACGGAGTTTCGCCACGATCTGGTTTTCCCCCTCGCTGAGGGTCACCGGTACTTGGGATTCACCGCTAGTGCCCAAGCTGACTTCGCTCGGCAGCAGGTTATCGTTAAGTTCGATCTGGGCACTGGCCCCAACTTGTCCGCGAATCACCAGCGTCTGTTGCGCCGTGTTGGTCGTAGTGGCTGGGTTCTGTAGGCGCAGCGTTGGTTTGGCGGGTGCGTCCAAGTCGACATCCAGCTCAACACTTACGTCGGTGGCGTTATCCAGTGTGTCGATCAGTTTGATGGCCAACACATGCTCGCCGTCCGTGATACGCGTCAGATCGAGCGCTTGCTTATAGCCGCTGGAGGATTGCAAGGCTTGGCCCAGGGGTTGCCCATCCAGGCTCACTTCAATGCGTGCGATACCGGACTCGTCGCGGGCCTGCAACAGCAGCTCGCCCAATGACTCCACATCACCTCCGCCGAGAAGATCGGTCACGCCTGTGGCCGTGCTCCAATTCAACTGGCTCAACACAGGTCCAACCGTGTCTGCCGATGGCGTCACGCTGACTGCCTGAACCTGAGAGTTCTCGCCACCCGAGGTGTTCAAAACGGTTACGGCGACATAGTAGGTCTGGCCGTTCTGCAAGCCAGCAACAGACCCAGACAGTTGTGCGGCGGTGCGGGATAGACGCGGGGTCATGCCGACCACTGAGCTGAAGGGCGCATCTGCGACATAGATACGGTAGGCACTCACCGCGGCTGCCGGTTGAGCGGCTTGCCATTTCGCGTCGAAACGGTTGGCAAAGCCTTCAACTTCCAAACCTTGTGGGTTGGTCAGCCAGGTGACGCCAGGGTTACGCACACCGACGCTTTCGTTGCCGTCGCTGTCCACCGCGACGAGCTTCAATGGATAAGCGTTGGCCGCCTGTAGATTGCTCAGTGTATAGCGCAAACCGCCGCTCAAATCTGCCAGTGGCAGGTTGATACGTTGCTCTCCCGCAGCGCCCACATACAGCGCGTAGCCGGCCAAATCGGTGGCGCTGTTGGCGCTTGCAGTCCAGCTGATTTCCAGGCTCTGCGCGCCAGGTACGACCTTCAGATTACCGGCTTCTTCTGGGGCGACCACGTCGTCAGGAGTGACTGCCACCGCTGCAACTGCGGCCTGCTGCAGGCCCTGTTGATCCACCGCGACGATGGCGTAATAACGCTGCTCGTCACGCACCAAACCGCTGATGGTCAGTTGCTTGATTCCCGCGGTAACCGTTTGCAGTAACTGCGCGTTGGCAACTGAGGTGAATGGCGCTGCGGCGCTGTAAACCCGGTATTCCTTGATGTCGTTGCCGTTGGCGACTTCGTCGTAGGTTGGCCAGGAGAGTTTTATAGAGGTGCCGCTGCCTTTTGGTTCGGCGGTAAACGCCACGGGGCCAGGGGCTTGATCGTCGAAACGGATTTGGAAGGACGTTACGGGGCTGACGTTGCCGGCGGCGTCAGTCTGGTCGACCGTGAACGGGTTGTCGCCAGGGCTTAGCGTTAGCTCGAATTGCCACGTCGTACCGCTGGTACTTGAGGTGGCCAGAACAGTGCCGGCCGCACTACGAATACGCGTGACTGCGCCCGCTTCTTTGGTACCGGCAAAGCGTTGTTTGGCGCTAGTGGTTACCGCCGGATAGGCACTTACGACAACTGCCACTGGGGGCGTGTAGTCGAGCGTGAAGCTGTAGGACGCAGTTTGGAGATTGCCGAATTTGTCCTGCAGACGTACGTCGTAGCTGTAGCTGCCTTCTAACAACGGGCTGAAGGGAGTCAAGACGAGTTTATTAGCGTCCTGACTCAATTGTCCCGACAAGGTACTGCCTGCGCGCTTGAGAGTAATGCCACTCTTGGCCAAATCCAGCCCGCTACCTGCTTCAGTGAAGGTTACCCAAATGGCGCTAGGCACCTCACGAATGCTTCCGGAGTGCGAAGACTGATTCAGGCTCGGCTTCACGCTGTCGACGTCAAACTTCAGTGTTACTGCCGTTGGCGACACATTGCCAGCCGCATCACGAATCGAAACGTGCAACTCGCTTTTGCCTTCAGCTAGGGCGAAATCAGGAATAGTCCATACGCCACTGCCCAAGACCACGCGCTTAACACCGTCCACTAGAACTTCCGTGTTGTCGTCGCGTGAACCGATGATTGTGGTTTTACGCACTGTCAGTTCGTTAACGGCGGGAGCGACAAGGGGCGCAGAAATTTGAGGGACTTCGGGTGAGCTACGGTCGACGACAAACTTGCGTAGGAAGATGTCATTCGGCTCGTCTTCGATACCGTTGCCGTCTTGGTCCATGCCCCGGCCTTGCGCGGAACGGATGCCCGCTACTCGCAGTTCATACTCGCCATCGGGCAGCGGCTCGGTAAATTGAAAGAGGTATTTGGCAGGGTTGATTGGGTTAATCGCGGCGTACGCCACAGCACCTGTCGGGCCTTGGACCCAGACTGTTTCTGAACTGATAGAGGCAGGGGAAACGGCGCTGTTGAAGTCGATGGTGAATTGCTGGACTTCATCCTTGGTGAGATCGACGAGGCTGGTACCCAGAACCGCGGTTGAACCGATGCGGTATTCAAGGTGCAACGTGCCGACGCCGGGTGTGCCGGAGCCGGTGCCGGGCGCCACGCTGATCTGAGAGAAGACGTCTACGTTCAGCATGCCTGCGTGGTAGAGGGCGATGCGGCCGCCGCCGCCGGCGCCGCCTGAACCTGTACCGTTTCCGCCGACTGCCTGGATACGGGTCGTGGCACTTCCCAGCAGTTGCTGGGCGCTGATCCACAGTGAGCCCCCTGCACCACCCCCACTGCTACTCGATGTATAGGTCGCGCCATTGGCAAGTAGCTGGCCGTCCAGTTTAAGTACGCGCGCAACCATCGTGAGCGCACCACCACCGTACGCACCTGCGTCGCCGCCTCGGCTGCCACCGACGCCAAACGTCGTGGGCATTTGCTTATCCCCAAATACTGGGTTCGTCGTATAGCTGCTGTACCGCCCGCCCAGTCCCCCATGGCTACCGCCCGAGAGATAGCCAACTTCTTGCGAGGCCGGGGCCCCCTTGCCCGTCAGATCAATTTTGGAAGTCGGGTCCACGTCTACCGTGTCAGCGATGAGATTCAGAGCCTTACCAACTGGTGACGTGAGTGATGAGTTAGTACGCACTACGACCGAGCCATAGGCGTGCGCTCCTGCGATCGCAAGCGTCGCCTTCTCGAGAAGTAATTGCCCGTGATTGCCGTCGGGATCAAAAACTACTTCGCCTTTGATCTCTCCTATTACATTGCTCCAACGCAGCGAGCCCGTGTAGCTAGGTCCCGTGCTCAGATCCAGCAGCGCACCAGGAGAACTGATGGGGACCCCATCGTTATTGAATACAACGTCTTCGGTGCCGTTGCTCGTGTTCTTCAGATAAATAGACCCAGCTGCGCCGGTTTGAGCGTTGGTCGATAGCCCGCCTTTGGCCCACACTTGTGTGAGTAAGGAACCTTGGCTGAGCGTGTCGTAATACAACGCGACCCGGCCACCGCCACCACCCCCGTACACGGCTTGACCACCGCTGGCCTCAATGCGGGCTTGATCACCCAGAGTCA